>CALGZX010000001.1 GCA_937934165.1 uncultured Collinsella sp.
GGGCACCATCAAGACCGCTGGTCTGGACTACTTCTACGGCATGGTCAAGGCTGCCGCCGAGCGCGCTTCCGTGCCCGTCGCTCTGCACCTCGATCACGGCGATGGCTATGACCGCTGCATGCAGGCTTTCCGCACCGGCTACACCTCCGTCATGATCGACGGCTCGCACGAGTCCTTCGAGGACAACATTGCCCTGACCAAGTCCGTCGCCGACGCTGGCCGCGCCATGGGCGTGCCCGTCGAGGCTGAGCTCGGTAAGGTTGGCGGCAAGGAGGACGACGGTCCCGCGGTTGAGGGCGAGAGCCCCTACACCGATCCTGCCGAGGCCAAGGAGTTCGTCGAGCGTACCGGCTGCACCTCCCTCGCTATTGGCGTTGGCACCAGCCACGGTGTGTACACGAGCGATCCGCACATCGAGCAGTCTGTGGTCAAGACCATCCGCGACGCCGTCGACGTGCCGCTGGTTCTGCATGGCACCTCCGGTGTGCCCGATGAGCAGGTTGCCGAGGCTGTGAAGAACGGCATCTGCAAGGTTAACTACGCCACCGAGCTGCGTCAGGCCTACACCAAGGGCTTCATGGCCTACATGGCCGAGAACCCCGCCTGCTTCGATCCTAAGAAGCCGGCCAAGGAGGGCATGCGTGAGATCACCGAGCTGGTTAAGATCCGCATGACCAACCTCAACTCCGTGGGCAAAGCAGAGTAACAGCAAGGGTACTCCGACTCGCTACATATCCCGGGGAGGGACGAGGGCTTAGTTCCCCAATCGTCCTTGGGCATGCAAAAAGCCTCGCTGCGCACTTCGTGCGGCGAGGCTTTTTGCCCCCTGCGGAAAGATTGGGGAACTAAGCCCTCGTCCCTCCCAGGTTGACCTACTCGAGGCCGTCGCCCTTGTGGCGTTGGGGCGGAAATGGGTGGGGCGTCAGGGCTTCTTTGCTGATGAGGGGTTAGTATGCCCGGGCTTGGTTGGGGAATGACTTGTTTAGGGATACTTGGAGCTTGTCGAACGATGCTCGCAAGTTGTGGCTCTGGTCGGTTGAGCGTTTGGCTTTTGTGGTGGGGGAGTCGAGGAGGCCGTTTCTCTGTGTCGGGGGGAAGGAGAAAAGGTTTGCATGATTTAGGGATGGCTGCTGTGTTGCGTCATTGGAAGAATGCATGCTTATGCGGCCTCCTCGATGTCCACCAAAAGGTTGCGCACGGGGTGTGCTGCTAGGTCCCGTGCGCTGGCAGTATTATGCCGCGGCTGCTGCAAAGAAGCGCTAAAGAAAGGCTTAACCTGGTTTGGTGTTACGATGAAACTTGCAGGTCAGAGGTATCGAGTAACATTCTTGAAAGGTTTTGAGCTTAAGGGCTTTCTAAGGTTTGTGGCGCGGATGTGGCTCGCCTGTGTGGGGCGTGTGGACGGCTCGTTCCTAGCGCTGCGGCTCTGCGGCGCGCACCTGCTCGATGACCTTTTCCATTGTGGCGTCGATGCGGTCTTTTTTGAGCTCGCATTCCCAGATGGTTATGGGTGTCCAGCCCATTTGAGTGAGTGCTGCCACGGCAGCGCGGTCGCGCTCGACGTTGCGATGGAACTTTGCCTCCCAAAACTCAACGTTGCGCTTGGGCTGGCTCGGATTGCACTTGGGGCAGCGGTGCCAAAAGCAGCCGTTGACGAAGATGGCGATCTTGCGCCCGGGAAAGGCGATGTCGGGCTTTCCGGGCACCTTCCATTCCAGACGGTATCCCGTAAGGCCTGCGGCGCGCAGGCGCTGGCGAACGAGCAGCTCGGGCTTGGTGTTAGCGCGCTTGTTGCCCTTCATGGACTTTTTGATGGCGGCGCGACGGCGGACCAGTTCGCGCTCGTCAGCGGAGAGGTCCGAGGTATCGATGCCGTCGAGCAGACCGGGCTTGGGACGCTTCTTGCTGCGGCGCTTAGGTGCGCGCTTGGGTTTGGTGGCGGGTTTGTCGGCTGTGTTGGGCGCGGCGTCATCGGCGGAGCTTGCCTCAAGCCGATCTTCCTTCAACTCAATCAGAGCATCGATAAGCCCTTTGTCGGCGGGCATCCACTCAACCGTGGCAAGCGAGGTGCGCGGAATCCAGCGGATATCGAGCTGGCGGTCGTGCTTCTGAGGCTCATCGGATTCATCGGCGAGCGAGCAGTAGTAGCACTCCATGGAGAGATGAAAATCGGGGTAGTCATACTCAACGGTATAGAAATCGCGCAGGTTGGTGACTTTTACCTGCAGCTCTTCCATAAGTTCGCGTCGCACGGCGTCCTCGGGTGTCTCGCCGCGCATGAGCTTGCCGCCGGGAAACTCCCAAAGTCCCTGCATGTCGCCGTAGCCGCGCTGCACGGCAAGCAGCTCATCGGATCCTTCCTTGCGAATGATCCCAGCGGCAACATGAACAGTCTTCAACAGGAGTCCTCCCTCAACATCAACAAGTGGCAGGGTAGTCTTTTTGGGACGGGGCTTTTTTTAGCTGCCCTATGTCAAATGCGGCCTCATGCTTCGAAGGCTTCGGATGGGGTAGCTAAAAAGCCCCGTCCCAAAAAGACTACCCGTACCTTACACAACGGTAAGGCAAGCGTAAGCCATATCGATGGTAGCCGACTCGTCTTCTTGCGACTATAGATGCCGTAGACTAATTGCAAGAAAGGACTCGGTATGCAAACCACGCACATGGCGACCCCGGTACTGGAGGTCGCGCATCTCGAAAAGGTATATGGAGCGCTGGGCAACGTGACCCGCGCGCTCAACGACGTCAGCTTTACCGTCAACCGCGCCGAATTCGTTGGCATCATGGGCGCCTCGGGCTCGGGCAAGTCGACGTTGCTCAACTGCGTCTCGACCATCGATAGCGCCACGAGCGGCACCATCCGCATCAACGGGCAGGACGTAACACGCATGAAGCAGGCTAAGCTTTCGCAGTTCCGCCGCGAGGAGCTCGGCTTTATCTTCCAGGATTCCAACCTGCTCGATACGCTCACGGCGCGCGAGAACATCGCCCTGCCGCTCACCATCGCCCGCACAAACTCGGCAGAGATCTCGACCCGCGTGCAGGACGTGGCAGCGCGCCTCTCCATCAGTCAGGTGCTCGACAAGTATCCCTACCAGATGTCCGGCGGTCAGCAGCAGCGCGTTGCCGCGGCTCGCGCGCTCGTCACCGACCCCACCATGATCATGGCCGACGAGCCCACCGGCGCCCTCGATTCCAAGAGCGCCCGTCTGCTGCTCGAGAGCCTGGAGGCCCTTAACCGCCGCCTGCGCGCCACGGTGCTCATGGTCACGCACGACAGCTTTGCCGCCAGCTACACGAGCCGTGTGCTGTTCATTCGCGACGGCAAGATCTTCACCGAGCTGCGCCGCGGCGACACCGACCGCCGAGAGTTCTTCGACCGCATTATGGAGGTCGTTGCCATGATGGGCGGTGAGGGCTCCGATGCTCTGTAAACTCGCTTGGGGCAACGTCCGCCGCGCCGGCCGCGACTACCTCGTCTACCTTTTGACGCTCACCCTGGGCGTTACGGTCTTCTATGCCTTTAACACCATCTCGATGCAGGTCGACATCGCCGGAATCGATGAAGAGGGCTTGGCACAGGTTATGGGCAGCATGCTCGGCGACCTGACGTACTTTTTGGCCGGTGTCATGGCCTTTTTGATGGTGTACGCCAATAACTTCATCATGAAACGCCGCAAAAAGGAGTTTGGCCTGTACCAGGTGCTCGGCATGGGGCGCGGGCGCGTCGCCACGATCATGGCGCTCGAGACGGTGATTGTCTCGGTGGTGGCCTTTGTCGCCGGCATTGTGCTGGGTGTGGGACTCTCCCAGCTCATGACGTTCTTTACGGCCTCGCTCTTTAAGACGCAAATCGCCAATTTCCACTTCTTTTTCTCGGTGCATGCGTTCAATCTGACCCTTGCCTGCATGCTCGTAATGTTTGTGCTCACGCTACTGCTGAACCTTCGCGCCGTGCGTCGTACCAAACTTATCGAGCTTATGGGTGCCGAGCGTCGCAACGAGAGCATCAAGACACGCAACCCCTGGATCGCGATTGCCATCTTTGCCGTGGGCGTGGCGCTTGTGGGCGTGGCCTATTACCGTCTGCTACGTGATGGGTTCCCGCTAACCGCGACGGACAGCAAGCTGCAAGAGGCCATGAACCAGTTTGGTATTACGACCGCTATGGTTACAGTTGGCACCTTTGCCCTGTTCTGGGGACTCTCGGGCATGCTCATCAAGCTGCTGCAGAGCCTGCGCGGCGTGTATTGGCGCGGCCTCAACATGTTTACCGTGCGCCAGCTTGCGGCCAAGGTCAACACGGTGTGCTTTTCGATGGGCGTCATCGCGATGCTCCTGTTTTTGGCCATCACCTCGGTGACGTGCGGTATGTCGATTGCCAACGTGATGAACGAAAACCTGGAGCGCTATAACCCTGTTGATGTGTCTCAGACGTATGTCTATTACACGCCCGATACGCTCGACTACTACAAAGAGTACATCAATCCGTCTGAAGCCGATCGCATGGTGCTGGCCGATAGTACGGTCGATTTGTACTCCGCATGGCACGGCGATCCATGGCACGGCGATCGTAAGGGCAAGTCGGCGGACAACAACGACGAGACAGGCAAGAAGGTCAATATTGCCGATGTTGCCGGTGAGCATGTGCAGATCGATTCGTATATGAGTTACCCGCTTGGCGGTTCGGATCCTTCGGTGACTCCAAGTGAAATGTGCAAGGCCATGGGCGAAAAGCTTCCCAAGGCGTTCGGGGGTAGCAATGCCGATACGATGGGTCTGTTTGTGACGCCGGCGAGCCAGTACAACAAACTGCGTCAGATGATGGGCGAGGAGCCGGTGCACATCGGTCACGACCAGTATCTGCTCACGTGTGATATGGGCGGCGAGCTGGTCGACCTGTACACCAAGTATATGGCTGGCGGCCATGCCCTTACCTTGGGCGGGCATACGCTCAAGCCCGCAACCGATAAGTCGGACGAAGATGCGGCGGCCATCGCCAACTCGGCGATGGGCAGTAATCCGGGTACCGTCGTCGTTGCCGACGAGCTGTTGTCCCAACTTAATCTGCAGCCGTATTCCAGTAGCCTGCTCGTTAACTACAAACAGGGGATGGATACGACCGAGGCAGACGAGAGTATTAAATACACTGTGCTCGACAATCTGCTCGTTGACGGCAAGGAGCCGGGGTCGTGGGGAACCTTCATCACACGCTCCGAGATGTACGTGCAAGCAGCGCAAATGAACGGTCTTATTAGCTACCTAGCCATCTACATCGGCTTTGTATTGGTCGTTGCATGCGCGGCGATTCTGTCGATCCAGCAACTCTCCAACGTGGCCGACGGCAGCCGCAGCTATCGTGTGCTGGCACAGATCGGCTGTGAGGACCGCCAGATTCGTCATTCGGTGATGGCGCAGCAAGCGGTGTTCTTCCTGTTCCCTCTGGCAGTGGGCCTGGCGCACTCCTTTGTGGCACTTAAGGTGATCATCGAGCTGGTGAGCATATTCGGAAATATGAGCATCGGCGGCACCGTGGGCCTCACCTGTGCAATCTTCCTGGCAGCATACGGTGGCTACTTCCTGGTGACCTACCTCATGAGCACCGGCATGGTGCGAGCCGCCATTGCCACCCGCTACAGCGAGTAACTCGTTCAGCTTGGAATTATCGTAGGTTGAGCATAGGTCAGCGAAAACGCCCCTAAGCGAGCAAGGTGACGTGAAAGAGGA
>CALGZX010000002.1 GCA_937934165.1 uncultured Collinsella sp.
AGGCCCTCGCGGCCTAGTCGCTATTTAGGGCGTCCAAGATTTGGGGCGCAGTTCAAATCCGATGACGGGCCTTGGAATTAACGTCCGAAAACAAACTCGGACTAGGCGTTCTTTTTACCGAGCTTAGCCTTAACCAGGCCGACCACGGTCGGGATGATCGACACGGCGACGATGCCGATAATCAGCAGCTCAAAGTGCTCCTGCACAAACGGAATGCCACCAAAGAAGTAACCCAGCAGCGTAAAGACCGTCGACCAGGTAATTCCACCCAGCACGTTAAAGATGACAAAGTTGCGCCAGTGCATGCCGCCCATGCCGGCGATAAAAGGCACAAAGGTGCGGATGAACGGGAAGAAGCGACCGAGGAAGATGGCCAGATGGCCCCACTTATCCAGGAAATCCTCGGACTTTTTGATGCGCTCGGGCGTCATGGCCTTTACCTTGCCCGAGGCGATGATCTTGCGGCCAAAGAAGTGGCCGATCATAAAGTTGCACTGATCGCCCAGGATGGCTGCGGCCCATGCGGTGGCCAGAAGCGCCACGATGTTAAAGCCGCCGTTGTGGGCAAAGAAGCCCGAGGCAAACAGCAGCGAGTCGCCGGGAAGGAACGGGAAGAACACCACGCCCGTCTCGATAAAGATGATTAGGAACACGCAGCCGTAGGCCATAAGCGGGCCGGCGGCGATCCAGCTGGCGATCGCGGTGCGCGGGTCCTTAAGCAGCTCGGCGATAAAATTGATGAAACCCATGAAGTAAAACCTCTCAGTTGTGGGCGCGGACACGTCCAAGTTGACCAGTATACGGTTGCGGCGCGAGCACGGACCAAACCCCTCAAAAGTCTTACTTCATTACCAGCAAGTTTGCATAACTGACACTTGTCGCCCAAAGCGAAGCAAGATCGCCCTTCCTAATCCCTAGCGAATCGCTATACTTTATTGAATCGCATTGTCACGGCGCTAAGGGAGGGCGGCCGGTGAGCTTTATCAATACCATTCGCGAGGACATCAAGACCGTCCAGGCGCAGGACCCTGCCGCGCAAAACGGCCTGGTCATCTTCCTTTCCTATCCTGGCCTGCACGCCAAGTGGAACCACGTGCCCGAGCACTGGCTGTGGGAGCACGGTCATCGCTCACTCGCCCGTGTGCTCTCGCAGTTAACCCGCCATATCACTGGTGTTGAGATTCATCCCGCCGCGCAGATCGGCAAGCACTTCTTTATCGACCACGCCATGGGCGTCGTTATTGGCGAGACTGCCATCGTGGGCGACAACTGTGTGCTCTACCAGGGCGTCACGCTCGGCGGCACCGGCAACGAGACCGGCAAGCGTCACCCCACCCTGGGCAACAATGTCACGGTGGGCACGGGCGCCAAGGTGCTTGGCAACATCCACATTGGCAACAACGTCAAAATCGGCGGCAACTCGGTCGTCGTCAAGGACGTGCCCGACAACTGCACCGTCGTGGGCGTGCCCGGGCGCATCATCAAGCGCAACGGCTGCCGCGTGTTCGAGGAGAGCTTCGACGCCAAGCAGCATCGCGAGTACATGCCCGACGATGCCGCCGAGCAGAGCGCCCTCAACCGTCAGGGCATCACCGAAAACGCCCGCCGCGTCAAGGAACTCGAGCAAGAGTTGGCCGAGCTCAAAGCCCTCGTCGCCAAGCTCGTGGACGAACGCTAGGAACGCAAGCGGCACAAAACGACATCGGCACCGATGCAAAAGGCGCGCCAGGGGATCAATCCCCGGCGCGCCTTTTTTCGATGTGACATGTGGGACTGTCCCTTTGTCACATTAGGCGAACTGGCTCAAGTAGAGGTCGGCATAGGCACCCTCGGCAGCGAGCAGCTCCTTATGCGTGCCTTGCTCGATAATGTTGCCGTGATCCATGACCAAGATCAGGTCGGCATCCACGATCGTCGACAGGCGATGCGCGATCACAAAGCTCGTGCGCCCGCGCATGAGCGCGTCCATGGCACGGCCGATGGCGAGCTCGGTGCGCGTGTCCACGCTCGACGTCGCCTCGTCCAGGATGAGGATCGCCGGGTTGTTGAGCAGCACGCGCGCGATGGTCAGCAGCTGACGTTGGCCCTGGCTGATGCTCTCGGCATCGTTAGCCACACGCGTGTCGTAGCCCTGCGGCATAGTGCGCACAAAGAAGTCGACCTGAGCGGCACGTGCGGCCGCGACAATCTCCTCGCGCGTTGCCTCGGGACAGCCATAGGCGATGTTCTCGGCAATGGTGCCATCGAACAGCCAGGCGTCCTGCAACACCATGCCAAACTGCTGGCGCAGCTCGCCGCGATCCATGCGGCTCGTGTCCACGCCGTCGAGGGTAATGCGACCACCGTCGATCTCGTAGAAGCGCATGAGCAGATTGATGAGCGTGGTCTTACCCGCACCCGTGGTTCCCACCACCGCGATCTTCTGACCCGGCTCGGCGGCAAACGACACGTCGCGCATAAGCGGCTTGTCGGGCGAATAGCCAAAGCGCACATGCTCAAAAGCGACACGGCCCTCCACCTTGCCTGGCAGCTTGGCGGCGGCCGCTGGCAACGGATCGGCTTCCATCTCGGGCTCGTCGAGCAGGTCGAACACGCGCTCGGCGCTCGCCAGCGCGCTCTGTAGCGAGTTAAAGGTAAACGACAGCTGCGTCATGGGCTCGGACGCCTCATAGATAAACTGGAAGAACGCCTGGAACACGCCGACGGTCATATGCCCGGCAACCAACATGCTGCAGCCCACAAGCGCAATCACGATCTGCGCCAAGCGGCCGATAAAGCGCACCGCGGGACCGACGGCGTTAATCATAAAGTCGGCCTTGGCGCTCACGCGCGCCAGCTCCTTCGAAGCCTCGTGCACCTCGGCAGAGCTCTGGCGCTCGCGGTTAAACGCACGGATTACCAGACGGCCCGAGTAGCCTTCCTCGACCGCGCTCGTAATCTTGGACACCCACTCCTGGCGCTCGCCCGTCACATCGTGCGTGCGGCGCGAAACGACCTTCGTCACCAGCAGCGAAAGCGCCGTAAAGAACAAAAAGACAAGCGTGAGAGGCACGCTAAACACGAACATCACGCTCACGGCGCCCACCACGGTACCGATCGACACCAGAAGCTGCAGCAAGCCGCGCTGCATGCTCTCGGACATCTTGTCCAAGTCGTTGGTCGCACGGCTGACGACCTCGCCGGGACGATGCGCATCAAAGTAGGCAAGCGGCAGACGGTTGAGCTTTTGCGCGATGCGGTTGCGTAGGCGCAGGTTGAGGCGCTCGGCAACGCTCGACATCAAAAAGCTCTGGAGTGCGTAGAACGAGGCGGCGGCAGTCCAGATCATAAAGTAGATGAAGATGGTCCTGCCGCAGTTCTCCCAGGTAATGCTGAAGGTAGTGTTGTTGGCAAACGCCAGCTTCATGTGCCCCCACAGCTCATCGATCACGCGGGCGCTGTAAGCCGGCGCCGCGGTGTTAAAGATGACATAGAACACGATGCTCGCGAACACGATATAGAAGCGCCAATGGTCGCCGGCGGCTTCGCTCCACAGGCGGCGCACCGTCGCCCAGGTGTCGCGGGGCGTCTCGTCCTCGTCTCCATCGTCCACATCGCGCATGCGTTCCGCCTCGGCTCGGGCGCGCTCATCCTCCGCGCGCTCATTTTCCTCATAGAGCGCCTGGCGGCGAGCCTCGCGCGCGGCTGCAGCCTTGGCGGCGTCATCCAGCTCGGGTGCCACGGCAGCCGTTTCCTCGACCAGCCCCGCGGCAACGGCGTCATCAACGCCGCTCTGCTTCTTGAGCTCCTCGGTCATGCTACTCACCTCCCTTCATCTGCGATTCCGCGATGGCGCGGTATACCTCGCAGGTTTCCATAAGCTCGCCATGCGTACCCAAGCCCACAATCTCGCCGTCCTTGAGCACGACAATCTGGTCGGCGTGCAAGATCGTCGAGATGCGCTGCGCGATGATGAGCACCGCAGCGCCACGCGTCTCGTCTTGCAACGCATGGCGCAGGGCGGCATCGGTCTTAAAGTCCAAGGCCGAGAAACTGTCGTCGAAGATATATAGATCGGCATGCTTCATGAGCGCGCGAGCAATGGCCAGGCGCTGGCGCTGGCCGCCCGAAAAGTTCGTACCGCCCTGCGCCACCGGGGTATCGAGCCCCTGCGGTTGGTCGAGTACAAAGGTGCTTTGGGCAACCTGGAGCGCATGAAGCATGTCGGCCTCGGTCGCGCCTTCGTTACCAAAGCGAAGGTTGCTCGCCACCGTGCCCGAGAACAGCCACGCCTTCTGCGGCACATAGGCAATGCGCCCGCGAATCTCGTCTTGCGAAAGCTCGCGCAGGTCCACACCATTCAGGCGAATGGAGCCCTTGGTGGCATCGTGGAAGCGCAGCAGAAGCTTTGCCACCGTCGATTTGCCCGAGCCTGTCGAGCCAACGATCGCAGTCGTCTGACCGCGACGGCAGGCAAAGCTCAGGTCGCACAGGGTGTCCTCGTCGGCATCGTCAAAACGGAACGACATATGGTCGAACACGGCAACCGCGTCGGCACCATCTGCGGACTCAGGCGCCCCGTCGCCCAGCGTTGCCTTGCCGTCCACGATGCTCGGCTCGATTTCGAGCACCTGTTGCGCGCGGTTGAGGCACGCCGCAGCGCGCGGAAGCGTCAGAATCACCATCTGCGCCATCATCACAAAGAACAGAATCAGGATTGCGTACTCCAGCACCGCCGAGATGCTCGCGATCTGCATGGCGTGGGCGCCCACGCGGTTGCCGCCAACCCACAGCACCGCCACCTCGGCGATGTTCATCAAAAAGAAGCTTGAGCTGTCGAGGCCTACAAACAGGTGGTTGACTTTGATGGCGTTGGCTGCGTAATCGCTGAACACCTCGTCCAGGCGCTGTTCCTCACGACGCTCCTTGTTAAACGCACGGATGACGCGCACACCCACGATGTTTTCGCGCAGCACCACGTTCATGCGGTCGATAAAGCTCTGCAAGCGCATAAAGATCGGAGCCGCGTTGGCAACCGTAAAGACCGCCGCCACCAGCACAATCGCAACGACTACGCCCAGAAGCGTGCCCATGGCGGGATCGATAAACCAGGCGAAGATGATGCCCGCCACAGCCAAAAACGGCACCGGCAGCACCAACTGAATCGTCTGCAGGATAGCCTGCTGAATCACGTTGATGTCGTTGAGCGAGCGCGTGATCATCGATCCGGTGCCAAAGCGCTCAAAATCGCTGGCCGCGAGCTCGAGCGATTTGTCGTACACGGCATTGCGGATATCGCAAGCCACATTGGCGGCCAGGCGCGCCGAAAGATAGCAGCCCAGCACCGTGCCGCCGCTAGCCATGCTGGTCGCGATAAACATGTATAGGCCGTTGCGTAAAATGTAGTCGACATCGCCCGTGGTAATACCGGTGTTGACCATGTTCGCCAGCATCGTGGGAACCAACAGCGTACCGACGTTATCCACCAGCAGCACCAGCAGCGTCACTGCGACAAGCCCTCGATATGGCTTTAGAAACCTCATTAACAGTCGCACGACTCCCCCTCACCTTGATTCTCGGCTTGGCTCTCGGCAGCGATATGCCGCTTAAAGGCATCGCACTCCTCGCCGAGCACCTGAGAGAATTTGCCGATCAAGCGCATAATCTCGCGCTGCTCACATGGCTCAAGCGCGCCAAAGGCTCGCTGCTCGGCCTTGAGTGCCGGCAGCGCATAACGCTCGGCAAATCGCCTGCCCTCTTCGGTCAGGCTCACAACCTTGTTCTTACGACTGCCTTCGGCAAACTCCAACGTTGCGAAGCCCCGCGCCGTCAAGGTTTTAATTGCCGAGTTGATGGTCTGCTTGCTGTAGAACCATTCGCTTGTCAGACGGCTTACGGCAATACTGCCGCCCGCCGTGCTGGTGTCGACGAGCATCCAATAGGCGCAGTCCGAAAGGCCGCAGGCGCGCGAGAACTCCGAATAGATATGGTCGAGTCCATTGAGCAACCGGTCGAAGTCGACCAGCGCAACCGCACTATTCATCTATCCCACCATTCGATTGTCCGATTTTTGACCAATTTTGTGTCTCTAGATTAGTCCGAGTTTTGACTATCGTCAACAGGCTCTCCGCAAATGCGCGCATTTTATGGCCTATCGGCAGAAAAAGACCGCCGGCGCGGGGGCGGCGCCAGCGGTCACGTGAAAATCGGGTTTTATTGCCTGTTAAGCGGCGACGGCCTCATAGACCGTAGCGCCCGAGAAGCTGTCATGCAGGCTCTTGCCGGCAATCCACGGCAGCTCGACGACCTCGCAGACCGTGTTGACCAGCTCGGAGCAGTCAGTAAAGTGGCCCTTGTCGTTGAGGGCCTCGCAATCCTGAACACGCCAATAGCCATCGGTGTGCGTGATGTAGTACTCGTGATCGTTGATCGACACGAAAGCGCGCGTCTTGGAACGCAGCAGCTTCAGAAATCCTTCGAAATCGGTCTCGACGACATCTCCAGCCTGGAACATGATGTTACCTCCTGGCCCGGCGCCACCACGGCGCATTGATAAACGTTGGTACTCCTTTAGTAAAACCTTTATCAGAGGTTATGCGTTCGTCATTTAGGCAAGTGGTAAAAAACCGCAGGGTAGACGGGATAAAACGTTTAACCATCCCATTGGTTTGTCACATTCTGAAGGTACTTTTATGCAAACCTCTTTCTCAATTGGAATCTATCCTTTTGGCCGGGCAATTGACCGTCTATCGTTTAAGCCCGGCGGGTATGAACGGGGCATCTGCAACGCCACCGCAAGGAGACACCATGGAGACTATCGAAGCACTCATTCACCGCCGCAGCTGCCGCAACTACAGCGATCGTCCCGTCGAGGCCGAAAAGCTTGCACGTATTATCGAAGCCGGCCAATATGCACCGAGCGGCATGGGCCGCCAGCCGGTGACGTTTGTCGCCATCACCGACCCCGCGACCGTCGAGCGTCTCTCACAGCTCAACGCCCAGGTCATGGGCAGCAACGGCGACCCCTTCTATGGCGCCAAGACCGTTGTTGTGGTGTTGGTTGACCGCAGCGTGCCCACACATCTGGAAGACGGCTCGCTCGCCATAGGCAACTTGCTCAACGCCGCTTATGCGCTGGGCGTCGATTCGTGCTGGATTCACCGCGCGCATGAGGTCTTTGACTCGCCCGAGGGCCTGGAGCTGCTGGCCAGCTGGGGCCTGCCCGCCGACGGCAGCCTGCGCGGTGTCGGTAACTGCATTCTTGGCTACGCCGAGGACACGCTACCCGAGGCAAAGCCGCGCCGCGACAACGTGGTGTACGTTAGGTAGCGCAGGAGTGTCCCAAACTGCCGGCAGAAAAGGAACGTCCCCTTCTGCCGGCAAGCTATGTTGATATTTGAGTTGTCGTCGCTTCGCTTGTCTGGGCCGTTTCGGCGTCGTCGCCTTGCTTGTCTTCGTCCTTTTGCGCATCGGCGATGGTGGAGGCCGCCGCAACGATACCGCGCTGGGGCGCGACGCCCGTCTGGGCCTGAGCGCCCTCGACAACTTCTGTACCTACATGCGCGAGCTCGGGCGATTTAAACATTGCGTCCAAGTTGGCGCCACCGCCGGCGTAGCCAAGCGCAGCGAGCGCGATGACGATCACTGCAACGGCGGCCACGATCGGCACGTAGCGATGCCAGCCGGCGGGATTGAGCCCGCTGCGGCGAGCCGCCCCGCGGCTGATGTAGCCGAGCGTTCCGTCGTGCTTGAGCTTTGAGCCCACCACGCGTTTGCGGCCCAACAGCGAGGACTCTGCCTGCATTGCCAAGCGGGCGCTTGCCGAAGGATAGCCGTATTTAGTGCGCTTGAACGAGCCATCAAACCCCGAGGCGTTTTTGCCCCACGTCACCGATGTCGTGCGTCGGTTAACCGGCGCGGCGCTCCGCCTTCTGCGGCTCGGTTTTGAAGTCTCAGCCATATGCCCTCGCACGCCGTAACCAAATCGAAACAATAACGCTTTGGACTGTAGCACACGCGTCGCGCGCGGTCACGGGCGCCTCGCTCAACGGTCATCGTCCTTCAGCAAGCCTTGATTATCAACTTCATCCGAACACCTCCCACATTC
>CALGZX010000003.1 GCA_937934165.1 uncultured Collinsella sp.
ATCTTGCGCTTAAGCTTGGGGGCATTGACAAACGTGCCTTTCCCCTGCCGCTTCGTTAGATAGCCCTGCTGGACGAGTTCCTCAATAGCGCGTCGCACGGTAACGCGGCCAACTTTATAGCTCTCAGCCAATTCGAATTCGTTGGGTATCCGCGCGCCCGCCTTGTAGGCACCGGAGTTGATTTCGTTTTTAATGATATCAATAACCTGTTGGTACAGCGGTATCGCTGCTTTACCATCAGTTAGCCCTTCAGTCGGTGGCATATACCCTCTCCCAGCACAATTAAGTCAAAAGCGGGCTCAAGGGTATTCAACAAGCCCTTAAGCCCGCATTAGCATAAAGTATGCTTGCTGCCGCACCAAAATGTCGGGTATTTACTCATCTGACCCGAAAAACGCGCAACTACCGCGCTCCTAAGAAAGCGTGAGCAGCTCCGGCAGCTGGTCGATAATCTTGTCCGCGGCATCCTGGCTAAAGCCAAAGCGCTCCTCGCGCTTGGCAATAACTGTCAGGCCGGCTCGCTTGCCGGCAGTGATGCCAGGCACCGAATCCTCAACGCAGCAGCAGCGATTCGCGGGCAGCCCCAGCAGGTCCAGCGCATGCAGGTAGATGTCGGGCTCGGGCTTGCTCTCTTTAAACTGCTCGCCGCTCACCACATACTCAAAGGCATCCGACAGCCCGCATGCGTTGAGCACTTCCTCGATGCTATCCATGGGAGACGAGCTGGCAAGCGCCACGCGAACGCCGCGGCGCGGCAGCTCTCGAATCGTATCCACGGCGCCTGGGTTAATCAAAGCCTGATAGTCGCGCGGACGCTTATGCGCCCAATCGTCCCAACGGGCCAACGCTTCCTCGCCAGTGAAATGCCCCTTACCGGCGCGCTCAAACCAATCGACCAACATATGCAGGAAGAACTGATGCGAGGTACCGACCTGCCCATTCAACTCCTCTTGAGTCAGGTTCAACCCAAGCTCCTTGGCAAAAGCTGCGGTCTCGCCCAGGTAGTAATACTCGGTATCGACAATGACACCGTCCATGTCAAAGATAACGGCGTCGAACGGAAATGCGGACACGGCACCCTCCCTAACAAAAGGGCGCCTGTAAGCAGGCGCCCGAACCATGCATTATCGGCGATTCTAGCCCAGCAGCTTATCCAGCGCCACCGCAATACCGTCTTCGTTGTTATTGGCGGTCACCATCTGGGCCACAGCCTTAACCTCATCGACGGCGTTGCCCATGGCAACACCGGTGCCGGCCCACTCAATCATAGACTTGTCGTTCTGGCCGTCGCCAAACGATACGACCTCGCTGGCATCGATGCCAAGCTTGGGCAGGGCACCCTCGAGCGCGCGGGCCTTGTCGATACCGGACGCCGTGTACTCAAAGTACCAGTCGGCCGTAAACATGCCCGAAAGCGTCTGCTTAAAGGGCGCATACATCTCCTCGTAATGCGCCTGCAGGTAGGCCGGATCGCCCGCCGTCAGCAGCTTGTCCACGGGATAAGCATCAGCGACCTCATGCAGGCTCTCCACCTCGCGGATCTTAAGATCGCACGCATCGCGCTCGTATTTGACGATGTTTTTCTGCGAGCCATCAGGCAGCGTGATCATGCAGCGGTACGAATCCTCGACATGCAAGTCGCGACCGAGCGAGATCATGGGGATCACATCATAGTTTTGCAGATGATCAATCAGACGGTGCAGCTCGTCAGCCGGCATGGCCTGGTCAAAAAGAACCTCATCGGTCTGAGCGTCGACCACATGCGCGCCATTGAAAGCGACTAGCAGACCGTCATGGTTTTGAAGGTCGAGCTCCTGCGCCAGAGCATGTAGTCCCCATGCGGGACGGCCCGAAGCCAAGATGAGCTTAATACCCGATTCCTGCGCCGCGAGCAGCTTCTCGCGCGTACGCGAGCTGATCACCTTCTGATCGTTGGTAAGCGTACCGTCGATATCCATTGCGATGGCTTTAATTGCCATATGTGCCTCCTTGCATCGTTTTTATCGCACCATCTTATCCGAGCCGGGGCACGTTCGCATAGCGTGGCGCGTGACGGTTGCAAAACCACCCCATTTGAAACAAAGGCAAAAAAGTACTTGCAAAGACGCGTTCCGACATATAAGTTGATAAAAGACCGCCGTTGCGGTTTTAAGTAGATCGAGCATATGAAGTTTCAGTTTTTAGCGTGTAAGAGAAAGAAGATCGGCAAAGTACAGCCCCAAACGCAATGACAACTTAATGAGGTAACTGCCACATGTGAGGCACCCGGGGCATTGCTGTCTCGATTTTGAGCACGATGCCTTCCGCCTTGCATGGGCCGTTCCATCCCGCCCCTGCAGCAACTGCCTCACGGGCTCATTGAAAACCGCATAGCACCCCAACGTCAGCACATCACCCACGGCAAGCACATCACTCACGACAACCAACACATCAACAAACAGCACGAACATCAACCGATTGGAGAAGCTATGACAAACCACCACGCTGAAGACGGCGATAAGAAAAGCATTCTGGATGCCCGCATTGAGCGAGCATATGCAAACGAATATGACGCCGCCTTTGCCGCCGCGACCATCAAGAACTACGCGTCGCTACCGCTCGCGACGATCTTGGCCGACCACCCTCAACTGCTGAAGCGCTGCACAAAGATCATGGGCGACCCCGACATTCGCAAGCTGACAGACCCCTATGCCCCAAAACGCGACAACGATTCGTACGTTCTTACCGTAGGCTGCCTAGCCCATATGCTTACGGCGCTTGACACGAAACTCAAGCTCGAATGGGAACCCGACGAGCGTCATGAACTCGAAAGCAAGCGGAACACCCTGCGCACCGCACTGTTCCTTCCGTTGGACGGCCTCAAGCGCTGCAACGTCGAGCTCAATACACAGGCGCGGCAAAAGCCCGGAACCACGGGGCAGAAAACTCCAAGACCCCATGCGGCCATCGTCGACCGCAACCGATATAACCGCATGACCGCGCATTTTTCTGCCGAGGGAACAGCCATAAGGACGCTAATCGACCTGCTGTGCCTCCTGAGCATCAACGAGCTATTTGAGGGCTATCTCGCCCTTGTTCCCGCGACGGCACCCAAGTCGGTAGCAAAGATCATCGAGACCTGCAGACGCCAGTTTGAGCGCCATCGCAATGGCAGCGAGATGAACGCCAGCATCGCGCAGTACTACGCGGCTCATTACAAAAATGACGGATGTGCCCCTGTCGAGCATCAGCTGCGGCTCGCCTACACCACGCCCGCCGCAACGCTCTATCGCTTTGGAGCCCTTGGCGCTTGCGAGCCGCACGAACAGGCAGTCTGCCCCACAACCGAGCTCGATCTCAGGCTCGGACGAACCCTGTAGCCCGCCAGCCCCTCCGCGGGCAACAATCCTATTCCACAACACAACCAACAGAAAGGAGTCCTCATGGACACCAATCATTCCCCCATCATCAGCCCCCTCACCATGCGTGAATCCGCCCGAGGTATCACGCTCACCAGCATTTACGATGAGATGCTCGCCCGTCGCGAGCTCTCCGTCATGGGAAACATCGAAACCCCGATGGCCCACGACCTATGCCAGCAGATCCGCCTGCTCGATGCCACCGACCCCAGCCGCCCCATCACCATATTTGTCGCCAGCGCCGGCGGAAGCGTGCGATCGGGTCTTGCGATCTATGACGCCATGCGCCTCGCATCGTGCCCCATCCGCACCGTCTGCCTGGAATTCGCCGCGTCCATGGACGCCGTGATTTTTATGGGCGGCGACGATCGCCGTATGGCGCCCCATGCAGAGCTCATGATTCACGACCCGCTGATCCCCCAGGGGGCAGGCGGCTCGGCACTTGCGCTGCAGGAAACCAGCCGGCGTCTCATGCAGACCCGCAAGACCCTCACGCAAATCCTCTCGGACCGCAGCGGCCTCACGCCCAAGCGCATCCAGTCCCTCACTGCAAAAGACACCTACCTTTCGGCCGAGCGCGCCGTCGAGCTCGGCTTTGCCCACGAAATCCTCTCGACCACCAAGGAGGTCGCCCATGTCTAACCTCACCAGCCGCCTCGCCGCATCTGAGTCCGCATCGTCCACCATCCTCGCCAAGGATCGAACGCTTTCCTGCGACACCCGCCAAACGGGACTCAACAACAACGCACTTGTGATCGGCCCCTCGGGAGCCGGCAAGACCCGAAACGTCCTCAAGCCCAACCTGCTGCAAATGAACGCAAGCTACATCGTGCTCGACACCAAAGGCACGCTCTGTCGCGAAGTGGGACCCGTGCTGGCAGCCCACGGTTACCGCGTGCAATGTCTCAACTTCGCCGACCTCAACACCGTCCCGGCCCTTGCGCCCGGCATCGAGCGCTGCGGTTACAACCCCCTGAGGCACATTCGCCGCAAGGCGGACGGCAGGCCCAACCAGCAGGACATCCTCTCGGTGGCAAAGGCCATCTGCCCCATCGAGGACAACAACCAGCCTTTTTGGGATCATGCGGCGGCAAACCTGCTGTCGTGTCTTATCGCCTACGTCACCGAACAGCTACCCGCCGACGAGCAGACGATCAGCTCGGTCATCAAGCTGATCGAGCACCTGCAGGACGGTGCCACGGGTCGATTGTTTGACGACCTGATCACGACCGACCCCCAAAGCTATGCCCTCTCGCTATGGCGGCGCTACGCCATTACGCAAAATGCCGAGCGCATGCACGCGAGCATCGTCGGCATCCTTGCCGAAAAGGTCATGTGTCTGGGATTCGACGGTGCGGCACAGCTCTATCGTGAGTGCCATCAGGTGGACTTCGCTTCCATGGGACACACCCCCTGCGCCCTGTTTGTAACCGTGAGCGATATTGACCGCAATCTCGATCCGCTGACCGGCCTCTTTATTTCGCAGGCGTTTATGGGCCTCATTCGTGAGGCCGATAGGCAGCCCGACGGCAGCCTGCCCGTGCCCGTGCGCTTTATGCTCGATGACTTCGCAAATCTGCAGATCCCCCAGATCGACAACGTGCTCTCGATTATCCGAAGCCGCAACATCTGGGCAACGCTGCTGCTGCAGTCGACCAACCAGCTCGATGCGCTCTATGGCGAGGCACGCGCACGCTCCATCATGGGCAACTGCGACACGCATCTGGTGCTGGCGTTCCAGGATCCCGAGAGTGCCCGGGTGTTTTCCGACCGCGCCGACGCGCTGCCCAGCACGCTCATGGCGACGCCGATCGATCGCTCGTGGCTCTTTGTACGCGGTCGCACTCCCGAACAGGTCGAGCGCTTTAGGCTCGAAGACCATCCGCTCTACGGGGAGCTGCCCGAGGCGCAGCGAGGCCATGCGGAGGCCGAGATCTAGGCGCAGGGTTCTCGCAGCGCGCGACGCCCCGGCGATGTTCCACAAAGGCCGTGCGCCCCGGGACCACGGCAAAAGCAAAGGGGCCCGCATCCGATAGGATACGGGCCCCTGACTATAAGGCGCGATACGTTAACAGCAGCGACTACTTGCGATGCGCGCGATAGAACTCGATGAGCGCTTGGGTCGAAGCGTCCTGCTCGGCCTTGGCGACGTCGTCGCGGAAGGCCGGGGTGATCTGCTTGGCAAGCTGCTTGCCCAGCTCGACGCCCCACTGGTCGTAGGAGTCGATGCCCCAGACCGTGCCCTCGACAAACGTAATGTGCTCGTACAGGGCGATGAGCTCGCCGAGCGCGAACGGGGTCAACGTGTCGCCGAAGATCGAGGTCGTCGGGCGGTTGCCCTCAAAGCAGCGGGCCGGGACGATCTGCTCGGGCGTGCCCTCGGCGCGCACCTCGTCGGCCGTCTTGCCAAAGGCGAGCGCCTTGGTCTGGGCCAGGAAGTTGCCCAGGAACAGCTCGTGCACGTCCTGACCGCTGTCGGTCGCAGGGTTGGCAGTGTTGGCGAAAGCGATAAAGTCGGCCGGAACCACCACAGTGCCCTGGTGCAGCAGCTGGTAGAAGGCGTGCTGGCCGTTGGTGCCGGGCTCGCCCCAGAAGATCTCACCGGTATCGGAGGTCACGGCGCTGCCGTCCCAGCGGACGTGCTTGCCGTTGGACTCCATGGTGAGCTGCTGCAGGTAGGCCGGGAAACGGTGCAGGTACTGGCAGTACGGCAGCACGGCGTGGCTCTTGGAACCGAAGAAGTTGACGTACCAGACGTTGAGCAGGCCCATCAGCGCGACGGCATTGTTCTCGAGCGGCGTGTTGCAGAAGTACTCGTCGATGGCGTGGAAGCCCTCGAGGAACTGTTGGAAGCGCTCGGGGCCGAGCACGACGATCAGCGACAGGCCCACGGCGGAGTCAACGGAATAGCGGCCGCCAACCCAGCTCCAGAAACCGAAGGCGTTGGCGGGGTCGATACCGAAGGCCTCGACCTTCTCGAGTGCGGTGGAGACGGCGACGAAGTGCTTTGCCACGGCCTCGGCGTTCTGCTCATCGGAGCCGTCGATGGCGCCCTGAGCCTTGAGCTGCTCGAGCATCCAGGTCTTGACTTCGCGGGCGTTGGTGAGGGTCTCGAGCGTGGTGAAGGTCTTGGAGACGATGATCACGAGCGTGGTCTCGGGGTCCAGGCCCTTGAGCTTCTCGGCCTGATCGTTGGGATCGATGTTGGAGATGTAGCGGCAGTCGATACCGGCGTCGGCATAGGGACGCAGGGCCTCGTAGGCCATGACCGGGCCCAGATCGGAGCCGCCGATGCCGATGGACACCAGGTGCTCGATCTTCTTGCCGGTAACGCCCTTCCACTCACCGGAGCGCACGCGCTCGGCGAAGGCATACATGCGGTCCAGGACCTCGTGCACGTCGGCGACGACGTCCTGGCCGTCGACGATGAGCTGGCCCTTCTCGCTTGCCGGGCGGCGCAGCGCGGTGTGCAGGACGGCGCGGTCCTCGGTGGTGTTGATGTGCTCGCCGGAGAACATGGCGTCGCGGCGCTCCTCGAGCTTCACCTCGCGGGCAAGATCGCACAGCAGCTTGACGGTCTCATCGGTCACCAGGTTCTTCGACAGATCGAAGTGCAGGTCACCGGCGTCAAAGCTCAGCTTGTTCACGCGCTCAGCATCGGCGGCGAACCAGGCCTTGAGGTCGATACCCTCGGCCTCGAGCTTCTCCTGATGGGCCTCGAGTGCCTTCCAAGCGGCAGTCGACGTAGCATCGATAGGTGCGGCAACAGTTGCCATAGAGTCCTCCTCAGCATACGGGCGCACGCCTCCATGCGCCCGGACATTCAGATGCCACTATTCTAGCGCAGGTCAAGACTATAATCAGCGAGCGTTGCCAATCGGCCCCCAAACGGCAACCGACCAAATAGGGACAGGTTTATTTTGGCAGGTCAAACGCTTTACCAACCAAAAATACCCCGTCCCTTTATGGCAAATATCAGGCCGCAGCGCAGACGCTACCGAGCAACTCGCGCAGAGGAGACCCAATGCCCTCCAGCAGTTCGGGAGCGATAATGGCAAAAACGGGAACCTCGCCGGCCCCCACGACGGCAGGCACTTTGCCCTCCGAGACGATACATCCATAAGGGACAAAACCGTCTTCGCCGGCATCGAGCGCCGCCATGCGACGCGCGAGCTCGCGCGCAAAGCCGGCAGTATCGGCATCGCCGATCGCCAGGACAAAGTCCACGCCTTCGTCGGTCGCCAGGGCCACGGCCTCGTCGATCAGCTCGTCTCCCCCATCGCCAACCGAGCCGCAACGAAAAAGTACGCGCTCGAGCAGAGCTCGATCAACCGAGCCAAGTGCCGCCGAGACAAGCTCATCGCGCGTATGCTTGTCACCGCCCAGCACGACCAGTGCCTTGGTACCGCCATAGTGGGCAACCAATCGTCCACACCAGCGAGCCACGTCTCCATCCGCAACAAGGCGCGTTGGCATACCAAACCCATAATTGACCATCTTTCCCACAACCCTTCCGTGCATGTAGGTGGCACCGATCGTTAGGCTCATGCTACGAAGCGAGGTTTTCCGGGCTGTTTCGCACTCTTTAGGGCTGCGTTAAATACCCGATGTAACCGAACGACCATACCTACCAAAACAAACCAGTCCCTTTTTGACAGGTTTTGACGATGTCCGGACGAGCGGGTATTATCGAACAGATATTCGATAAGAACATGTGTTTGATGAAAGGACACGGATGGCGCACGAGCAGCACACCTATATCTGCATCGACCTCAAGACGTTTTATGCCAGCGTCGAGTGCGTCGACCGTGGGCTCGATCCGCTCACCACCAACCTGGTCGTTGCCGACGAATCGCGCGGGCGCACGACCATCTGCCTCGCCATCACACAGGCTATGAAGGACTTAGGGATTCACAACCGCTGCCGCCTATTTGAGATTCCCGATGGCATCGACTACATCACGGCCGTACCGCGCATGCAGCATTACATGGAGGTGTCGGCGAAAATCTACGGTATCTATCTGGAATACGTCAGCCCCCAGGACGTGCACGTCTACTCCATCGATGAGTGCTTTATCGACGTGACGCCCTATCTGGACCTCTATCACACAGATGCGGAAGGGCTCGCCTGCACGCTGCGCGACGAGGTCTTGGCGCGCACCGGCATCACGGCGACGGTCGGCATCGGCCCCAACCTATTCCAGGCCAAGGTGGCGCTCGACGTCACCGCCAAGCACGTACCCAGTCGCATCGGCAAACTCGACGACGAGACCTTTCGCAAGGAGATCTGGCCCCATCGCCCCATCACCGACATCTGGGGCATCGGCCCCGGCGTGGCGGCCCGTCTCGAGAAATACGGCGTCTACGATCTGATGGGCGTCGCGGCACTCGACGAAAACCTGCTTTACGACGAGCTCGGCGTCAACGCCGAATATCTCATCGACCACGCCTTCGGGCGCGAGCCAACGACCATCGCCGATATCCAAGCCTATCGCCCGCAGGCAACCTCAACCACCACAGGACAGGTGCTCTCGAAGGGCTATGCCTACGAGCAAGCCTACACCGTCTTACGCGAGATGGTCGACAACGCCGTGTTGGACTTAGTCGATAAGCACGTGGTCTGCGACAGCATCTCGCTCTTTGTGGGTTATGCGAGCGAGCGTGCCGACATACGCCGCCTCGACGCCAGCGGCACAGCGCAATATGTGGACGGATGCGGGCACCTGCGCTCGAGCACGTCGAGCATCGAACCCACCGCAACCGCCGGCCCCGGGCTCGCGCCCCGTGCTCCCAAGCCCGTCCAGCGCGATGACGAAAGGCGTCGCCTGGTGCGCGAAGCGCAGGCAATCGATGGCATCTTTGTGGGAGAGCATGGCGGCAAACCGCGCGGTGGCTATGCCGCACTCTTTGCGCACTCCAACGCCTCGCGAAAGCTACCCGAGCGCACCAATTCGTTTAAGAAGATCATGGGCTATTTCGATGATCTCTGGGCGCAAACCGTCGACCCTAAACGACCGGTCAAGCGCATCAACCTGGGCTTTGGCAATCTTGTGCCCGAGGAATTTGCCACTATCGATCTGTTTAGCGATATCGAGGCCGATGAGCGCGAGCGCGACCTGGCGCGCGCCGTCCTGGCCGTGAAAGGCAAATACGGCAAGAACGCACTCGTCAAGGGATTAAGCTTTACCGCCGGCGCCACCGCGCGCGAACGCAACAACCAAGTTGGAGGACACCGTGCCTAAACCCAAACAACAGCCCGTGCGCCCGCCGACCGCCTTCGAGCGCCTGGCGGACCCCGAGGGCAGACGCCGCGCCGCCGACCCCAACCTCACAGCCAACGGTGCCGTGCGCGCCAACCGCGCCGCACAGTTTATGCCCTTTGCCGCCCTCACGGGATACTACGAACTCGTGCGCAAGCAGGAAATCACCGTCGAGCCAAAACATGAGCTCACGGAAGAAAAAGCCCTCGTGCTTTCTAAAAAGCTCGAGGGTCTCAAACGTGGCGACTTGGTTCGTGTCACCTATTACGATACATACGGCTATCGCAGCCGCACCGGCATCCTCGACGAGGCGCTCCCCGCCTTCAAGCTCCTCAAGCTCAAAGACATCGCCATCGACTTCGACGACATCCAAGACATCGAACTGCGCGGACGAGCCTAGCCAAGGAAGCGCATCCAGGGCGGCGCTTACAGCGTCATGACGTAGTAGCCCGCGTCTTTCACGGCCGTCTCGAGGACACCACGATCAACCGGCTGTTTAGAGCGCACACGTGCCGTGTGATCCGCATACGTCACCGTTGCCCACACGCCATCCAGCGCATTGAGGGCATTGGCCACGTTCTGAGCGCAGCCGTCACAGCTCATGCCGCCGATGAGCAGCTCATCGCTATAGGGATAGTGCGATGCATCGGTATCCACCACAACAACCTTTTTGGTTTTCTTGCCGCTCGTACCATCGCTGCAACAACTCTTCCCGTGTGTCGAAGCGGCAATGCGACGCAGTCCAAAAAACATGCCGACGGCAATGACGGCCAGCACGATGAGATTCGCAGGGTTGAGCAAGTCGCTCATGCGTTCCCCTTTCAAGTAGCCCTATCTAGATACCCTCATGGGGTGTCCCCATCTTAACCCAAAATCATGTCGGTTCGGTCAATTAGTTTCCCTATTCAAACTTTTTTGTTGACCATGGCTTACTTTCGTGTATAAGTTTTCCTAGGCTAACAGTTTAGATCCGTAAGGAGCGCCGTGACCCGAACCATAGACATTCCAACGTTTCAGGCAGCGATCGTGCGCAACTGCTCTCCCACGCTCGCGGGCATCAAGCCGGCATCGCTCTTTACCTATCCAGGCACCTACGCCCACGGGGACGGCTCGACCGCAACCGAAACCATCGCAGAACGCCGAGCACGCCTGCTCAACGTTATCGCCCAGTGCAATCGCGAGCTTGACCCGTTCGGTATCCACCTGAGTGTTTTGGTCTGGCGGCCCTGCGGAGCGCTCATGTATATGTACCGAGCCAAAAGCCTCACCGCCTATTTCGCAGACCCTCGCGCCCAAACGGCGCTCGCCTCGGAAGGCTACGACACGAGAGACCTTTCGACATGCCTTGTGCATTTGGCATCACGCATCACGCGCGCGAGCAATAACGTCGCGGAATGCGCCTGTAGCCAGACTCGATGCGCACTACCCCAGCAAACTAGCTGCAGCAACGACTGCACCTGCGAGTTTCCGCACGAAATAGGCTACTTCCTTGGATACCCCTACGACGACGTACACGAGTTTATCGTCCAGCGCGGCGAGAACTACAAGGTCTTTGGGGCCTGGAAGGTCTACGAAAATGTCGAGCAGGCGCTTGCGACGTTTGATGCCTACCGTGCCTGCACCCAATACCTCACCCTTGTCTATCAGCAGGGCTGCAGCCTGGCGCAACTTGCCCAGGCAACCCGATAGAACGTACAAGCTGCGGCCAGCGCCGCACGACCGAAAGGACAAAACATGAGCAAGATCACCGTCGTCTATTGGAGCGGCACGGGCAATACCGAGGCCATGGCAAACTTTGTCGCCGAAGGCGCCACGTCCGCGGGCGCCGAGGCCGAAGTCATCCCCTGCGCCGACTTCTCTGCCGACAAGGCCGCCGACTATGATGCCTTCGCCTTCGGCTGCCCCGCCATGGGTTCCGAGGAGCTTGAATACGATGAGTTCCAGCCGATGTGGAACGAGGTCAAGGAGACTCTCGGCGACAAGAAGGTCGTCCTCTTTGGCTCTTATTCGTGGGCCGAGGGCGAATGGATGGACAACTGGAAGGCGGACGCCGACGAGGCGGGTGTTAACGTCGTCGATTCCGTCATCTGCTACGACGCCCCCGACGATGAGGGCGAGGCGGCCTGCCGCGCCCTTGGAGCCGAGCTCGCCTAGCGGCAATGAGCTCCGCCCGTAACGCGCTCTGCACCAAAACACATTCGCGTCCCAACAAAAACGGGAGCCGGATCACATCCGGCTCCCGTTTTCTGCTATGTCAGTCATATAAAGCGGCTACGAGATATTGCCCAAGAACGCCTTGGTGCGCTCGCTCTTGGGGTGGTCGAAGACCTCGCTCGGCGTACCCTCTTCCACAATGACGCCGCCGTCCATAAAGACGACGCGGTCGGCGACATCGCGGGCAAAGCCCATCTCGTGCGTCACGACGATCATGGTCATACCGTCGTGCGCCAGGTCGCGCATGACGCCCAGGACGTCGCGCACGAGCTCAGGGTCGAGCGCCGAGGTGGCCTCGTCAAAGAGCATGACGTGCGGGTTCATCGACAGGGCGCGGGCGATGGCAACGCGCTGCTGCTGGCCGCCCGAGAGCTGGCTCGGCATAAAGTCGATACGCTCGGCAAGACCGACCTTGGTCAGCTCCTCGACGGCAATCTTCTCGGCCTCTTCCTTGCTGCGCTTGAGCACCTTCTGCTGCGCGAGCATGACGTTCTTTTTGACTGAGAGGTGCGGGAACAAATTGAACTGCTGGAACACCATACCCAGATGCGTGCGCACCTTGTTAAGGTCGACGCCCTTGGCGCACACGTCCACACCCTCGACGATAATCGAGCCGCTCGTGGGATGCTCCAGACGATTGATGCAGCGAAGCATCGTCGACTTGCCCGAGCCCGAGGGGCCCAAGACCACAACGACCTCACCCTTGTGCACATCCAGATCGATATCGCGCAGGACCACGTTGTCGCCAAAGGCCTTCTGGAGGTTCTTGATGCTGACGACAACCTCGTTCGAGTTATTGGTTTCGCTCATGATAGGACCTCCTTACAGACCGGCGATGTGATCGGCAGGCGTCGCGACAACCTGTCCGGCGCTCTTGGCGGGACGCTTCTTCTTGGTCTCGGCCGTGCCCAAAAGCCTCGCCTCAAGACCGCTCACCAAGCGAGCGAGCGGCAGGGTGATGACCAGATAGAACACGGCGGCAACCACGTACGGTGTAATGGAGCCCGTCGTGGCCACGATGGTACGGGCGTTCATGACGATCTCGACCACGCCCACGGCCGCAAGCAGCGACGTATCCTTGTAAAGCAAGATAAACTCGCTGGTCAGCGTAGGCAAAACATTGCGGAACGTCTGCGGAATCATAACGTAGAGCAGCGTCTGGAAGGCATTCATGCCCAGAGAGCGAGCAGCCTCGTTTTGGCCCTTGGGAATCGATTGAATACCGGCACGGAAGATCTCACACAGATAGGCAGACGAATTCATGGCCATGACGATGACGCCGAGCACGTAGTCATCAACCTTGACGCCGGCCAACGGCAGACCGAAGAACGCGATATAAATCTGCAGGAACGCCGGCGTACCGCGAATGATATTCACGTAGATACCGGCAAGGCAGCGCAGGATGCGCGACTTGGAAATGCGCATGAGCGATAGGGCGAAACCGAAGGGAATTGCCAGCGGAAACGCCACAAGCACGATCGAGAGCGACATGAGGAAGCCCTTGAAGACGATCGGCAGACTCTGGACCAAAATGACCGGGTTCAAGAACAGGCGCAGGAACATATTGGAGTTCCAGGCCTCGACCCACGGCTGCTCCTTAAGATCGGCCAGGAAGTTATCGAAGGCCGTCACGCCCTTGATCTCCACCGACGGAATCTTGGAGATCTTCTTGGTCGAGCCATCGGCCAAAGTGTAGGTGCCGCTAAAGGCCTCATCGCCGCCCTCGACGGGGAAGGTCACGCCGTAAACCTCGACACGGAAAAAGCCGCCGGCAGGCGCCGTCTCGCCAAAGTCAATCTTGAGCGTCTGGCCATCAGCCTTGCACGTGGGTTTCATGGGCGTACGATCCATGAGGTCCTCGCCCGAGAGCATCGTCAATCGCGTGTCATCGGTACCAAACGTCGTGCCGTCGACAAACGTCAAAGAAAGACCGCTCAGCTCCTCATCGGCATCGGCCTGGACCTCCCAGGTAATGCGCGTCTCGGTACCGCCGACCACAGCGCTGCCCGAACCGGTGTTGGGTCGGGCGGTAATCTTTGCGGTCTCAAGCGCCTGAGCGGTCGTGGGCGCATATGCCCCCACACACACCAGCGCGAGCGCCACGGCCATGACGCAGACTAGCTTTTGGAGCAAGGCGGGCAGTGGAAAACGCTGCTCCACGGCCCCTTTGTTCAGTCGAGACAAGGTGGCTCCTATCGTAGAAGTTGCCGGCAAAACGAGACGGAAATGCTCTCCGTCAAGAGAAGCGCAAAGGCCCTCTCCGCCAAAGCGGAAAGGGCCCGCGCGCAATCAAGTAGTTATTTTACTTGATGTTGTACTTAGCCATGAGGGCGTCGACGGTACCGTCGTCGGTCAGGTCCTTGATGGCCTGGTTGATGTCATCCTTGAGCTTGGTGTTGCCCTGGTTGATGGCAATGGCGTACTCCTCGCCGGTGCTAATCTGCTTGATGGTCTGGCAGGTGTTGAACTGCTCGGCGGTCAGCTGGCTGGCAACGGAGCGGTTGGTGACTACAGCGTCGCCCTTATCGGACTGCAGAGCGCTAAAGCACTCGGTAGCGTCCTTGTAGGGGACAATCTTGGCCTTGGGGAAGTTCTCCTGGGCAAAGGCCTCGGCGGTCGAGCCAGACTGGACGATGATGGTAGCGTCAGCGTTGTTGAGCTTCTCGCTGTAGTTGTCGGCCGTGATGTCGGTGTTATCGACCTTGGTCACAATAGCCTGATCGTCCATGTAGTAGGAATCAGAGAAAGTGACTTCCTTCTCACGCTCGGGCGTGTCGGTGATAGCCGCAATGGAAACGTCATACTTGGCGCCCGAAGCGACACCCGGAACCAGCGTGTCAAAGTCATTGTTGACATACTCGACATCCAGGCCCAGCTTGTCGCCGATGGCCTTGATGAGCTCAAGGTCAAAGCCCTGATAATCGCCGTTGTCATCCTTGTACTCAAACGGAGCGTACTCGGCAGAGGTGCCGACGGTCAGCGTACCATCCTTGACGAGCGCGTACTCCTTGGAGCCGTCGACCTTCTCGACCTTAGCGTCGTCAGAGCTGCTGGAACCGGCATCAGAACCAGAGGTGGCGTTGGACGAGCCGCAGCCCGTCAGTGCGAGGGCGAGCGCCATGGCACCCGTGGCGGCAAATGCGCCAAGCTTCTTGAGCTTCATAATCAGTCTCCTTCCGGTGACCTCGTTTGATTCAGAGGCCTGCAAAAACTGTTGGCTATTATGCACCTGGAATTACGAATCTGCAATGAGAAAACTGATTGAAACAAACCCATAACGTGAATGGAATACTCTACTTTGTGACAGTCATTACTGCTGCAATGACCTTAATAATCTAATTTCAGCTGCATAACCTGCAAGTTCGTTCGGAGTCTCCAAAATAAACGGCAGCGAACACAAACGGCCATTCGATACAATATTCTGCATAACCTGCATACCGCCACCAAATTCCTCGCTGCCAAGGTATCCCTTGCCGATGCACTCGTGACGATCTTTATGGGCGCCACAAGGGTTCTTCGAATCGTTGATGTGTACGGCATGCAAGCGATCGATACCCACCACGCGGTCGAACTCGTCGAGTACGCCGTCCAGATCATGGATGATGTCGTAGCCGGCATCGCTCACATGGCAGGTGTCCAAACAAACGCCCAGCTTATCGGACAGCTCTGGGCACTTGGCGGCAACGCCCTCGATAATGCACGCCAGTTCTTCAAAGCTACGGCCCACCTCGGTGCCCTTGCCTGCCATGGTCTCAAGCAATACCGTCGTCTGCTGTCCCTCAAACATCACCTGGCACAGCGTGTCGACAATCATCTGAATGCCGACGTCTGCCCCCTGTCCCACATGCGCACCGGGATGAAAATTGTAGTAGTTGCCGGGCAGCGCTTCCATGCGCTGCAGATCCTCGGCCATGGCCTCCAGGGCAAACTCGCGCGCCCGCTCCTTAGCGGAGCAGGGGTTATAGGTATACGGGGCATGAGCCACGAGCGGGCCAAAGTCGTTTTGCTCCATAAGCTCGCGCAGGGCCGCCACGTCATCCATGTCAAGGTCTTTTGCCTTGCCACCGCGCGGGTTGCGCGTAAAGAACGCAAAGGTATTGGCGCCAATGGACAACGCCGTCTCCCCCATCGCCCGATAGCCCTTCGTCGTCGAAAGATGGCACCCGATCGTCAGCATCTCCAACTCCCCCTCATCAGTTGCGGTGAAATACGGTCTATTGGTGCCTTATTTTGGCGCAAACAGACCGTATTCCACCGCAAGTTATAAAAGGGGCATCAGAGATGTGGGCCGCCAGGCACCACGGGCGCCGGCGTCATGATCCCCTGCGCGTCAGCGCCAAGTCCTAGAGGGCTAGACGGATCGCATCGATGATGTGCGCACAGTGCTGCGTGGCGGCAAGGGGCATGACGGGACTCTCGAGTTTCCCCGCCCGGATGAGCTGGGTCGCATGCTGGATTTCGCCGTAGAAATCATCGATCTCAAACGGGGCATTTATTTCGAGCATTCGACCGTCGGAATACTTCACATGGGCGAGCTCGGGGCGATGGAGACGCTCGATTTCCAACGAGCCCCGCTCACAGGCAATCGTTAAGCGGCTTTCATATGTTGCTTTGCCGTCGCACACCATATGAATGGGTATACCGCCGACGCTCATACGGATCTCGTCGGCCCAATCGACGCGGCCGCCCGATACGTCACGCCAGCGAACTTCACGGGATGAAACCTCGCACGCGCCCGCGAGCAAATCCTCAAACCAACCGACCGCATAGCAGCCCATGTCATATAGACAGCCGCCCTGCAACGAATCAAGCAGATAGCCCGAAGGAGGCTCGCCGTAATCGAGCTTTTGCACGCTTTCAATCGAGACAATACGGCCAAGCTCACCCGACGCAAGCAAGTCCTTCACGCGAGTGCGCATCGGGCAAAACCGATTCTTCATCGCCTCCATAAACAGCACGCCGCGCTCACGAGAGGTGGAGGCAATCGAGAGAGCCTCTTCCTCACTCAAAACGGCCGGCTTTTCGCACAGCACGGCCTTTCCGGCGCGCAGCGCGCGACAGGCCCAACGCGTATGCATGCCATGCGGAAGAGCCAAGTAGATTGCGTCGACATCGGGGTCGGCAATCAGCGCGTCATAAGCCGCATTGCCGTTATCGTCGACCGAGGCGTGGCCATGCGCAGCATCGATCGAAAACGCTCGGCAAAATTCCTCGACATGTGCAGGAGTGCGACCGGCCGCAGCCACCAGCCGTGCCCCGTCGACCTTCTTGAGCGACGATGCAAATCGATGAGAAATGTGTCCGGCACCCAAAATGCCCCAACGAACCTCACGCAAATCATCACATGAATCCCGATGGCCCACGACAGCCCCCTTCAGTTGCGGTGAAATAGTTCCTGTTTGGCCCCTATTCTGCCGCAAACAGGAACTATTCCACCGCAAGTTATAAAAGGGTCATGAGGAGCGCGTTTTGCCGAAGGCCTTAAGCACCGCCGTCACGGGGCCCGGCTGGAAGCGTCGGCGCACGTCATCGAGACGCTCGGGGATATCGATATGCTGCGGGCAGTGGCGCGTGCATTTGCCGCACTTGACGCAATTGCTCACCAGCTTGGCTTCGCTTGTGCGCACCGCGCTCGCCGTAAAGTATTGAGACAGCCCCGTAAACCAGCTGTGCGCGTAACTCGCGTTGTAAGCGGCAAAGCAGCCGGGAATGTTAATACCCTTGGGACATGGCATGCAGTAGCCGCATCCCGTGCAGGGCACACGGTTCGATTTCTCAAACTCCATCAACACGCGCGCAATCGTGTCGAGCTGGTTGGCCGTCATCGAATTCGGCAACGCGAGGTCTGCCAGTGACGAATTCTCGTCCACCTGCGCGGTATCGGTCATACCAGAAAGCAACATGGTCACCTGGGGATGATTCCACACCCACGAGAGCCCCCAAGCGGCAGGCGTATGCAAATGTCGATCGCATGCACCATCGAGAACAGCGCGCGCCCGCGGAGGCAATTTGCCTGCCAAGCGTCCGCCCAAAAGCGGCTCCATCACAAACACCGCGAGACCTCGCTCGGCGGCGGCCATGAGCCCCGCCGTTCCCGCCTGATATCGCTCTCCAGCGTAGTTGTACTGGATCTGGCAAAAGTCCCACTCATACGCATCGAGCATCGTAAGGAAGTCCGCCGCGCTGCCGTGGTACGAAAAGCCTATCTGACGAATACGCCCTGCAGCCTTTTGCTGCGCGATCCAGTCCTCGATGCCCAGCGCCACCACGCGCTCCCACTGCGCAGGCGAGGTGATGTTGTGCATAAGGTAACAGTCGATATGGTCGGTCTGCAGGCGGCGCAGCTGCTCGTCGAAAAACCGATCGAAATCCTCCGCGCATTTGCACGAAGCATGCGGCAGCTTGGTTGCGAGCAAAACCTGGTCGCGCAAGCCCAGGCGTTCAAGCGAAGCGCCCACGCAAGCCTCGTTGCCGGGATAGAGATAGGCCGTGTCCAGATAATTAATCCCCTGCTCCACCGCACGGGAGATGATGGCATCGGCCGTCTTCGCATCGGGGTGTCCCGGCGCACCGGGAAACCTCATGCAGCCCAGACCCAGAGCGGATATTCGGTTACCACTTTTGGGGTCAACACGGTATTGCACGGCCCCTCCCTTCGCCATCAGCGCCCCGGCAAGGCGAAACACAATGGTCACGCAGCCGAAACATCGTGGAATCGCAATCGAGAACGTATCGTAACGCAGCAGAAATCGAGCCGTCACGGCACCGCTTTAACATCAGCAAAAAGCCCGATGAAAGGAGCCGGGCATGACCACGCGCATGTCTTTGCGGTCTGCCCCGCGGCATAAGCGCACAGCGCAATAGTTTCTTTTTCATAACAGCCGCCCCGCGCACTCACCAATCACCTTGGCAGCATACAATCCATCAGGCGCCCCTTACGCGGGCGCCTTTTATATGGGGAGATGATTCACATGCAGATCAACAAGGTCGCTTTTATCGGCAAGGGCGGCGTCGGCCTGCTCTACGGCAGCATGATTGCCAAGGCCCTCGGCAATGACGCCGTCGAATACGTTATGGATGACACCCGTTTTGAGCGTCACGCGGGCGATGCGCTCACTGTCAACGGCAAGCCCTGCGATCTCACGTCCGTCCGCGCCAGCGAGGCGACGCCCGCCGATCTGGTCATCCTGACAGTCAAGACCACCGGTCTCGACCAAGCACTCAAGACTATGGAGCGCGTCGTGGGACCCAACACGCTCATCGCCTCGCTATGCAACGGCATTACGAGCGAGCAAAAGATTGCCGAACGCTTTGGCTGGGAGCATACCGTTCTTGGTATCTGCCAGGGCATGGACGCCGTGTTCCTCAACGGCGCGCTCACCTTTACCAATGCGGGCGAGATCCGCTTTGGCGCGGCGGCCGGCACGGACCCCGCGACCGTCGCCGCTATCGACGGGCTCTACACGCGCTGCGGCATCGCCCATACCGTCGAGGACGACATCGCCCACCGCATGTGGGCCAAACTCATGCTCAACGACGGCATCAACCAGACCTGCATGGCCTACGGCGGGACCTACGGAAGCGCCACGGAGCCGGGCTCCGAGCAGCGTCGCTGCTTTGTTTCCGCCATGCGCGAAACGCTTGCGGTCGCCAACGCCGAGGGCGTTGAACTGACCGAGGCAGACCTGACGCAAATGGTGCACCTCATCGAGGGAATCGACCCCGCCGGTATGCCCTCGATGGCTCAAGACCGCATCGCAAGGCGCAAAACCGAGGTTGATGAGTTCGCGGGCACCATCTGCCGCCTCGCAGCCAAACACGATATCCAGGCACCGCAAAACGAGTGGCTCTATCGGCGCATCCGCGATATCGAGAAAAGCTGGTAGCGCCGACGCGCCGCATTCAACAGCCTTAACAGCAAAACCGCCGCAAGGGAACCTTTCCCCTGCGGCGGCCTTCATCTTCGTCTATGACCGGCGGCCGATCTCACAACAGTTAGCGTTGCGACCCCGGCACCTCGTCCTCATCGTCGCGGCAAAGAACCACGCCTGCGCTTCCCAGCAGCGTGGCCGCGATCAGCGCGCCGACCACGATAGGAGCAGCCCCGCATGTCCCCTGCATGCCCGCGACGAGCGCGGCCGTGGGACCAAGGCAGCCAAGCATCAACGCGACGGCGGCAACGGCAATATCTCGAGCATTCACAAGACCACTTCCTCCAAGAGAAAGACCTTATTTCTCAAGAACCAGTGTGCCCCGCATCCATACGCCCAGCGTACCGCCACGGTAAGGGCTCTGTTAACTCAAACGCATACATAGAACGGACGTCCTTACGTTGCCCTAAAGCTCGGTAAAGACGCCCGTCCGCCAAATATCCGTGATGCAGAAAAATTACCAACCGGTGTAGTAATCGGTGGTTCCGGCAGCGCAGCCGGAGTCATAGACCTTGCAATCACCCTTGGAGCCCGTAAAGGTCGAGCCCTGGGCCATATCGCCCGCGGCAACAACGTAATAGCCGTCGGAATCGCGCCAGAAGCCCTCAGAATCCTGAGTCCATTCGCCCGTGCGATAGTGATAAAGCACATTGCTGCTGTAATAGGTCTCGCGGCGCCCGTTGTAGTTATTGACACCCGCAGAGCGCGTCAGGCCCGATCCGTTCGCGTAGGACGCGGCAGACGCGTAAGACGGAGTGTAACCGGCGTTGTAGTACGAAGCCTGGGCGGCCTCGGCAGCCTCCGCCTCGTCGGCAGCCTCGAGCGCTTCGCGCTTGGCATCCTCAAGCGCAGCGCGCAGCTCATCGAGCTCGGTCGACTTGGCGTCGACCTCCCCCATCGTCAACAGGCTACCCGCACCGTCGATGCAACCCTGCAGCACAGCACGCTCGTCATCGGTAACATAGTCGCCATACATATTCATAATGATCTGAGCGCGCATCTCAAGGGAATCGCGCTTGGCCTCCATCGAGGCGTTCCACTCCTGCATGGAACCATAACCATCGCCGCGATAGTCAACGGGCTGCACCAGCGTCGCCTCGGACGGCGTAGGTCCAACCGTATCGGATAGTGTTGCCGCGTGGGCATCGGTTGCACCGGCGCCCGCCAAAAGTGCCACGGTCAGAGCGGCGGAAAGGGCGGCGGCTTTCGGTTTTCGTGAATCGATCCTCATGTAGCTAGAAACCTCCGTAGTGCGTTTTTGCTGCGTTTGAGCTGCGTGTGATTCGATCGCGCTGCATAGTACCCCGAGCAAATCGCGACCTGCGGTTTTACTCAAAAGGCGCACGTCAATTGCGTAAAACTCACATCCTCTTAACAGGAGTTTTCCATATCTCGATTGCATAAAGCATGCCAAAAACCCTGTTTTTGCACCCGCTCTATGCAAAAAAGGCGCCTGTGCAACCATTGTTCGCACAGGCGCCTTGAGCAGGCATTTTATGCAGTTATACCTATCGAGTCGCAAGGGGTCCTTGCACAAGTCGCCTTACTCGTCCAGCGCGGCGAAGGCCTGCTTCAGATCCCAAATGATATCCTCGGCGTTCTCGGTACCGATGGAAAGACGGATCGTGGAGGGCGTGATGTTCTGCTCGGCGAGCTCCTCGGCAGAGAGCTGGGAGTGCGTAGTGGTAGCCGGGTGCACGACGAGCGACTTGACGTCGGCCACGTTGGCGAGCAGCGAGAAGACCTGCAGATGGTCGATGAACTTCCAAGCTGCCTCCTGGCCACCCTTAATCTCAAAGGTAAAGATCGAGGCACCGCCGTTGGGGAAGTACTTCTGATAGAGCTCGTGATCGGGGTGCTCAGACAGGCTCGGGTGGTTCACCTTGGCGACATGGCTATCACCAGCCAAGAACTCAACGACCTTCTTGGTGTTCTCGACATGACGGTCAACGCGCAGCGACAGAGTCTCGGTGCCCTGGAGCAGGATCCAAGCGTTGAACGGGCTGATGCAGGCGCCCTCGTCACGCAGCAGGATGGCGCGGACATAGGTTGCGAAGGCGGCGGGACCGGCAGCCTCGGCAAACGAGACGCCATGGTAGGAGGGGTTGGGCTCGGCGATCTGCTCATACTTGCCGCTCGCCTTCCAATCGAAGTTACCGCCGTCGACGATCACACCGCCCAGCGAGGTGCCGTGGCCGCCGATGAACTTGGTTGCGGAGTGGACGACGATGTTGGCACCATGCTCCAGCGGGCGGAACAGATACGGGGTGCCGAAAGTGTTGTCGACGACAACCGGCAGACCGTGCTTCTTGGCGATCTCGGAGATGGCGTCGATGTTGGGGATGTCGGAGTTGGGGTTGCCGAGCGTCTCGAGATAGATGACCGTGGTGTTGTCCTTGATGGCGCCCTCGACCTCGTCCAGGTTATGAGCGTCGACAAACGTGGTCTCGACGCCAAACTGGGAGAGCGTATGCTCCAGCAGGTTGTAGGAGCCACCGTAGATGGTCTTCTGGGCAACCACATGGTCACCGGCCTGAGCAAGAGCCTGCAGGGTATAGGTGATGGCAGCAGCACCGGAGGCGACGGCGAGACCTGCCACGCCACCCTCGAGTGCGGCGATACGGTCCTCGAAGACGCCCTGGGTGGAGTTGGTCAGACGGCCGTAGATGTTACCAGCATCGGCAAGACCAAAGCGGTCGGCGGCGTGCTGGGAGTTGCGGAACACATAGCTCGTGGTCTGGTAGATAGGCACGGCGCGGGAGTCGGATGCGGGATCGGCGCTCTCCTGGCCAACGTGAAGCTGCAGGGTATCGAAACCAAAGGTGTGCTCGGGGTTGTTGATGAACTGGCTCATGATGATCTCCTTGATCGAACAAAAGTAAACAAATTAGAGAGAAGTAAGTCGCTGTCTCCTGATCACGCCAACGGGCGCAAACAGGAGCCCGGCATTCGTCTTGGTAAGCATTTCATATGCGGGCCTCCTTTCGCATCCCGGTTCCGTGGTCGGTTTAATTACCTACCGCCTTTGTGTGTTTTGAATAGTACGAGCATTGTTTCGCTCGGTCAATCACTTAAAAGCGCTAACCTGTTATCGGTTTTGTAGATAACGCTCGAAAGGACGGCGCCGATGACCCTCCAGCAGCTTCGTTTTCTGATCGCCGTGGCAGAGTCCGGCTCAATCAACGCCGCAGCTCAGCGCCTCTATACCGCTCAGTCCAACATCTCAAACGCCGTCAAAAGCCTGGAGCAGGAACTCCACCTGGAGATCTTCACGCGCTCCAGCCGCGGCGTCACGCTCACCAACGACGGCACCGAGCTTTTGGGCTATGCGCGCCAGGTCGTAGAGCAGGCCGATATGCTCGAGGCCCGCTACGAGGACGGCGGCACCCCGCAAGCCCGCCTCGCCATTTCCGCCCAGCACTACGCCTTTTCGGTCGAGGCCTTTGTCAACGTGGTCGAGCGCTGCCGCGACAGCAAGTTCGAGTTCATCATGCGCGAGACCACCACGTCGCAGATCATCGATGACGTCCGCGCGTTTCGCAGCGACATCGGCATCCTGTATCTGGACGACTTTAATGCCCGCGTTCTGCAGAAGGCTTTTGCCGATGCGCGTGCGAGCTTCCATCCCCTATTCGACGCGACGGTCCACGTCTTCGTTAGCGAGCGCCACCCGCTTGCCCGCCGCCCGCAGCTGTCCCTTGCCGACCTCACACCCTATACGCGCTACAGCTTTGAGCAGGGAACCTCAAACTCCTTCTATTACGCCGAGGAACCTTTTAGCTATATCCCTTGCGACCGCAACATACGAATCTCGGACCGCGGAACACTTACTAACTTACTTATCACGTCGAACGGTTACACCCTGTCGACCGGTGTCCTCTCCAATGAAATGCAATGGGGTATGGCATCGATCCCGTTAGCAGACGCCCCAACGATGCACGTAGGCTATATCATGCACGACGAGCGCAAGCCCTCTCCCCTCTTGCAGCAATACCTCGACGAGCTCAACCGCATCATCCATGCCAACTAACTGTCGGAAGACGGGGTAGAAATCGTAGATTGCTAGCCCCCGGCGGACATGGCGCTACAATGGTCACTCACACGAAACGTACCCAACGAAAGGAACCATGTGAAGGTCATCATCTATACCGACGGCTCGGCCCGATCAAATCCGGGACGCGGCGGCTACGGCGCCGTGCTCAAATACACCAACCCCGCCGGCAAGACCTTCACCTCCGAGCTTTCGCGCGGCTACGCCAAGACCACCAACAACCGCATGGAGCTCATGGCGGTCATCGTGGCGCTCGAGGCGCTCAACCGCCCCTGCGAGGTCGAGGTCCATTCCGATTCGCAGTACGTCGTCAACGCTTTCAATAAACACTGGATCGACGGCTGGAAAAAACGCGGCTGGAAGACCGCCAACAAGCAGCCTGTCAAGAACCGCGACTTGTGGGAGCGCCTGCTCACCGCAAAGAGCAAGCACAAAGTGGAGTTCATCTGGGTTAAGGGCCACGCCGGCCATGAGCTCAACGAGCGCTGCGACGAGCTTGCCACCACGGCGGCCGACGGCAGCAACCTCGATATCGACACCGGCTTTAACGAGAGCGACCTGTAATAGCGTTTTCGCGCAGCTTTATATCCCCACGCGCTACACTCATCCTGTAGACCAAACAACGCAAGGGGGACGTATGCTGCGCATCGCGACCATCGGCACATCCATGATCACCGACGACTTTATCCAAGTCGTCAACGCCAACGACCAAGCCGCGTTTGTGGGCACGCTTTCGCGCGACGCCAATCGCGGTACTGCCTTTACCGCCGAACACGGCGGCGAACGTAACTTCACCGCACTTGACGAGCTTGCGTCCGCCGTCGACGTCGACGCCGTCTATATCGGCAGCCCTAACGCACTTCACTACGAGCAGGCCCTTGCCTGCATCGCCGGTGGCAAGCACGTCATCGTCGAGAAACCCTTCTGCGCCACCGAAGCGCAGGCGCTGGAAGTCTTCCGCGCTGCCGAGGCAGCAGGTGTCGTGGCTCTCGAGGCCATGCGTCCCCTCCACGATCCCGCCTTCCACGCCATCGAGGACGCCCTGGGCGAGATCGCCCCCATCCGCCGCGCCTCATTGCGCTTTGGCAAGTATTCCTCGCGCTACAACGAGATTCTCGCGGGACGCGCCACCAATATCTTCGACTGCAATATGGCATCGGGTTCCCTCATGGACATTGGCGTCTACGCCGTCGAGCCCATGGTCGAGATTTTCGGCATGCCCTCCGGCCTTACGAGCATGACTACTCTGCTCGACCCCACCACGCGACAGCTCACGCACGGCCCCATCGACGGCTGCGGTTCCATCCTCGCCAGCTACGGCGGAGGCCGCATCTCCGTCGAGCTCGCGCACTCCAAAATTACGAATGACCTGCTGCCCTCGCAGATCGAAGGCGAGCGTGGCACTATCCAGATCGACCATCTGTCCACGCCCCGCAACGTCCGCATCGACTATCGCGGCGATGTCGTACGCGGCTCGGCGACCGAGGCACCGCGCGAACAGGGCGACAACGGCCGCGTGCTCGACCTGCCCAAATCGAGCAACACTATGGAATACGAACTCACAGACTTTATCACCGCCATCGGCGGCATCGATAACGTTAAGGAAGAGATTTGGGAGACCCCGGCGGGACGCCACGAGCTTGGCCACTACCGCGATGTCACGCTCGTCTCACTGCGTATCATGGATGCCGTGCGCCGGCAGGCCGGCATTACCTTCCCGGCCGACGCAGGCAAGCAGGCATAGCGATGGGCCTCTTCGATACGTTCTTCTCCAGCGTCACCGGCGGCAGTCGAGAGCCTCAAAAACCATCAAACGTCGAGCTCGAGCTGCGCCGCAGGCTTACCGTACTCGCAAGCGACGAGGCCACTCAAGACACTCCCCTGCGCTATTTCCTGCACTGGACGGGGCAAGTCCAAGGCGTTGGTTTTCGCTTTACCAACACCAACCTCGCGCAGGCACGCGCACTCACCGGCTGGGTGCGTAACATGGAAGACGGCTCAGTCGAGATGGAGATACAGGGAGCTCCGGCAAACATCCTATCTCATCTCGAGGCGCTTCATGCCTCCTACGAGCGCATGGGAACGCGTTTTCGCCTCGTAGACGCCCAGGCCCGAGCCCCACTTGCCAATGAAGACGGTTTCAGTTCTCATTATTAGTATTGCGTGCTAAATACGGTATCATTTACCTATGACCGTTAATAGAAAAGAGGCGAGGCGCATGGCGGTGCAAAGAAGGAATACCAGGCAGCGAAAGCTGGTTCTTGACGCCGTGCGCCAAAGCTATAACCATCCCACCGCCCACGAAATCTACAACGTCGTGCGCGCGCAGGATGACAAAATCAGCCGCGGTACGGTCTACCGCAATCTCAATCTCTTGGCCGACGCCGGCGAAATCCTCTCCATCAAGACGCCGGGCGGCAGCCGCTTCGATCGCACGATCGAGCCGCATGCGCATATCATCTGCACCTCGTGCAGCCGCGTCATCGACGTACCGCTCCCCTTCGATGCCCAGCTCGACGCCAAGGCGTCCGAGCAAATCGGCTGGCACGTCACGTCGCACTACACCATCTTCGAGGGCCTCTGCCCCGACTGCCGGTAGATGTTCGGGACATGCCTTAAAATCCACCTTTCCGCGCTTTGCAGCAAAAAATAGATTTCTAGGCATGTCCCAAATATCTACTCAGCGAGCAGGCGATGCAATTCCTCTTCGACCGTGCGCACGTAGCGGACGCGGTCGTTAATGCCACGCATAGAGGGGTTGCAGCTCTCCATCAGATAGGGATGGCCCACGACGTTGAGCATGTCGCGGTCGTTTTCGTTATCGCCAAACGCCATCATCTCATCGGGCGAAATACCCAGGGCGCGACCGTAATCGGCAAGCGCGGAGCCCTTGCCCGAACCAAAACCGATAAAGTCCGTCCATTCGGTTCCCGACGTCATCACGGCAACACGGTCGCTAAAGAGGCGCTCGAAATACTCCAGGGCCGCCGGCTGATTCACCTCGGGCGTCTGGAAGGCAATCTTAATGACGTCCTCTTCGATATCCTCGGGGCGGTCGACCACCGCCACATCGCAGTGGACCTCATAGCGCAAATGGTCGACGAACGCATCGTTGCCGCTCATGGTGTAGAGGTGTCCCTCACATGAAAGGGTCACGTCGGCATGGGGATACGCAACCACGGCATTCGCGATATCCATAGCAAGGCTACGCTCCATGGAACGCTTGACAGCGGCACGCCCCCCGCTCATCACCAGGGCTCCGTTTTCGCATACATAGGCGAGCTCATCGGCCACCGGGGCAAACAGGTAGCGCAAGCTCGCATATTGACGGCCGCTCGCCGGCATAAACACGATACCGCGACGATGCAGTTCATCGATGAGTTCAAAGGCCTCGGAACGCGGCTCGCGCTCCCCCGGATGCAGCAACGTGCCGTCCAAATCGCATGCAATCAGCTTGATTCCTTCAAGACCCATATGCTTTCCCCCACAGCATCTCATCAACAGAAAGACGGACTTTGAATAGTTGCCTCTCAAAGTCCGTCTTACTTATACGCACGTTAACCGCGCGCCTTCTTTACGATCGTAAAGTCTGGAGCCATACTCACAACGGCATCCGCCGCACTCGACGCAAAGCGCCGGTCCGAATCGAGTTCACGGGTAACCGTCGAGAGCCGAACGCCCTCGACGCCCCGGAGCATGCGGCCCAAAACAGGCTGCACCGGCGTATACATGCGCACGGTATGCTCGTCCGAATCGCCTCGAAAAAGCGGCGCATGCATATTGCCGATCTCCCAGCACGCATGCGCGAGCGCAATCGGGTCCATGCGGTCAACTTCGACCAAATAAACCTCGGCGCTGCGCAGGCGCACGACAACCGCCACGGGCACCACGCCCGAACGGTCAATGGCGAGCACGTCGCCGTCGACAAAACGACCGCCGTCGGCAGTATCCAGCCGAACATCGACCGTGCGCCCCAGCTCCGTCACGCCCACAAACGTGCATACATCAACCTGGTCCCAATCGAGCAGCAGATCGTCAACTTCAAAGACGCCGCCCAGCTTCCGGCGAAGCAGAAGTTCATAGGACGGATCGTTGAGATTTCCCAAGCATGTCGTCGAAACCAAGCGTTCAGGCATACTCTAACCCTCGACCTCGACGAGCTCGATATCAAAGTTGAGGTCCTTGCCGGCCAGCTCGTGGTTGGCGTCGAGCGTCACAGCCTCGGGCGTTACGTCGATGACCACGGCGGGAACGGGCATACCGCTCGGCGTGGACAGGAAAAGCTTCATGCCCTTCTCGATCTGCTCGATGTTGGGAACCTGTTCGGCCGGGAAGGTAATAACCATCTCGGGATTGTGCTCGCCGTAGGCATCGGCAGCAGGAATGTGCACGGTCTTCTTCTCGCCCACCTGCATGTCGACAACAGCGGCGTCGAAGCCCTTGATCATCTGACCGGCGCCGCAGGTGAACTCCAGCGGCTCGCCGCGATCGTAGGAGCTATCGAACTGCGTGCCGTCATCGAGCGTGCCGCGATAATGGGTCTTGACCTTCTTGCCCTGGTTGGACATGGTAACCTCCGTGATAAGGGCGGCGCACAACGCGGGCCGCCGTGAACATATGGCGCTAACTATACCCTAGTCATACAATTCAATGACAGTTTGCAAAGAAACGCTGCAACCGGAGGAACCATGGCATATCCCGTATTTGACCTACACTGCGACACCGCCGACCGAATCGGCTGGGCCACGCTCGATCTCGACCTGCGCTTTACCGCCGGCACCGACGGTTATTTCCCCGGCGACGAAACGCATCCGCAAGATTTCGACCTCATCGAGGGTAACGCCTGTGCCATCTCGCTCGCAAAGATCGGCAACACGCCGTGGGCACAGTGCTTCGCCACGTTTGTCCCCGACGAGATTCCCACCGCCCACGCCGCGCGCTTCCAGGCGCAAATCATGGCGCATATGAGCGGCCAGGCAATGCTCAACCACGACCGCATGGTCAACGTACGCAGCGCGGCAGACATTCGCCCCGCGCTCAAAGACGGCAAGGTCGCCTGCATCCACACCATCGAAAACGCCACGTTCTTTGCCGAGGACCCCGCGCTGATCGAGGTGCTCAAGAGCTTGGGCGTGCTTATGTCGTCACTCAGCTGGAATGCGCAGGGGCCGCTCGCGAGCGGACACGATACCCACGCCGGCCTCACCGCCGCCGGCATCGAGGCACTTACGCAGATGGAGCACGCCGGCATGGTACTCGACGTCTCCCACCTCAACGATGAGTGCTTTGACGAGGTTGTCGCCCACGCCACACGTCCCTTCGTCGCCAGCCACTCCAACTCCCGTGCGGTTTGCGGCGTCAAACGCAACCTTACCGACGACCAGTTCCGCACCATTCGCGACATGGGCGGCATCGTCGGCCTCAACTACTGCAGCGAGTTCCTTTCCAACGACGCAACCGACAAGACAGCCGCAGACGTCACTTTCGACCAGCTGGCGGCACATATCGAGCACTGGCTCGACCTGGGCGGCGAGGACGTCATCGCGCTCGGCGGCGACTGGGACGGTGCCACGGTGCCCGTCTTCCTCTCCGATGCCAGCAAGATGCCCGAGTTCCAGAACATGCTCTCCAAGCACTTTGGCAAGACCGTGATGCAGAAGCTCTGCAGCGATAATGCCCTTGCCTTCTTTGAGCGTTATTAATTTCACATCCCCTGAGCGGGCCGGCATGCCGAACGGTCGACATGCCGGCCCGTCCCCAATCTGAAGGATCACTTTTGACGCAGCAGTTTACGATTTCCGTATCCCGACCGGATGGGACGCCCATCCCCGTCGTCGTTACCAAAAAGTGCGTCAAGAACTTCAACCTACGCGTCACATCGAGCGGCGAGGTCCACGCCAGCGCACCACTTGGCGCCAGCCGCGAGCGTATCGAAGCGTTTGTGAAGCGCAACAGCGCCTGGATTATCAGCCGACTTGCCCAGCGCGAGCAACGTCAGGCGGCGGCGCGAGAGCCGCTCAGCCCCTCGTCCATCATTGCGCTTTGGGGCAAACCCATCACCGTTCAGGATGCACTCGACCACAACTTTGAGCCCCCCGCACCGCGGCCCAAGCAGGCCACCTTCGCAAGTTTTATAGGTGCCGACAAATCGAACGAACGCCCACAGGCCAAGCGGCGCGCAACCCTCGACGGCCTGACGTCCGATGAGCTCCAGACCCGCATCGACCAACTCTATGCATCCGAGGTCACCACGGCGCTGCGCGATATGGTACGCGCGTACGAAATCGCAATGGGTGTCGCCGTTTCCCGCGTTTCCGTACGTAGCATGAAAACGCGTTGGGGCTCATGCACGCCCAAATCCGGTGCCGTTCGCATCGCACGCGAACTTGCCGCCTATCCCATCGAGTGTCTCGGCATGGTTGTCGCCCACGAGCTCGTCCACCTGCTCGAGCCAAGCCACAATCAGCGGTTTCACGCCCTGCTCGACACGTACTGTCCCAACAATAGAGCTCTATCGCAGCGGCTCAAGCAGCCGCCCATAGAGACGTATTAGAACCGGTTAGCGCACGCGCTCGATCTCGACGCCGCAGCTTGCCAGGGGAAGACCGACGGGAGCCCAAGGCTTATCGAGCTTAACACGCACGCCAAGCAGCAAGGGGTAACGACGCAGCAGCATCTGGGCCACACCCTCGGCTGCCGCCTCGATGAGTTTAAACGTATGCTCGCGCAGATAGCCATCGACATCGTGGCACACCGAGCCGTAGTCAATCGAAGCGTCCAGGTTATCGTGCTCCCCCGCTGCACGCAGGTCGGCATAGAGCACCAAGGACACGATGAACTTCTGGCCCAGCGCATTCTCTTCGGGATACACGCCGTGGTTGGCAAAGACCTCGAGACCGTCGATAGTAATGCGGTCAGCATGGCGCAGATCGTCATAACTCACGTGGGGCACCGCCGTTGCGGTGGATATTTCGCCCCTTCCACGGCGGGCGAGCTCGGCGCCTTCAGTCTTGGTTGCATTCTCGGGCAGTTTCTTGTTGCTCATCGCGATCGTCTCCTTCGTTTAGAACCCCGACCGCGCAAACTAACTACACGCGAATCGACAGGTTCTTTTTATCATCGCTCCAATTGCAAGCATTGCGCGCGGGGCATGCAAAGCAGGCGCGCGACGCTTTGTCGGCTGCATAGAGCAGACGCTCAAGCGGTTGGCTGTTCACACGCAGCTTTCGATGGCCCAGAATGGCCGTCTTAATGGCTGCGGCATCGGCCGGCTCAAACGCCACATCATCGGGCATGCCGCCGAGAATCGCATCAGCGACGCGTTCGCTTGCAACATCATGGGATATACCCGATTCATACTGTTCATCTTTGCCGATATCGTGAAGAAGTGCCGTGGCGTAGATGACCTCACGGTCAAATTCGAGCTGTTCCTCGAGATTCTTGATCCACATAATGCGAGCGACATCGAGAAGATGGTCAATACCGTGGCGGCAGAAGATGCGCCCCGATTCCAACTGTGCAATGTTACCCAGGTGCCGCCGGAACAGCCCGTTGGCGCAAATGTAATCAATGCGAGGCATGGCACCAAAGGGAGCCAAGCCCGAAGCCATAAAGCCGCGACGCGACGTCCCCTCATCGGTCTTCGATGTAAAGTCGTTGACGACCCTCATGCTAACGGCCCAGCATCCTAAAGAACCGCTCCTCGAGCGCGGGATCAGTCTCAAAGACGCCGCGGCGAGCGAGCGTCACGGTCTTGGTGCCGGGCTTTTGCACGCCGCGCATGGTCATGCACATATGCTCGGCTTCCATGAGCACAATCGCTCCCTGGGGAGCGAGATAATCCATGAGGGCATCGGCAACCTGTGCGCACAGCTGCTCCTGCAGCTGCAGACGACGGGCGTAGACCTCAACCGTGCGGGCAAGCTTAGAGAGCCCTGCGACACGGCCGTTGGGGATATAACCAATGGCGGCCTTGCCATAAAACGGCAGCAGATGATGTTCGCACAGCGAGTAGAACGTGATGTCGCGCTCGATAACCAAATCGTTCGAAGCGACGGCAAAGGTTTTGGACAGGTGCTCCTCGGCACTCTGGTCCATACCGCCGGCGATCTCACCATACATACGGGCAACGCGCACCGGGGTCTCCAGCAGGCCCTCACGAGTTGGGTCCTCGCCTATGCCCTCAAGCAACAGCTTAATGGCGGCCTCGACTTTTTCCTGATCGATCATCTGGGCCTCACTTTTCCGATTTTGCGTTCGCGCTATGGTACCACGCCCTTTGGCATCGGCCACAAGCTACATAGTATGGGTCGAATAGACTGGATCGTCCCGCCAAAGTTCAACCGCATCACAAAGCGCAACGCCCTCGCGCACAGCACGGGCGCGCGTGGCGTTCATATCAATCACGCGCTGATTGCTCGAGCCCCTAAAGCGCAACGAGATATCGTACAAATCCTGAACGAACGGGCCGTCCACCAACATGTCGAGGCAGGCCAGGATACGGTTCGTCACCTCGGTATGATGGCGACCGCCCGGCATAAGCTCCTCGAGCACGTCGCCGGTAAAGCACCAAATGGTCTTGCCCGACCCCGCGGGATAGGCCGCACGCACGCGTTCGATAAAGTCAACAAGCCCCACCTGATTCTCGGGCTCCATAGGCTCGCCGCCCAGAATCGTCAGGCCATCGATAAAGGGATGGTCGAGGCTCTCGATAATCTTGTCCTCGACGGCACGATCGAACGTTTCACCCGCGGCAAAGTCCCACGCGACGGAGTTAAAGCAATTCTTGCACCCGCGACGGCACCCGCTCACAAACAGAGAAGTACGAACGCCTTCCCCATCAGCAATGTCGAAATACTTAATGTTCGCGTAGTTCATAGGTAACTCTCCCGGGAGGCCGGGACATATCATCCCGTCCTCAAACATTCTCGGCCTTCGGCCTGCGAAACTGCGGGCGGGACGATATGTCCCGGCCTCATGCAAAGGGTAACTCAATGAACGAAGCGAACATCGAGTATAGGGTTCGAGGTCCAATAAAAACTTTGTTGCAGCTCAACCGCCATCGCAAGCAAAGCGTTGTTGCAAGTCAACTCATTTCCGCTAAGAACTTCGAGGAGTGAGCAGGCCGCATGCTGCATCTCAACTACATCAACTTGGCTGCCCCGTAGCGAGGCCCCGGGCCTTTGCTCGATATGAGTTCCGCACGAACAGGAGGCGCCAGTGGCGCCTCCGTCGTGAGCCAGGACTGTCCGAAATAGCGAGTAAAGGCCCGGGGCCTCGCTACGGGGCGGCCTGGGATGGTTATTAGAGATGCAGCACGCGGTCGCGGATCTCCTCGGTTCGGCCCTGGTTCCAGAACTGGGTACCGATGTAGCCGCACGTACGACGAGCGACATTCATCTTCTCCTGGTCACGATTGCCGCAATTGGGGCACTCCCACACCAGCTTGCCGTCATCCTCGACAATCTTGATCTCACCGTCGTAGCCGCACACCTGGCAGTAGTCGCTCTTGGTGTTGAGCTCGGCGTACATGATGTTGTCGTAGATGTACTGCATCACGCGAATGACAGCCTTGAGGTTGTCCTGCATGTTGGGAACCTCGACGTAGGAGATGGCACCGCCCGGCGAAAGCTGCTGGAACATACCCTCGAACTTGAGCTTGTCGAATGCGTCGATCTCCTCGGACACGTGGACGTGGTAGCTGTTGGTGATGTAGCCCTTGTCCGTCACGCCCGGGATGATGCCAAAACGACGCTGCAGGCACTTGGCGAACTTGTAGGTCGTCGACTCAAGCGGGGTACCGTACAGCGAGAAGTCAATATCGCTTTCGGCCTTCCACTCCGCGCACTTGTCGTTCATGCGCTGCATGACGGCCATGGCAAAGGGCGTGCCCTCCTTCTCGGTGTGGCTGTGGCCCGTCATGTACTTAACGCACTCATACAGGCCAGCATAACCCAGACTAATGGTGGAGTAACCGCCCACGAGCAACTTGTCGATCGTCTCGCCCTTCTTCAGGCGGGCGAGGGCACCGTACTGCCAAAGAATCGGTGCGGCATCCGAAAGCGTACCCATCAGACGCTCATGACGGCACAGCAGGGCGCGGTGGCACAGCTCAAGGCGCTCGTCGAAGATCTTCCAGAACTTATCCATGTCCTGATGCGAGCTCAGCGCGACATCGGGCAGGTTGATGGTCACAACGCCCTGGTTAAAGCGACCGTAGTACTTGGGCTTGTTCGGGTCATAGTTCAGCGCGTTGGCCACGTTGTTAAATCCGTTACCGGAGCGGTCGGGCGTCAGGAAGCTGCGGCAACCCATGCAGGTATAGCAGTCGCCGTTGCCCGCGGTCTCGCCCTTCGACAGCTTGAGCTCGCGCATCTTCTTCTCGGAGATGTAGTCGGGCACCATGCGCTTGGCGGTGCACTTCGCAGCCAGCTGAGTCAGGTAGAAGTACGGGGAATCCTCGTGAACGTTATCGTCCTCGAGCACGTAGATGAGCTTGGGGAACGCCGGGGTGATCCACACGCCGGCTTCGTTCTTAACGCCCTCATAGCGCTGACGAAGCGTCTCCTCCACAATCATGGCAAGGTCATGCTTCTCCTGGGGCGTACGGGCCTCATTGAGATACATAAAGACCGTCACGAACGGCGCCTGGCCATTCGTGGTCATAAGGGTCACGACCTGATACTGAATCGTCTGAACGCCGCGACGGATCTCGTCACGCAGGCGGTCCTCAACAACCTCGCGGACCTTTTCGGGAGATGCGGAAACGCCGAGCTCCTCGAGCTCGCGGGCGACCTCGCCGCGAATCTTTTGACGGCTCACCTCGACGAACGGGGCAAGATGGGTCAGCGAAATCGACTGGCCACCGTACTGGGAGGAAGCAACCTGAGCGATGATCTGCGTCGCGATGTTGCAGGCAGTCGAGAAGCTGTGCGGCTTCTCGATCAGCGTGCCCGAAATAACAGTACCGTTCTGGAGCATATCCTCCAGGTTCACCAGGTCGCAGTTATGCATGTGCTGGGCAAAGTAGTCCGAATCATGGAAGTGAATCAGACCCTCATTGTGAGCATCCACAATCTCCTGGGGCAGCAGCACACGCTGGGTCAGGTCCTTGGAGATCTCGCCGGCCATGTAGTCACGCTGAACGGAATTGACGGTCGGGTTCTTGTTGGAGTTCTCCTGCTTGACCTCTTCGTTGTTGCACTCAATCAGCGACAGAATCTTGTCGTCGGTCGTGTTCTTCTGGCGCTTCAGGCTCTGAACATAGCGATAGATGATGTAATGGCGAGCGACCTCGTAGCAGTCGAGACGCATAATCTCGTCCTCGACCAGATCCTGAATCTCCTCGACCGACACGGTGTGGCCCGCGTTCTCGCATGCCTCGGCGACGTTTTGTGCCGCATAAACCACCTGGCGGTCGGTAAGACGAGAGCTCTCCTCGACCTCCAAGTTTGCGGCGCGGATGGCATTGACAATCTTATCGATGTCAAAGACAACCTCGGTGCCGCTGCGCTTGATGATCTTCATCCTCTTGCCTCTTTCGCGTCGAAATCGTATTGCGCTTCAGAGCCAAACGATGCCCGGCAGGGCTTGCCCCTGTCTTGCGGCGCCGTCGCGCAATCTGTGTTTTCGAAAACCATAGGCCCTCATGCGGACAATCCTCGCAGCCAATCAAGGGGCTCGAAGATCCATCCAAATGGGGCGAATAAGGTCCTCGTTCTCTGTCCGCCATCTATCATACGACAAAGAGGCATCTATATCCTGTATTCTTTTTTTAGGTCAAACACAACATATAGTGTTTCAGCAGGTCAAAGCAATTAGTCATTTTGCAGACGCATTAATTATGAGGGGTTCTTGGCAAGTCGGTAAAACGTTACCAACACGGCTACCTGCATGGCAGTTATAAACCCCCCTTAGTCA
>CALGZX010000004.1 GCA_937934165.1 uncultured Collinsella sp.
CGCTCGCTGGCGCGCTCGCTGCGGGTAACACCGTGGTCATCAAGCCGAGTGCCTATGCGCCGGCTTCGAGCGCGGTACTCAGGCAGATTTGCGAGGAAGCATTTGATCCGCGCCTGGTGACGGTCGTCGAAGGCGGGCGTGCCGAGAATGAGGCGCTGCTCGACGAGTGCTGGGACAAGATCTTCTTTACCGGTAGCGTTCCGGTCGGCAAGCTCGTCATGGAGCGCGCGAGCAAAAACCTCACGCCCGTGACGCTTGAGCTGGGCGGAAAGAGTCCCTGCATCGTGGATGCGACGGCAAACTTGAAGGTCGCGGCACGCCGCATCGCCTTTGGTAAATGGCTCAACGTGGGCCAGACCTGTGTAGCGCCCGACTATCTGCTGGTCGATACGCGCGTGCACGACGAGCTGCTGGACCTCATCAAGGAAGAGGTCCGTCGCATGTTTGGCGAGCACCCGCTCGATAACGAGGATTACGGGCATATCGTCAACGCCAAGCATTTTGCGCGCGTACGCGGGCTGATCGACCCCGATAAGGTTGTGCTGGGAGGCACGGCGCGCGAGTCGTCGCTCAAGATTGAACCGACGATCCTAGACGGCGTGACCCCCGATGACGCCGTGATGCAGGAGGAGATTTTCGGCCCCATCTTACCGGTGCTGACGTTTGAGAGCCTAGACGAGGCCGAGACGTTTATTACGGATCGTACGACGCCGCTGGCCCTGTATATCTTTAGTCAGGATCGCGCGGTTCAGCAGCGCTTTGTGCGCTACGTGCCCTTTGGCGGCGGCTGCGTTAACGACACCATCATGCACTTGGCTACGAGCCATATGGGCTTTGGCGGCATGGGCGCGAGCGGCATGGGACAGTACCATGGCCGCGAGAGCTTCGATACGTTTAGCCACAAGAAGAGCATCGTGAACAAGGCAACGTGGCTGGACGTGCCATTCCGCTATGCTCCTTACGCAAGCTGGAAGCACAAGTTCGTGCGCATGTTTGTGCATTAGAAAAGGGTGCAGGTAATACGAACAAGTGTTCCTATTACCTGCATTTTGCGTTAGACTACTGTTATGGAGCACGGATGGGCCAATTCCCTTTAGAAGGGATTTGGTATGAACGTAAGCGATGTTATTTCGTTATTGGCGTTGTTGATTGCGGCTATCGAACTCGGTCTGTTTATCGGCCGAATGAAATAGCCGCCCCCGCGTAAGCGAAGACGGCCACTTCTCACGATGAAAACGTGTATCGGAGTTGGCAAGACCCGCGGCAACGGGTGCCATCCGTGTTCCTATCTTATCTGCAAGCGTTCTGTCGCGCAAGCGTTGAGGCAAACGATTGAAGGACGCAGACAGGATGTATTTGTGTCCGCATGGGACCGTAGACTTCTCAATAAGGTTACACACCGGTTTATCCGGCCGTTAGAGGAGTTGCTATGTACGAGCCTTCACGTGTTCTTCTGTCATTTCACATTGCAGGATTTCAGTATGCCGATGGCGCCTTGGTCCCGGGCGATCTTAAAGCGGGCGATAAGCTGACGCTGTGTGCCGAGCGCGATAATCCCCATGACCCCGAGGCAGTTGCGATCTACTATGGCAAGACCAAACTTGGCTACGTTCCGGGAAACGAGGTCGGCCCGCTGTCCTTGATGATGTATTACGGCCACGAGGACGTATTTGAGGCCCGCGTGCAACAGGTTGCCCCCCGAGCGCAGCCCGTGGCACCAGGTGCGCGTTGGCCTCTATGTGGTGGATGCCCGCTAGTCGGCAATGGAGGCGGCCATGTTTGATGACGACGACCAGTTCGATCTGACAGACGATCCGTTTGAGTGGGATCTGCTACTCGACGACGATGAGTTGGAGCAGGATCGTAAGAAGCGGCAGGGCAAGAACGCCCAGGGTGACGCTTCGAAAAAGCAAGACAAGCGCCGCCGCGGACTGTTCGGCGGGCTCTTTGGCTAACCGCCGCATCGCTGTGTCTGTATACTTAGCACGAGTTGGATGCATTGCGAAATGAGGGCATAGACGATGATGTGGTTTACCGCCGACCTGCACCTGGGCGATACGAATATCTTGCACGACATGGATCGGCCGTTTGATTCGGTCGAGGAGATGAACCGCAAGGTCATCGATGCCATCAATGAGTGCGTGGCTGCGGACGACCGCCTCTATATTCTGGGTGACTTTACCTATCGTTTGCCCCTGGCGGAGGCGGTGCGCCTGCGCGAGCGTATCGAATGCCAGAACGTGACGCTCATCCGCGGTAACCATGACGGCGACTGGGAAGATTCCGACGTACCGCAGATTTGGGAAGACGTGCGCGATTACCTGGAGATTGCTCCCGGCTATGCCAAGGGCCATCGTCTGGTTATGAGCCACTACCCCATGCTCAGCTGGAACGGCAAGGCACGTGGCGCCATTATGCTGCATGGGCATATCCACAGCAGGGGTGACCGCGCCAACGCACGCAACCGCGATCGCGAGCGCCCCATTTACCGCTACGATGTGGGCCTCGACGCCAATGACTACAAGCCCGTAAGTCGTGATCAAATCCTCGGCTATTTTGGACTGTAATTCTCGAACCACCACAAAGGGGACAGGCACCTTTGTGGTGGTTCTGGCGCCGCTGCCATTATGGCGGCGGCGCCTTTTTTGTCCGCGTGCCGCGGTAGAGTGTAGGCAATTGAAATGTGCGTCCAGCAAGGAGCTGCTATGAACGAGATTAAGTGCCCGCATTGCGGCGAAGTATTTAAGGTCGATGCGTCCGGCTATGCGGACATCGTCAAGCAAGTGCGCGATGCCGAGTTCTCGCGCGACCTGGATGAGCGTGTGAAGGCTGTCCAGCGCGAGGGCGAGCAGGCGCTGGAGCTTGAGCGCTCGCGTTCGACGGCTGCCTTGCAAAAGGCGGAGTCTCAGCGCAATGCTCAGCTTGTCGAGCAGAGGAACGCTGCAGCTCAGCAGCTGGCACAAGAAGTCGCCAAGCGCGATGCTGAGCTTGCCGAGCTGCGCGCTAAGCTCGAGGGCGCTGCCGTAGAGCGCGAGAGTGCAAGCCAGCGCGCGGCGGTAGAGGCGCGAGCCAATGCTCAAAAGGAAAATGCCGAACTCCAGCGTGAGATTGATAGCCTGCGTGCGCAGCTTGGGCGCAAAGATGACGAAGCAAAGCTTGCCGAGTCGGCGGCGCGCAACGCTGCTCAAAACGATTTAGCTGCACGTGATGCTCAGATTGCCGAGCTGCAGGCCAAGCTTGCCGCGGCGGACAAGGCCCAGGAGATGGCGCTTGCCGCCGCTGCGGCTGAGTCGCAGCGCGAGCTCGATGCCGCTCGCAGCGAGGCCGAGCGCGCGCTTACTGACTATCGCGCGACGGTACAAGAGAAGTTTTCCGCCGCTAAGGCACAGTCCGAGCAAGAGGCCGAGGGTCTGCGTGCCCAGCTGCGCGAGCAGGAACTGATGGCAAAAATGAACCTGTCGGAGGCGGTTGCCGCGGCGGAGCGAGAGCGCGATGAGGCGCGTGCCAAACTGACGAGCGAGCTGGCAGTGCGCGATTCGCGCGAGGAGCAGGCCAAGGCGGCACACGAGCTCGAGCTTGCGCAGGCCAAGCGCGCGAGCGATGACCTGATTCGCTACAAGGATGAAGAGATTGAGCGCCTTAAGGACATGAAGGTCCGCCTGTCCACCAAGATGGTGGGCGAGTCGCTCGAACAGCACTGCGAGACCGAGTTTAACCGTCTCCGCATGACGGCATTTCCTAACGCGTACTTCGAGAAAGATAACGATGCGTCCGAGGGTACCAAGGGCGACTTTATCTTCCGCGAGTGCGACGCGAGCGGCAACGAGGTCATTTCGATTATGTTCGAGATGAAAAACGAGAACGATGAGACCGCGACCAAGCATAAAAACGAGGACTTCTTTAAGAAACTCGATCACGATCGTCGCCAGAAAGGCTGTGAGTACGCGGTGCTCTGCACCCTGCTGGAGCCCGAGAGCGAGCTCTATAACGCAGGGATAGTCGACGTGAGCTATCGCTACGAGAAGATGTACGTGATCCGCCCGCAGTTCTTCATTCCCATGATCACGCTGCTGCGCAACGCCGCTATGGGCTCGCTGCGCTATAAGCAGGAGCTGGCGGAGTACAAGCAGCAGAATATCGACGTCACGAACTTCGAAGCCAAGATGGAAAAGTTCAAGAATGATTTCGGTCGCAACTACGAGATCGCGAGCCGCAAGTTCCAAACGGCAATCGATGAGATTGACAAGACGATTAGCCATCTGCAGAAAACCAAGGAGGCGTTGCTGTCCTCCGAGAACAATCTGCGCCTAGCCAACAAGAAGGCCGACGATCTTACCATTCGCAAGCTCACGTGGGGCAACAAGACCATGAAGGCGGCGTTTGACGAGGCACGCGGGGCTGCGCCAGAGACAAACGATGAGCCCGCCGAGGCGGATTCGTATGAGGTCGAGGATGCCGAGTAAGGCATAGCGTATAGTGCAAAAGCGGGGCCGCTGGCGATATTGCCAACGGCCCCGCTTATTTCGTTCCAGTATGTTCGGCTAGTTCTCGAGCAAATCCTCGATAAAGCCGACGCGGTAGTTTTTGAAGATGACCTCGCCGCCGTCTTGCGTGGCGTCCAGGTCGACATCGCCCATGATGCCAAAGTCGTGGTCGCCATCCTCGTCAGCAAAGATCTGGTGCACATGCCATACGTGTGCGGTCTTCTCATCGGACTCATCGATGGAAAACATTGCTGCGCTGCGGGCATCTCCGTCGGTGAGGATCTCCTCATGCTGCTCGTGGTAAGCGTCGAGTGCTTTTTGCCAGCGGATCTCGCTCATGCCCCAGTCGTCGTCGAGTTCGCCCAGGTCGCGAATGTGCTCGCGGGCGGCAAGGGTCACGCGACGGAAGAGCGCGTTGCGCACCAACAGCGTGCAGCCGCGACGGTCCGCCACGACCTCGTCGATGCCCTGCGGCGGCGCAGCATCGAGGGCTGCCGGGTTGCCGGCGTTCTCCCACTCGTCCACCAGGCTCGAGTCCACCGAGCGCACCACAAAGCCCAGCCACGAGATAATGTCGCGCAGGCGCTCGTCGCGCTTCTCGATGGGCACGGTACGGTCGAGTGAACGGTAGGCCTCGGCTAGGTAGCGCAGTAAAATGCCCTCGGAGCGGGCGATGCCGAGCTTTTGAATGTAACCCTTAAAATCGCTCGCGCTTTCCAGCATGTCGCGCAGGACGCTCTTGGGCGAGAGCTGATAGTCGTTGGCCCAGGGTACTTCCTGGCAGTACTTGTCAAAGGCGGCGTCGAGCAAATCCTCGAGCGGCTTTTCGTAGGTGACATCTTGGATGCGCTCCAAGCGCTCCTCATACTCGATGCCGTCGGCTTTCATCTCGGCCATAGCGCGATCGCGTGCGGCGCGCTCCTGTGCGCGCAGCACCTGCTTGGGATCCTCGAGCGTTGCTTCGACCATCGAGATCAGATCCATGGTATAGGTCTCGCTCTCGGGATCGAGCAGCTCCAACGCGGCAAGCAAGAACGGCGAGAGCGGCTGATCGAGCGCGAAGTCCTCGGGCAGATCGACCGTCAGCGCATAGTCGATGTCTGGTGCGGCGTCAGTCGGGGCGTCGGGTGCGGGCGGCACCTCGGTGCGAACGACGACGCCGGAATCGATGAGCGTGGCGAAGATCTCGTCGGCGCGAACCTCGAGCTTGGCCTTTTCCTCGGGAGTCTGCAAGCTCGTCTCGATGAGGTCGTGTACGCGGGCGCGGGCATCGCCGCCCTGTTCGACCACGCTAATCACCATGGAGTGTGTGATGCGCAGGCGCGGCTTGAGCGTCTCGGGCTGCGTCTCGATCAGGCGCTCAAAGGTCTGCTTGTTCCAGGTGACAAAGCCCTCGGGGGCCTTCTTCTTTTTAATCTTGCGGAGCTTCTTGGGGTCGTCACCCGCCTTGGCCATGAGCTTGGCATTCTCGATCTCGTGCTCGGGTGCCTCGGCAATCACCATGCCCTCGGTATCAAAGCCCGAGCGGCCGGCGCGACCGGCAATCTGGTGGAACTCGCGGGCGCGCAGACGACGCATCTTGTAGCCATCGAACTTGGTGAGCGCGGTGAGCACCACGGTGTGGATGGGTACGTTGATGCCGACGCCGAGCGTATCGGTGCCGCAGATGACGGGCAGCAGGCCCTGCTGCGCCAGGCGCTCGACCAGCAGGCGATAGCGCGGCAACATGCCAGCATGGTGCACGCCGACGCCGCATCCAAGCAGGCGCTTGAGGATCTTGCCGAAGGCCGTCGAGAAGCTTGTCCCCTTTGCCGCTTCTTTGATGGCTTCGCGCTGCTCTTTGCTGGCGATGCCAAAATTGGCAAGCGACTGTGCCGTGGCAAGCGCGGCGTCCTGACTAAAGTGCACGATGTAGAGTGGGGCCTCTCCGCGGCGCATGGCGAGCTCGACGGTGCCCTCGAGCGAGGTCGTCACGTAGTCATAGCTCAGGGGCACGGGGCGCGGGGCGTCGACAACCAGGTCGCAAGCAGCGCCGGTGTGCTCTTCGAGCGAGGCGGCGATTGCAGTGACATCGCCAAGTGTGGCGCTCATGAGCATAAACTGCGTATGGGGCAGGGTGAGCAGCGGCACCTGCCAAGCCCAGCCGCGGTCGGGGTCGGCAAAGTAGTGGAACTCGTCCATGGCGACGCAGCCCACATCGGCGTCCTCACCCTCGCGCAGCGCATCGTTGGCAAGGATTTCGGCCGTGCAGCAGATGACGGGCGCCTTGGTATTGATATGCGTATCGCCGGTGATCATGCCGACGTTATCGCGGCCGAGCACCTGTACCAGATCGAAGAACTTTTCGCTGACCAAAGCCTTGATAGGGGCCGTGTAATAACAGCGCTTGCCCTGCGCCATGCCCATAAAGAGCATGCCCAGCGCGACGAGCGATTTACCCGATCCGGTCGGTGTGCCTAAAATGACGTGATCGCCGGCAGCTAGGTCCATGAGGGCCTCTTCTTGGTGATCCCACAGCTCAATACCGCGATCGCTCGTCCATTCAAAGAAGCGTTCGAAGGCCTGGTCGGGCGTGAGCCATGGTTCGGGCTCGCTGCCGTCCTCGGGCTCCCACCAGGTGGGGGAGAGCGCGCCGAGCGAGCCAAACTCGGCTTCGGTTCCCGTGCCGCCCGAGAATGAGCTGGCGGCGCCGGCGCCGGAGACGGTGCTGGCGGCGGTATCTGTCGTGGTCTGTGCCATGTGCTTTCTTTCTCTTGCGATTGTCCGCCAACTATTATGGCGTAGCGTCGCATCGATGCGTTCGCAGGCAAGAAAATGCAGGAAATGGGCGTTCTGCCCAGCCGTTTGGTGCAGTTGCCAGCTAAGTGAGTAGACTTTTTGCAATATCGCGAGCACATGGCTTTTGCGCAAGAGCTCTACCTGCGGTTTTAGTTTTCGTTATGCGGGTTGTGCTTGACTATTGAAAAATAGTCTACTCACTTAGGTTTGAGGGTCGTTCGCTGACGCCTATTTTCACTTGTTTGCCGACGCCGCGACCATCAGAAGCCCCTAGGACTCCTGCGGCAGGCGCTTCTTGCCTTTGCGGGCGCGGTTTCTAAAGTTCTCGACGGCCTCTTCCATGCCCAGAGGTACATAGGTGAGCGCATCGAGGTTTTCGGGCAGGTAGCAGGCAAGGCTTTGCTCCTGCTCGTGGCCCGCCGCGAGCTGTTCATCGCTAGGCCGCGCGTCGGGTGTGGCGCAAATGCCATAGACGACGGCACCCATCTCGCGCGTGCGGCATTCATATTCGGTCTCGGGATGCTCGGGATGGTCGCGGCGGACGTCGTCACTTACCCAAAGCGTGTCGTAGCCTGCCGCGGCAAACTGTCCCAGGGCGTAATCGCGCAACGGCTTGCTGTCGGTGCGCAGCGTGACGGTAGCGCCGGCTGAAAAGAGCGGGCGGTAGAGCATCAGATGGTCGACATGGACGAGTCGTTTTTTGGCGTACTTGGCCTTGGGCTGTGGCGTGGGAAAGTTAATGGTGATGGCATCGAGCTCGCCTGCGGCAAACAGCTGCGGCAGCGATTTGGCGCCTCGGGGCAGGACGAGTGCGTTGGATAGCTCCTGCTCGCAGATTTTCTGTGCGGCATAGGCGATGCAGATGGGCTCCTGGTCCATACCGATAAAGAGCGTGTTTGGCTCGTGGGCCGCGCGCTCTACAAGGTACGTTCCCTTGCCACAGCCAAGATCCAGGTGAAGGTGTTCGAAGGGCTTGCCGCCTGCGGGCGCACAGGCCTCGCGCCAATCCCCGGCATATGCCTCGGGGTTCGTCTCAATCGCATCGGCGTAGCGCTCCAAGCGCTCCTCGAGCACAAAGTTCTTAGGCGTGCGAACGTGGACGGCTCCCATGAGGCTCCTTGGTCATAAGTATGGAACGCATAACTGCGCGTTCCGTCAATGGGTTGAAAAAAGGTGGGCATAGTTTGCCCGAAAGATGCGGTGCGGCTCGGCGGCGAGTCGCCGATGCCTACAGGCGCTTGAGAATCACATAGCGGTTGAGCTCGCCGCTGCGACCGTCGGCATGGAAGCGCTCAAGCTCGCGCACGGGGACCTCGCCGCTCTTGTAGAACGTACGGACGCCGCGCACCAGGTCGGTGATCTGCTGATCGTCAAAGTGATGGCAATAGCGGTAGGCGTGGCGGTCGTTTTGCCAGCCAATGAGGTGGTCGCCGGCTTCAAACTGCGCGGAATCGTAACCCTCAAACGGCGGGGTGAGCTCGGCGCGGGCTTCGGCTCGAACGGCCTTGCGCGCCATGCGCTCGTCGTTCATAAACTCCCAAAAGCTGATGGCGATGATGCCGCCCGGGCGCGTCTGCCGCACCAGGGCGTCGAGCACGCGTACGCGGTACTCGCACGACGGCACGTGGTGCATAAAGCCAAAGCAGACCGAGATGTCGGCGAGCGGGGCGTCAAAAAGCATGTCGGGCGTCTCGGCGGGGTTGAGCTTCATAAGGGCGTCGAGCACGTCGAGTTCCTGGAAGTGCAGGTTGGGAATGCGTAGCGCGTGGCCATGTGCATCGATGGCCAGGTCTTGGCACGAGTCGACACCATAGAACTCAAACGGGCAGCTGGCATCTGCCGAGGGGTTTGCGCCATCGACGCCCTTGGCGGCAAGTGCGCCGCCGGCGGCAAAGTTCTCGAATCGCATATTGCCGCAGGCAAGATCGAAGACGCGGACGGGATGCTCGATCGTGGCGACGTCGAGCTGCCCGAGCGCGATGTCCATGGTGCGCACCCAGCCGGGCCATGGGGCCTGGCGCGTATCGGAAAAGGAGGCGGAGTGCTCGCGATAGAACGTATTGTTGAGCTGGATGAGCGATGAGGCGAAATCGCGGTTCACGGCGCGGGACTCCCTCCGTTGGCGGTGCGGAATAAACAGTACGACCATACTACCGTTAACGCCGCAACGGGGACAACCGAGCTGCGGGTCATTGCTCTGTTTGGACACATTTCCGCAGCTCATATGTGCCCGCAACCGCCGGTTGTCAAAAATCTCACTAGAATAGGTGGCATGCTTTTGGCGGTGGCGGATAGATTTTTAACTGTGCAAGGCGCCTTAAGAACAAAAACGGTCCGGCGGCACGGCTGGCATCACATAGGAGGAACCATGAATGTAGAAACTGCGCAGCGGCTCGCCGACCTTCGTCGCAGCAAAGGCTTTAGCCAAGAAGGGCTGGCACGAAAACTGGGACTGTCTCGCCAAGCGGTCAGTAAATGGGAGCGTGCGGAGAGCTCGCCCGATACCGAGAACCTGATCTCGCTCGCCAAACTCTATGGCGTGAGCCTGGACAAGCTGCTCAATCCGAGCGATGAGATCGAGGACGATATCGAGTTTGAGAACGAGGACCGCGCCCGTCAGCGCGAGGCTGAGGCGGCAGAGCGTGCTCGCACCCATGAGGCGGCGGCGCGCGCTACCGAGGCGGCAACGCAGGCGAGTGATGCTGCGGCCAAGGCGGCGCAAGCGGCAAGCTGGAGTGCGCAGGCCGCCAATGCCGCTACGGCGCAGGCGACGAGTGGCAGCGCAGTTGGCTCGACTCCGGTGAAGGGCCCGTTCCAGTCGTTCCCGTATTGGGCCGTGTGCTGGCTACTGTTCTTTTTGCTGATGTTCGTGTTTGGTGCCGGCCCCTTTGCCGCGCTGATCTTCTTCACGATTCCCATCTATCACTGGGTGGCGCGTGCGCTCGATGGTGATTGGGCACGCGGGGATATTCAGGTTGGTCCGGCACCGGTGGCGGCTAGGGCTCGGAATGTTTCCGCTTCGGTTGATACTGACGTGGCTACCGCGACTACCGCTGAGCCGATTGCCAAAGAGGGTGATGAATGATGAAGCTTTCACATGAATCCAAGGTACGCTTGGGCGTTGGCATCGGAGCGTTTGTGCTCATCATTGGGCTTGTCTTTGGCATTTCGCGGCTATTGGCTCACTCCGATATGGTGCGTACGACCGGTATTCTATCTGGCAATTTGTCTGATTTTGACGATATGTTTGACGACGATGATCTCTTGGATAGCGGTAACTATTCCGCTCGGCCTCAGCAGCTTTCGAGCACGACTTTTGATGCTGATGAGTTTCGCTACCTCGATTTCGATATCGATGCGGCTACGGTGGACGTCAAGGTTGTTGATGGCAACAAGGCTCGCGTTATCGAGCGGGGGCGCGTTGCCGAGGGTATGGATGCCTCCGAGGCCGCGACGCAAAACATCGCATCCGTCGAGGACTCGACGCTCAAGGTTTCTCAGTTTGGAAGTGATGACGGTAAGGCAATTGACCGCTCGGTTACGGTTGAACTGCCGCGCCGTGTTGCCGAACATCTGAAGGGAGTTAACGCGCACGTGGGCTCGGGCGATCTGCAGATTGCCGGTGTCACCTGTGATGGTTTCGACCTTTTCCTGGGTGCGGGAGATGTAGAGTTTGCGGGCAGCGTGACTGATGCGCTTAGTGCAGAGGTCGGGTCGGGCGATGTAACGTTCGAGCTCTACCAGGCCCCCGCGAAGTCGATGGACGTGAGTGTGGGCTCGGGCGATGTGGAGATGACGGTTCCGAACTCTACGGGCTTTAAGGCGAGCCTCACCTTGGGCAGCGGCGACTTCGAGAGCGATTTCCTTCCGCTTGACTACGACGGCGAGACCATTTTGAATCTTGAATTCGATAATGGCGATAAGTCCGCCACGTATCGTTTTGAGGTTGGTTCGGGTGACATGTCATTTGATTCAGAGTGACGGGCGGTCATCGAAGACTTATACACCATAGCTGCGCTGTTTGATGGAGGCGCCGGAGCCGTGACGGGCTCCGGCGCCTTTGCCTTTACAATGGGGTCATGGAACAGATTATCTTGAACATACTCGAGGCTCTGCGTCGCGGCGAGACCGTGGACGACAAAGCGCTCGTCAAACTGATACATGCCGAGGCGCGCCGTGAAGGTGCCGACAAACGCGATTTGGCCAAGCGCCGTCTGCTGCCGTTCTACCAGCGGGTAAAACGTGAGGAGCCGGCTCGTTGGGCTGGGTGGAATGTCGATGCCGAGCTGGAACGTCGACTGCTGCAGGTGCTGCGTATGAAGCCTCGTCGCACGGCTTCGGGCGTAGCGACTATTACCGTCATCACCAAGCCCTGGCCGTGCTCGGGCGATTGCCTGTTTTGCCCCAACGATCTGCGCATGCCTAAAAGCTATCTGCATGCCGAGCCGGCGTGTGCCCGTGCGGAGCAAAACTGCTTCGACCCGTATCTGCAGGTGAGCGCTCGTCTGACCGCGCTTTCGCAGATGGGGCATGCAACCGACAAGATAGAGCTCATCGTGCTCGGTGGCACCTGGAGCGACTATCCGCAAGGGTATCAAACGTGGTTTATGTCGGAGCTTTTCCGTGCGCTCAATGACGATGCCGTCGCCGGCGTGGCGGCAAACCCCATGTTGGCGCGTCCGGGCATCAGCCGTGCCGAGGCAGGGCGCCTGCTCGATGACGCTCCCGCCGATGCCCTGCCGCCGGTGGTAGCAGAGCGCCGCGAGCGCTATCGGGCTGCCGGCATTGCGACGGACGAGGCTGAGCTTGCTGCCGACGTTGCCGACGAGCAGGAGCGTGTGGATGCTGCCGTGGGCGGCTATAACCGCGCGGTGCGTCGTCTGTACGGCCCTGGTACGCCGTGGGGTGAGGTTGCCGAGTGGCAGACGGCAACGATGGAGGAGCTTGAGCGTCAGCAGCGCATCAATGAGACCGCGAAGCATCGCGTGGTGGGACTCGTTATCGAGACGCGCCCCGATGCTGTAACGCCGCAGGCCCTCACACTCATCCGCCGCTTGGGCTGCACCAAGATTCAGATGGGCATCCAGAGCCTCGACCAGCACCTGCTCGATATCAACGAGCGTCGCATTTCGGTAGCGCAGATCGAGCGGGCGTTTTTGCTTGCGCGTCTGTTTGGCTTTAAGATCCACGCGCACTTTATGCTCAATTTGCTGGGTGCTACGCCCAAGGGGGACAAGCTCGACTACGAGTGCTTTATGACCGAGGGCGCTTTTATGCCCGACGAGGTCAAGGTCTACCCGTGCGCGCTCATCGAGGGCTCGCGTCTGGTGGGCCGCTATGAGCGCGGCGAGTGGCGCCCCTATACCGAGGAAGAGCTGCTCGATGTGTTGGCCGACGACATCGTGGTGACGCCGGCGTTCTGTCGCATCAGCCGTATGATTCGTGACTTTAGCTCCGACGACATTATGGTGGGCAACAAGAAGCCCAACCTGCGCCAGCTCGTTGAGAACCGCCTGGCTGCTCGGGGTGATGGTGCGACGGTGCGTGAGATTCGCTATCGCGAGATCAGTACGGCGGGTGCCGACTTGGATGAGCTGACCCTTGACGAGGAAGTGGCGTACGAGACGCCGGTGACGCGTGAGCGCTTTTTGCAGTGGGTGACGCTCGAAGGCAAGATCGCCGGCTTTTTGCGCCTGTCGCTGCCCGACCATTCGTTTGTTGCAGCGCATGCGGACGAGTTGCCGACGACGCCCGACGAGGCGATGATTCGCGAGGTGCACGTGTATGGCATGGCGGCACGCGTGGGCGACCAGGGCCAGGCGGCGCAGCATCACGGGTTGGGGCGTTTGCTCGTAGAGCGTGCGTGCGAGATTGCCCGGGATGCGGGTTATGCGCGTATCAACGTGATTAGCGCGATTGGCACACGCGAGTACTATCGCCATCTTGGATTTTATGACCATGGCCTTTATCTGCAAAAGGAGCTCTAGATGAACAAGCCGAGTGTTTCTGCCGGCGTCGTTGCCGGCGTTGCTCTGGGAGCCGCGGCGCTTGGTGCGGCCGCTGTCGCTGTTCGTGCTGCCTGTCTGCAGGTTGCGCGAACCCGCAATGGGTTGGCGCGTGTGAAACGCGTGCACGATGAGGGCGGCGACGAAGTCCGCGTATTGGTGCAAGGCGGCGTCTACCAAAGCGCGAGTTACGTTGGCGAGCGCTGGGCGGAGCCCGTCTTTGCGTACTATCGCGCGTTTAACGACGTGTTTGAGGCCGAGGATGCGATGCGCGACGCTTATGGTCACGGTATCGACCGCATGCTTATGCTGGGCGGCGGCGGGTTTGCCTATCCTAAATTCGCCCTGATGTCGCACGAGGGCTTGCGCATGGACGTCATCGAGTATGACGGAGAGATTACGCGTCTGGCGCGCCGCTGGTTCTACCTAGACGAGCTGGAGCGCGCGGCGGGCGATCGCCTGCGGGTGATAACCGCTGAGGCTCGCTCGTATCTGGGTGTGACGAGCGTGGGCCATCGTCGCTATGACGCGGTCGTGAGCGATTGCTTTGGCGGTGCCGAGCCCGTACGCGAGCTGGCGACGGTTGAGGCATTGCGTTTGGTGCGGGGCAGCCTAAATGTCGGTGGCGTCTACGTTGCCAATATCGTGAGTGCAAACGAGGGGAGCGATGTGACGTTCCTGCGCGACTGTGCCGCCACGGCGCTTGAGGTGTTCGACCATGCTTGGGTGGTCCCATGTGGCGATGCAGAGTTCGGCGGCGAGGAGAATTATCTGCTCATCGCCAGCGACGGCGACTACGCCTTTGCCGAAGCTGTGCCCTTCGACACCGACTTCCTCGGTACCGTCCTTCGCGACAAGTAAGTCTCCCCGTCCCAAAAAAAGACTGGTCTTAGGCGTGGTCGCGCCAGCTGAGGACGCGCTGCTTCATACCCTCGATGTCGAGTACGCCTTCGGCAAAGCCCTTGCGCACGAGCTCCTCGGGAACAAACTCGTCGTAGCGGTCAAAGTAAGGCACCTCGCCGGGATAGACGAGCTCGATGGGATCGAAGTCCTTTTCGGCCTCGGCGGCGAGCACCTCAAAGAACGTCTCCTCGTCGGCCTTCATCTTAAACTGCATAAAGTACGGGCGTGATGGGTCGAGTCCGCGAAGGCCCAGCTCCGCGGCGCACTTAATCTTGAGCATGCGCTCGAGTGCCAAAAAGGCGTAGCTGCCCAGCCAGGGGAAGAGCACCCAGGTGTCGCCACCCAGGTTGATGAGTGGCTTGGTCCCCGCGCCCGAAATCTCGGCCGTATGGCGAGCCTGTGCAAGACGTGCCCGTGCGTTGCCCATGAGATACGGATATGCCGCATGCTCGTTGAGCGCTTTGCGCATGCGCTCGAGTACATGCGTATTGATGTCTCCGGGGCAGTCGCCAAAGTAGGCCGGCACCCGGCCCTTGACCTGCGTGGCAAAGACAGTGTGGCGCTTCCAGTCCACTTCCTCGACAATCCAGCAGTGTCCGGCGATGGCGATGCGCTCACCGGGCGGGGGCGGATTAACAATCGTGCCCAGCTCGGCCGACTCGCTGCGAACGGTGAACTCCTCGTTTTCCTGGAACACGGCGTAGAACTTAAAGTTGTTGATGATGCGCTCGCCCGCGAGACCCACGATGAGCCCGCCACCTTCGGTCACCTGGATATGGTCGATCTTAATGAGGTGACGTAGCAGCACACGGTAATCGTCTGCCGAGACACGGTGGAAATAGCTGAGCGTGAGCACGCGCTGGGCAAGTTCGGCCGGCGTGAGCTCTCCGGTGCTGGCGAGGGTCGACATGGTCTGGTGATAGAGCAGGCTGTAAGGGAGTCGATCGAGCTCGGGCGGCTCGACCCACTTTTCCTCGCGATAGAGTTGTACGAGCGCGATGCCTTGCAGGAGCTTCCACGGAATGGTCTCGGGCATCATCGTGCGCGGCTCGGGTTCTTCCTCGCGCATGACAAACCACATCTCGGGCGGAAGGTCGCGACGGCCTGTGCGCCCCATGCGCTGCAAAAAGGAGCTGACGGTAAACGGCGCGTCAATCTGGAAGGCGCGCTCCAGGCGGCCGATATCGATACCGAGCTCCAGCGTAGAGGTGGTGACGGTTGTCTGCGCCTGCTCCTCGTCGCGCATGAGCTCCTCGGCCGTCTCGCGCAGCGATGCCGAAAGATTGCCGTGATGGATTAGAAAGCGGTCGGGCTCGTGTCGACTTTCGCAGTAGCTGCGCAGCATGGAGCACACGGCCTCTGCCTCCTCGCGCGAGTTGGCAAAGACCAAGCACTTTCGGCCGCGCGTGTGCTCAAAGATATATCCCATACCGGGATCGGCGTTGTCTGGCGCCGTGTCGGTGGGGTTGAGGAGTGCCTGTTCGGTCGCTCGCGGGATGTCGACTTCGCCCTCGGGGGCCGAGGAAGTGCGACGGTCCTTGGGGGCAGCCTTGCCCCGTGCCTGATCACGGCGTTGGCGGCGTTCCTCCTGTGTGAGTTGCCCACTATGGCGCATGTCTTGGGTGCTGACGGGTAGTGCCGCGGTTGGTGCCGCCTCAATGCGCTCGCATGCGAGCACCTCAGCTTCCTGCGGACCTGTGCTCGTGAATCCTCGCTGCTGCGCCTGGGGACCCGAGTTGTAGAAGTGCTCCATGGAGATGCGCCACACGCGGCGCGGCTCCTCAAAACGTGGGATGACGCAGTTGCGTCCCGTCCCCTGCGACAGGAAGGCGCCCGTGCGCTCGGGGTCGCCGATGGTTGCCGACAGACCGATGCGGCGGGGCTGCACGCCTGCCATGCGCGAGAGCCGCTCGATAAGGCAGAGCGTCTGCCCGCCGCGGTCGCCGCGCATGAGCGAATGGACTTCGTCGATAACCACATAGCGCAGGTCGCAGAACATACGAGGGATCGCCATGTGCTTATGGATCAGGAGCGCCTCGAGTGACTCGGGCGTAATCTGCAAGATGCCGCTCGGTTTTTTGATGAGCTTAGCCTTGTGCGACTGCGAGACATCGCCATGCCAGTGCCAGACAGGGATATCGGCTTCTTCGCACAGATCGTTGAGGCGGACGAATTGGTCATTGATGAGCGCCTTGAGGGGGCCAATGTAGAGGGCGCCCACGCTTGCGGGCGGGTTCTCCCAAAACTCGGTCAGGATGGGAAAGAAGGCTGCCTCGGTTTTGCCAGATGCCGTGGAGGCCGTCAGGAGCACATTGTCTTGCGTGTTGAAGATGGCATCTGCCGCCGCAACCTGGATGGAGCGCAGGCTCTCCCAATCGTGGGAGTAGATGAAGTCTTGGATAAACGGGGCGTAGCGGTCAAAGGCGTTCACGAGGCCTCCTTTCAAAAGCGAATCTCTCAACGCGGCGGGCAGTGGCTTGCTGCATTACCGCTTCAACGTTTGCCCAGATAAAACCTGCCAAAATAAACCTATCCCTTTTTGGCAGGTTAGATGGTGAATTCGGCGAAGTTACGGTCACCGCCTGCGGTGCCGGTGTCGCCTGTTGCTGCTGCCGGCGCCAGCGCGTCGCCGCCGACGCTTTGCAGCAGCTCGGCTACGTTGGCGTCGGGGTTCTGGCATAGGATGTCGAGCAGCTCGATAAAGTCGCGAATGACTTCACGCGGCGTCAGATGTGTGTCGGCTCCCACACGACCGAACTCGATCTTGAGGAAGTCCACCAAGTCGTTCTCGGTAAGCGTGGGCGTCCAGCCAAAGTAGCCGGCGTGAATTTGCATGAGTTTTTCGATCAGCACCAGCAGCTCCTCGTAGGTGAGTGGCTGCAGACGGATGATGGGCGCGAGCATGTCCTTAAGGTCCTCGCGCGCAAAACGGCCTTGAGCGAGACGGCTGCGCAGGGCCTCGTAGGAGAACACGCCGCGGCGGCGGTCTTCGATGGAGGTTGGCGTGCCGCCCATGATCATGCCCAGGTACTGTGCTTTACCCTGGAGCGTGTCGTTGTACATGGTCAGGATCTTCTCGTAGTTGTATTGGCGCGTGATGGCGTTGGGAATCTTATACAGATTCACAAGTTCGTCGATGAGCACCAGCATGCCCTTGTATCCGCTGCAGACCAAAAAGCGTGCAATGAGCTTAACGTAGTCGTACCAGTCGTCGTCGCTGATGATGGTCGAGGAGCCTAGCTCGGCTCGCGCTTCGCTCTTGGTGCGGTATTCGCCGCGAATCCATTTGGTCACCCGGCTCATAGCCTCTTCATCGCCCTCGGATACGGCCGCGCGGTAGCGGCGGAGCATGCGTGTGAAGTCGAAGCCGTGGACCATTTCCTCGAGCGGGGCCAGTTGGGCATTGACGACAGACTCATCGGCGTCGGCACAGGAGGCGACCCAACGATCCAGGATAAGGTTGAGCGCGCCACCCTCGGGGCGCGTCTTGGTCGATATGTTGCGGATGAGCTCGCGATAGGTGGCGAGGCCCTGGCCCTGGCCGCCCTGTAGGCGGCGCTCAGGGGAAAGGTCGGCATCGGCGACCACAAAGCCCTCGCCCATGGCATGCGTTCGGATGGTCTGGAGCAAAAAGCTCTTGCCGGCGCCGTAGCGACCGACTAGGAAACGGAAGCTTGCGCCGCCATCGGCGATGAGGCTCAGGTCGGTGAGCAGAGCACGGATCTCGACCTCTCGCCCCACGGTGATGTAGGGAAGGCCGATGCGCGGGACCACGCCGCCCTTGAGCGAGTTGAGAATGACGGCGGCGACGCGCTTGGGCACGCGGGGTGCTGCGGGTGCGGTATCACTCATGGTCTAGGTATCCTCTCACGTCTGCTTCGTAGTCCTCGATAATTTGCGGTCCTGCTGGGCCAAATTCAATAACGGTGTCGCCCACCAGGTCAAAGAGCGCTTCGTTGATGCTATCGACGAGCATGTCCTCACTCTTGCCCGACTGTGCCACCGCCGATGCCGTCTGCGCTGCGTTTTGCTCGAGTAATGCTCGAAGATAGGCATCTGCGGCGGGGTCGAGTGCGGACGCGGTGTCGGCGGGCGTGGGCGCTGGTGCGAGGAGCGGGGCTACGACGCCAAACTGCTCGGTGGAGATGGTCGGCTCGCTAGCCTCGTCCTGCTGCATGGTCGTCGCGACTGGTTCGGCGATCGTGTCGGCCACGGGCTCGGCTTCCCGTCGCTCGGCAACTGCCACCTCGGCATCCGCAAGCGTGCCGTCCTCGCGCTCCTCGTCGATCAAAAGTGCCTCGCGCGTTTGTGCGGCGGCGCTCCGAATGTGCCCCAGCTGGCTCAGGTCGATATCGATCTTGACGGGTTGATGCGCGGCATCCCATGAAAGCCATGCCGTGATCTCGTCATCGATAATCTTAGCCAGATATTTGGGAACCTTTTCTTCCTTAAGGGGATGGCCGGGATCCAGTGCCAAGCGCAGGCGCTGATCACAAGCGCGCATCATCTCGCCGAGCTTGCTGCTCTTTTGCCTGCTGCCGTGGATGCGCATACATTCCCAAAAGCCATTTTGGCAGCGGTAGATGTGAATGGGGTCTAGGCGATATTCGCAGTCCTCGTGGCGCTCGGGCGCAAAGAACACGGCCGAGGCAAACATGGTGTAGGGCATGGCCGTCTCCTCCCCAAACAAGCTCGCTACGATGCCGGTTTTTCGGTGCGTGTCATAGTAGCGCGCCATACGGACATACACGGCGCATGCCACGTGGCGCAGGTCGCGATGGTGGGAACGGTCGAGCCGTGAGTTATTCAGGTTGTACGTCGAGAGTGCGTCGATGGCAGCCATGAGCCGCTCCTCATGCGCCTCATCGGGCGGAAGGGGAAGCGTGGGCTCGGAGGTCTTACGACGCGCAGGCGGCAGGTCCGACGGCGCCGGCGCGGATACAAGGTCTCGCGCCGCGCGGCGCAGCTCGATGAGGGCGTTGTCGAATGCGACGGTTTTAGAGTCGCGAAGCAGCTTGGGATCGAGTTCATGGAACACGGCGTAGTCCTGCAGCCACACGCGTGCGAACCGGTCGATGCCGGGTTCAAAGGCGCGATAGGCATCCCAAAATGCCTTGATCTTGTCATAGCCGTCACGCGGATTGTCGACGCCAATGCCGCAGATCAATTCGTAGAGATACAGAAAAGCAAACGAGGTCGATGTCTCCTCGATATTGCCGCGGCGCACTTGGGCACGCCAGGTAAAGTAGCCGCGCAACTGTCGATCGCTCATGGCATTGTAGGTGGGAAAGTACGACTTAAAGGTGCCGTTGTAGGGGCAAAGGTCCTCGAAGTCGGCCATCAGCAGGCCTTGGCGGTAAAAGAGCTCCGCCTCCGACAGCCAACGCCCCGCCCCGCCTTTGGGATCATCTTGCCAGCGCGATATCTCGCGCATCTTGCGGTACTGGTCGGGGAGGAAGTTCTGCATCTGACGACCGGTCTTGAGAATCGGCTCGTCAGCATAGATTTCGTTTGAGAAGCGGGCGGACTGGTGGGTCCGGGCCTCGGCCATAATGCGCTCGATGAGCATTTTGACGTCCTGGTCGGCCACCGCCCTCTCCTCTCCCTATATGGTGTCGGTGACCTCATATCATAGCACAGCATCAAACAGATGTTCGAGATAGCACTATGCAGATAGTTTAGAACAGGAGGGCGTAGATGACCGCCACGACGACGGAGGGGAGCATGTTGGCCGTGCGGAAGGTCTGAGGTCGAATAAGGTTAACGCCAACACAGAAGATGAGCATGGAGCCCACAAGCGAAAGGCTGTCGAGGGCTGCGGTGGTCATGATGGGGGAGAGTGCGCCGGCAAAAAGCGTGATCGTGCCCTGGAATACGGCAACGGGCAGGGCCGAGAAGATGCAGCCGCGGCCAAGCGAGGCCGTCATGGTGCAGACGATGATGCAGTCCAGCGCGCCCTTCAGGGCAAGCGTGGACCAGTCGCCGAGCAGACCGTCCTGAATCGATCCTACGATGGCCATGGCACCGATACACACGGTGAGCGATGTCGAGACAAAGGCGTTGGTGAACTCGTTGTCGCCTTCGCTGCCGGTTTTGCGCTTGAGCCATTCGCCGAGGTTCTCGATGGCGGCCTCCAGGTTGATGGCCTCGCCGATGAGCGAACCAAGGGCAAATGAGACGATAAGCATGGTGGTACCGGTGGTCGCCAACGTCTCTCCATCGATAACGAGCATCTTTTGCATGGTGCCGCCCAGGCCGATAAACAGAACGCACAGCCCCGACGCCTTCATGAGCGTGTCTTGGATGCGGGGCGTAATGAAGCGCCCACCCATGAGGCCCAGCAGACCGCCCGCGATCAAAAGCGCGACGTTGATGATCGTTCCTAAACCCGGCATGAACCCTCCTGTAATTGATGCCAACGCGGCAATCGTAACAGAACGGGGAGGGGAGCGCTCAGTATCCGAGCCAAGCGGCGGTTAGCGGTCTAGGATAGGACGGGGCTAAAGTCGAAGCGCAGCGTCATGAGGTGCTGCGGGGATTCGATGGCTGCGGCAATGATGTCGGCATCTCGTGCACGATCGAACCCTTCAAGTTCCATTTGATAGGGGAAGTCTTCTTGGATACCGATGCGACGAGGAACCAAAAGCTTGGTTCCGTCGAATTCTTCGGTTCGCGTTCCGTCTGCTGCAACGGAATAAAGGTGCAACTTGGCGGTCGTTGTGGCATCAAGTGCCGAGATAGCTTGGATGTCGTTCGATGCGCTCCTTGCTCCCACTGCTGTAAGTGCCGTAGGCGCGACGACTTCACCCGAAGGCAAAAAGACGAGCTCGACGGTATTGGGGAACGCGATGAGGATATTTTTGCGGCGGGGCGCATTGGCAGCGACTGGCTCAATGCTTGCGGCATCGACGGTTTCCGTGTGGTCGAGCGCGACCATCATGCAACAGTTGCCTTCGTCGACATCTGGGGGAGCGGCAAATTCCAGGCCGTCTTTCGGTTGGGGATTGCCTAGTTCGGTGGCGGTGTCGCCTGGCTTCTCGAGAGGGGCTGCGGCGTTGTCTTCTGATGATGCCTCGTCTGCATCGTCAACATGCGTCGGTGCGTCTGCGACCTCGTCTTTGGGGGATTTGTCATTATCGCTCGATATGGGAGCAGCAATCCCGACGGACCCCACTCCGTGCCATGTCATTTGGAGCAGCGCCGGATCGGCGAGAATGCGATGCACGCCTTGCGCCTGGGTGTCGATATTGATGGGGGCGGGTTCTGATCCGCGCGTGAGGTTAAGCGAGCCCTTCTGTCCATTGCTTTGAGTTTCTTGGTCATCCGCGTCGCCAGCGTAGAACAGCAAAGGCGCATCTCCCGTTGCGATGGCTTCGGTGTCCGCCTTGGTCAGTCGCAGCGATGCCGTAAAGGAGATGATGGGCTGCGCGCCATCGACATTCGAGGGAACGCAGCCCAGGCATACACCCCCTTCTTCTTCATAGGCCGCGCTGTCGAAGACGACCTTCGCCCCGTTCGCCGAGTCATCGACCGAGTCAATATCGATGCGCAGCTCTAGGTCGCATGGGTCGCCATCGGCGTCGACTGCAGCCGATTTCCATGTGCAGATGGCATAACCTGTCTGGGGGCCGTTCTCCTTGTCCGGTCGCTTGATATCCACGACTATCGAGTCGACCGTATTGCGGTGAAGGCATCCCGAGGTTCGGACCGTGGCGCGTGCGAGCGAAAAACGTTGGCAGGCGACGATACCCGACGAATTCGCCACGGGGTTCAGAGCTTGCGGTAAGGAGTTTGCCGTGGCGGGCGTCGCCCAAGCGGCGAGAGGCATACCGCTCGCCAGTGCGCTGCAGAGCGCGGCAACGGGCAAAAGGTTTTTGGGTGCCATGGTTCTCCTATCTATTCCGCGTACTCCGGTCGTGCTTGGCTATTGGTTGCGTTTGATGTGCAGGCCAAGGCACGTCAGTCCTGCCCCCGCCGTGGCGAAGCCTACCGCAATGAGTTGCCGGGTGTCGTTCGTCTGAGCGAGCGGCTCGTGACGGCTGTCGCGATTAAGGCCCGAAAGGTCGACGGTCACTTCGGTGGCCGCCTGCGCTTGCTCTTGTTGAGCAAAGGCCATGGTGGGTGCGGACGCCAAGATGCCGACGATGGCGGCCAGTGCAATCGCCTTAGGACGTGGCGTGCGCACCGGGCTCGACCGTCCAGGTGATGCTTGCCACTTGGTCTCCCGTACCGCCGGCGTGGTAGATGTCACGCGTGACGCGGGCGACGTGGCCACTCACATTGAGCTTGATTTTGTCCGTTCCGTCGGCAATGCCCTCGTACTTCATGTCGAAGTTTGCGTCTTTGGAAAGATCGAGGCCCGTAGGCTGAGTCGCCGAGCTGGCATCCTTTTCTGCTTCATCGGGGCCAACCTTAAAATCGATGGAGTTCTGGGCCGAGCCCGTCTTTGCGTCTGCAACGATTGTCCAGTCGTTCTTGGCCGTGACCTTCATGTTAGTGACGTGGATGCCATATGCCGAGAGGTTGTCGATGGTAATCGTCTTGTCGGAGGGTCCTACAAGCTTTCCGTCGGCTTGGGCGGCAAAGGGGATGACCGTTGGCGCCTTAAACGAAACATTGCTAATGTCGGCCTTCACCGTCACATCGGTGGTTCCAACGCGCACCTCTGCCATGGCCGCCGTTGGCGCGGCGCCCATCGCAAGTGCAAGCGTAAGCCCTGCGCCCACGGCGAGTGCCCTGGCTCCGCTCAGGTTCATGGGTGTGTTCATAATCGATCCTTTCTGCTCGTCACGGACTGTTTCCGTGATGGTTGGACGAATGGGGACAGGGTGCGGCCCCTGCGAGCGCGTCGGCCACTAGCCTTCTGCCTGGGCCACCCGCACTTTGACGCGCGTCGGATTGCCGTGGGTGTCGTAGGTCTTGGCATCGAGTGCCTGAATTTCGATATATGCCTCGCCTTCTTGGATATCGCCGGCGGGGCAGGTCTCAACCGTCTTGCCGGCTTCGACCACACCGGACTCATAGATGGTCTCGTCGTTTTGAATCACGCGGAAGCGCTGGGGAAACTTGTTGTCTTGGACGTTTTGCACGTTGACGCGCAACTTGCCGCCTTCCTGCAGCTGCGCGACCGGCGCGACCGAGATCGTCATCATGTTGTCGCGGACGATGGCGTCGAGCTCATCCTGGATTTCTTGGCGCGATTTACCCTCTGCCGTCGTGACTGAGGCGCCCGCTTCGGGCACGGGCTGCGACTGCCAGGCGTATAGCCCTACGGCGATGAGGGCGCAGACGATAGCCAGGCAGACAACGACGAGTTTCTTGCGACGCCCCAGTCCTGCAAGGCGGGGCGGCTTTTTCGCACTCATGCGGCGTCCTTGGTGGTGTAGACGCGTGCGAACGTGGACGGGTCCGCTCCAAAGAGCATGTGAAGCATCAGGCGGCGCGAGTAGATGAGCTCGTCGAAGTCGTGAGGGAGCTCGATGTTGTGGATACGCGCGATGTGGTGGGCGAGCGCCGAGAACGACTCGGGGTCGCAGATAACATCGGTGGTGACGTGGTAGACCGCCGTATCGGGGAACGCCTCTTCGTCGAAAGGCAGGAGATAGGGATCGTCGTCGACCTCGATGGCGACGCCGTACTGGGGCCAGTAATATGCCATGGGAACCTCCCTGCTTTTGGGGCCAAAACTTCCATTGGTTTTGGCTGTCGATGCCGACCGTATCAGTCACTACTTGACCAATTTCTGACCAAATGCTTGACGGATTGACATCTCCGCAGGTAAAAGATGGTAAAAATTACTTCAACTTTTTTCGAGCGACAATTGCGTGGTCGCTGGCGGTAAGGCGACATGTGTCAAAAGCATCGTCTGCCGAGGAAACCTTGCCGCTCGCCGAATTGCACGAACGTAAAAATCGCCAATTATGGAGACGGTCTCGAACACGTCGACGAAACGATGCGGTAACATCTCCCTGCAAACACTGTAGTTAGCTAAAGGGGGAGTTCGCGTGTCGGCAACCATCAAACCCTTCACCGACGAGTTCGAAGAGTATGGCCGCGATGAGTCTCGCACATCGGGCGAGGCCTCGAGCATCTCATTTCCGACAACGGAGGACGAGGTGCGCGCCATTTTGAAAAAGCTCCATGCCGAGCGTGTCCCGGTGACGGTTCAGGGCGCCCGGACCGGTCTTGCCGCCGGCGCCGTGCCTCATGGCGGTCACATTCTCAATACTTCCCGCATGAATCGCTACTTGGGCCTTCGCCGCGATGAACAAGGCCAATTTCTGCTGCGCGTGGAGCCGGGCATTGTGCTCTCGGAGCTGCGCAAGCAGCTGAGCAAGAAGGTGCTGCCGACCGCTGGTTGGGACCAGGCATCGCTTGAGGCCTACGAGGAGTTCCAAGAGGCCCCCGAGCAGTTTTTTCCCACCGATCCCACCGAGGCATCTGCCTGTCTGGGCGGCATGGCGGCATGCAACGCTTCGGGCGCCCGTAGCTACGCTTACGGCCCCATGCGCCCTCACGTCGCGGGCCTTCATGTCGCGCTGACCGATGGCGACCTGCTCGAGCTTCACCGTGGCGAGGTTTTTGCACGGGGTCGCCGCCTTTCGCTCGTCACGGTGCGGGGCCGCACGCTCGAGCTCGACCTTCCCGACTACACCATGCCCAAGACCAAAAATGCTTCGGGCTATTTCGTTGCTGACGATATGGATGCCATCGATCTGTTTATCGGTGCGTGTGGCACACTCGGCGTTATCACCGAGCTCGAGATTGCAATGCAGACGGCGCCTGCGGTCGTTTGGGGCGTGAGCTGCTTCTTTGACAGCGAAGATAAGGCCGTGTCATTCACCGATTCCGTGCGTCCCGTCCTGTCCCACGCGGCTGCCATCGAATATTTCGATGCGGGCGCCCTGGATATCCTGCGTCGTCAGCGTGAGCAGTCGACCGCGTTCGCCTCGCTGCCGGCGCTCGACAAAGACGCCAAGGTCTGTGTCTACGTGGAGCTCGACTGCGACGACGAGGCCCAGGCGACTGAGGAGCTGTATCACTTGGGGTGGGTGCTAGAGCTTGCGGGCGGCAACGACGATGCGACATGGGTCGCGCGCACCGAGGTCGATCGCGAGTGTCAGCGATTCTTCCGCCATGCGGTGCCCGAGAGTGTCAACATGCTCATCGACGAGCGTCGCCGCACGGATCCCACCATTACCAAGCTGGGCTCGGACATGTCGGTGCCCAACGCACGCTTGGCCGATGTCATCGCCCTTTATCGCCGCACGTTGGTCGAAAGCGGGCTTGAATCTGCCGCCTGGGGGCACATCGGTAACAACCATCTGCATGTGAACATTCTGCCGCGCGATGCGCAGGATTACCGCCGCGGCGGAGAACTCTTTGCCCAGTGGGCTTCCGAGGTCACGGCCATGGGTGGCGCCGTCTCCGCCGAACACGGCGTCGGCAAGATCAAGGCGGGCTTCTTGGAGACGATGTACGGTCACGAGGCCATGGTCGAGTCGGCGCGGCTCAAGCTCCAGCTCGATCCTGCCGGGCAGCTGGGTCGCGGTAACCTGTTTTCGGAGAAGCTCTTGGATGAGCTCGTCCAGAAAGGGGGCGCGTGAAGATGAGCGATTTCCATATGGTGGTGTGCGTCAAGGCGGTGCCGGGCAGCACCGAGGTCAAGATGGACCCCAAGACCAATACCATCGTGCGCGATGGCAAGCAGGCGGTCATTAATCCCTTTGACGCGAGCGCTCTGGAATGCGCGCTGGCGCTGAAGGACGACTTTATCGGCTTTGGCATGGACGTGCGCGTAACGGTGGTGTCGATGGGCATCCCCGCGACCGAATCGCTATTGCGCGACTGCATCGCCCGAGGCGCCGATGACGCACTGCTGCTGACCGACCGCGCCTTTGCAGGTGCCGATACCCTGGCAACCACCTATGCCCTCAAGTGCGGCATCGAGGCGCTCGACGAGGACTTCGACCTGCTCATCTGCGGCAAGATGGCGGTGGACGGCGATACGGCCCAGATTGGTCCCGAGCTTGCCGGTGCCTTTGAGATTCCCTGCGTGACCGACGTGAGCTGCGTGCAGAGCGCGGGCTTTACGACCTGTGGTTCACTGGCGCTTGTTCACGGCTGCGATGCCGGCGAGGAGACGGTCTATCTTGAGATGCCGTGTGCGATGACGACCGCCAAGGAGATTGGCCAACTGCGCATGCCGAGCATTGCCGGTATTCGTGCGGCCGAGGAGGCGGACGTGCGTGTGGTCAACGCTGCCGACGTGCATGCCGACCCCGCGCGCTGCGGCCTTGCCGGCTCGCCGACACAGGTCGTGCGATCGTTTGTGCCCGACCGCGACCAAACGTGCGAGGCCGTTGACGGAACGGCGTCCGAGCAGGCGGCAAAACTTGCCAAGATTATCGAGGGGATGGCATAGATGAGCGGACTGATTATCGATAGCGAAGCCTGTATCGGCTGCGGTCGCTGCGTTCGCGCCTGTGCCTCGGGCGGCATCGTAGTGGAAGGCGAGCGGCCCAACCGTTGCGCCCGCGTAACCGACGGCTGCATCCTATGCGGCGGGTGCGTCGACGCCTGCCCTGTCAACGCTATCTCGATCGAGCGTGACGAGGCCGCTGGCGCGGTGGACCTTGATGCATATCGAGACATTTGGGTATTCGTGCAGACCGACGAGCACGATACGGTGACTCCCGTTGCCCATGAGCTCATGGGCAAGGGCCGCGAGCTTGCCGATGCTCGCGGCTGCCGTCTGGTGGCGCTGGTCGGTATGGGCCCCGAGGGTTCTCTCGGTGACCTGGAGCATTTGGTTTGCGCCGGCGCCGACGAGGTCCTGGTCTGTCGCGACGAGCGTCTGCGCCAGAACGATGCGGAGGTTTACGCCCGGCTGATCTGCGATTTGGTGGCAGAGCGCAAGCCCGAGGCCATTCTGTACGGTGCGACCGCCTTTGGCCGCGAACTGGCACCCGGCGTTGCCGTGCGTTTGCAGACGGGCCTTACGGCTGACTGCACGGTGCTTTCGATGGATGCGGAGACGGGGCTGCTGCAACAGACGCGTCCGGCGTTTGGCGGCAACCTGATGGCCACCATCGTCTGCCCCAATCATCGTCCCCAGATGGCAACGGTTCGTCCCGGCATCTTTAAAGCGCCCGATTTTGACTACGGCCGCTCCGGCACGATCACCCAGATATCGCTTGCGGATGATGCCAAGGCTCGTGTCGAGATCTCGATTCCCGCCGAGGAGTGGGGACAGCAGGCTTCGATCGCCGATGCCGAGCGCCTGGTCGTGGTGGGTCGTGGCATTGGTTCCAAGAAAAACCTGCCGCTGATGCGAAGGCTTGCCGAGGCTCTGGGGGCCGAGCTTGGCTGCACGCGACCTGTCGTGGAGGCCGGCTGGTTGGAGTACCGCCACCAGATCGGCCAGACCGGCGTGTCGGTTTCGCCTAAGCTCCTCGTGAGCATCGGCGTTTCGGGTGCTATCCAGCACCTAGCCGGCATCGGCGGCGCGGAGTGCGTCATTGCCGTCAACGAGGACCCGGATGCTCCCATCTTTGGCGCTGCGCAGTACAAAGTTGTCGGCGACGCCGTCGAGGTCGCCGAGGAGCTGCTGGCCCAGCTTGAGCGCTAGGCGCGCGCCAGCCAGTCGCGCATCTCGTCCTTTAGGCGCTCCCAGGTCGCTTGCATGGCGGGATCGGTAAAGGGGCACGTAATGCCAAAGGGCGCGTCGAACAGGCGGTAGATATCGCCCTGCTCGCGCGCTAGCGCGCGGCTTGCCGGATAGACGAGCTCAAACATAAAGCAGATAAGCCCCACCAAGTAGTCCGCGGGCTCGTCGCGTTCATCGCGTGCGACGCAGCGATGCTCGTCAAAGGCAGCAAGTGTCGTCGCCGAGAAGTGGCTGGCAAGAAACGTATCCTCATCCACCTTGAGGATGGTGTCGACGGTGCTGTCGGCGATGGTGCGCATAATGTCGATCTTGTCGCCATCGCGTACGATATCGCAGAAGCACCGTGTACGCTCGTCGAGTTGTGCCGGCAGGCGAAAGTCACTGTGATAGGCGATGCTCGCGCGGATGAGCTCGTCGTGCTCTTCGGTTTCGATAAAATCTCGGATGCTTGTTGTGGCGGGCGCGTCGTCGGGGTTCTCGCCAAAGAGGACCTCGACGCCCAACGCCGCATGGCTCATGCTTTCGGCATCCTTAAACGTATCCCAGCGTCGCAGCTGCTCAAAGCGGCCCATATCGTGCAGCAGGCCGCAAAGCCAAGCTAGGTCAATGTCCTGCGGTGACCAGCCCTGCTCACGCGCCACGGTATCGCACGCTTCCGCCACGTGATAGGTGTGTTCGATCTTGAGTGCGATGCGCGGATTGGCGGCATCGTAAGCATCGGTATAGCGTTTGAAGGCCGCGGTCGCCCGGGCCCGATCGATAGCTGTCATAATGACTTCCTAAAAAGCTGTGTCTTTCTGTGTCTTTCGATCCGGTGGCAATTGTAGGTGAACTCGGTTGCCACCGGGCGATGATTCTGCCGCGTCGTTGAATGCGGCTCGGAAATCCTGTCGGGACGAGGAACGCTATGGTGCTCAAAATCGTTAAAACCGTCTGGCCGGTGATGCTTACCTATGTTGCGATAGGCGCGCCGTGCGGAATGATTATGGCGCAGACGGGAATGGAACCCTGGATGGTTTTTGCTCTGAGCAGCACGTTTGTGACGGGTAGCGGCCAGTTTATGGTCTGCAATCTGTGGCTGGCAGGTGTGCCTGCGGCATCGATCGTGGCGAGCGTCGCCGCAATTTCCTCGCGCTTTGCGCTTTACTCGGCATCGATCGCACCGCATTTGAGGGGTGCCTCGAAGCGTCAGACGCTGGCCGTTGCCGCGACGCTCACCGAGGAGGCATATGGCATCTCGCTTGCCAGGCTGGTTGAAGGGGAGGATTGGGGCCCGCGCGAGTCCTTTGTGCTCAACGCGATCCTCATCGCGACATGGGGCGTTTCGTGTACGACGGGCGCCATCGTCGGCGCCGTTGTCGATGTCCCCACCGCTATTGCGGGTTTTGTCTGCACCTCGCTCTTTATCTGCTTGCTCTTTTTGCAGCGGCTGTCGCGCGGCAATGTCGTGGCTGCCGTTATGGCTGCGGTGTCTGTCGCCATATGCAAGTTCTTGGGGTGGACGAATATCGCCGTGCCGGCAAGCGTGCTCGTCGGCGTTGTCGCGGCGCTTGCGTGCGATGCTCTCGCCGAAGGAAGGGGTGCTCGCGATGCCCGTTAATGAGTTTTTGGTCCTGTGGCTGTCGTCATGGGCGGCTATCGCGTTTTTCCGTATTGCCCCGGCGTTTGCCTTGCGCGGGAGAACGCTGTCGCCCCGCGTTACCGAAGCCTTGGGTTATATTCCGCCTGCCGCCTTTGCGGCGCTGGTCGCCAACGATTTGATAAGCCCTGGCGCTTTCGACGCCGGCCTGTGGCAGGGCTTGATTCCCTGGATTGCGGCCGCCGGCGTCGTGGCGGTGGCAATCAAGACAAAGTCGATGTTGTGGTGCTGCGTCTCGGGCATCGTGTTCTATATCGTTTTGAGCTTCATATAAGAGCGGGGCACGTTTAGCGTCCCGGCCCAACGAATCGAATTTCTCACCGAGCCGGTCTGCTTCTTCTGGTACCATGGTCAAACTTTACTGTAGCAAAGCGTGACGTGGTCTTTTGTTCTGCGTCAGCGGAAATGGGGGTTTCATGGCACAGGAAGCGACCGCCAACGAGCAAAAGAAATTCAAGGTACCGCGTATCCCGGGCGACATCATGATTTATCCCATGATTGTTGGCCTTTTGCTCAACACTTTCTGTCCGCAGGTCTTTGAGATCGGCGGCTTCTTTACGGCTGCCTGCCGCGGCGGCTCCAATACCATCGTCGCTGCGATCCTGCTCTTCGTGGGTGCCGGCATCAGCTTTAAGTCCACGCCGGGCGCTATCAAGACCGGCATTGTCGTACTGATCCCCAAGCTTGTTGTTGCGGCCGCCCTTGGCTTGGGTGTGGCATATTTCTTTAACGACAACTTCCTGGGCCTGAGCTCCGTGTCTATCATCGGCGGTATCACGTTTTGCAACATGGCGCTCTATACGGGCATCATGGGCGAGTTCGGCGATGAGTCCGAGCAGGGCGCCGTCGGTATCCTGTTCTTTACGGCCGGCCCCGCCGTCACCATGATCATCCTCGGTGTCTCGGGTCTCGCTAACATCCCCGTCGGCACCATCATCGGATCCATCCTGCCGCTTGTTATCGGCATGGTTCTGGGCAACCTCTTCCCGTTCATCAAGAACCTGCTGGTCCCCGGCGCCAATCCCGCGATCGCTGTTATCGGATTTCAGCTCGGTGCGTCCATGAGCCTTTCGAGCTTTATCACCGGCGGCATCTCGGGCATCCTGCTGGGTCTCATCACGCTCTTTATCGTCGGCCCCATCACCTTTGCGTTCGAGCGCCTGTGCGGTGGTGACGGCAAGGCGGCCGTTGCCTGCTCCACTATCGCCGGCACGGCTATGACCACGCCGGTCGCCCTCGCCGAGGTCGCCCCGCGCTATGCCGAGCTTGCGCCCACCGCGTACGCCCAGATCGCCACCGCCGTCATCATCACGGCAATCATGGCTCCGATCCTGACCGGCTGGGTCGATAAGAAGTTCTGCCACGGCAAAGAGGATCTGTCGGTCGAAGGCGTCGAGGCTATTGAGGAGGCCGTCGCAACCGACATCGACGGCGAATAGCAATCGCTACCAATCAATGATGCCGGCGTGCAATTCGCGCCGTTTGAGCGCCCGAACGAAAGCTGTCTTGCAGTGACGTTCGGGCGCTCTGCTATTATTCCCATTACCCCTGCGGAGTAGGGGGTGTTTATTGCCCAGATTCTAATTGGGCGATTCTGACCACTTGGATATTGAAGGGATGGCGTCTAGTGGTTAAGGCACTCAAGATTGAGATATTCCTGCTATGCATGATTGTTCTTATCGGGCTTGCCGCGCGAAGCCGTCGCTCCTTGTTCTCGAGTACCCAGCAGCTCTTGTTTAGCATGCTCGGCTACACGTCTGCTGCCTACATTTTCTTCGATATGATCTGGACGCTCTCAGACGGCGTGAGCACTCCTGTAGGCCTCACGGCCAACTGGATTTCCAACGCGGTCTCGTTTTCGCTGTTCGCCATCGCGTGCCTCATTTGGTTTTTCTATTCCGAGACAGTGCAGGGCTCTCGCCTTTTGACCGCGCGCTATAGGGTGGCGCTCGTGACGTTGCCAACCGTATTGGTGGTCGTGCTGGCATTTACCAGCTACTGGACGCACACTATGTTCTATATCGATGCGCAGGGCGTATATCGTCGCGGAGCGCTTTATATGATTCAACCTATCGTTAGCTACTGCTACATCATATATACGTCTTTGCATGCCTTTATTCAGACTCGAAAAGTCGAAAGTCTGCAAAAGAAGGCCATTTATCGCACCCTCGCCTTTTTTGTGGTTCCCGCTCTGGTGGGCGGTACCTTCCAGGTTTTGTTTTCGGTACCGGGCCTTTGCGTCGGTATAACGCTGAGCATCCTGCTGCTCTACATCATCTACCAGGAGCAGCTGATCTCGACCGACCCGTTGACTGGCCTCAACAATCGCAACCGTTTTGAGACCTATATGCTGTCGCTCTTCTCAAATGTGGATCAGGCCGAAGATGTGTATCTGCTTATGATGGATGCCGACGGCTTTAAGCAGATTAACGACCGGTATGGACATGTGGAGGGCGACCATGCTCTCCAGGTCATATCTGCTACGCTCAAAGAGGTCTGCTCGGCGTCTGGTGGCTTTATCGCACGTTATGGCGGCGATGAGTTCGTGGTGCTCCAGAAGGCAGCGGCGGAACAGGACATCATAGACCTGTGTTCGGCGATTAACGACGAGCTCGCTCGTGCCGAGGTGCCGTATGCATTGCGGATGTCCATCGGTTACGCGCGGGTCGGCGATAGTGTTGATACCTGGCAAGACTTACTTCGCGCTGCCGATGCGGAGCTCTACCGCGTCAAGGCCGAGAAAAAGAAAGCCGGCGTCCAGATACGCTAGAAAAAAGCGTACGACCGTTGCGATGGTCGTGCGCCCTTTTTGCGTTTGCGGGGGCCACCGGCCATAACGCCCAGGCGCGGCGCGGCAAGACGAGCGTCTGCCGCCGCGGCTCGGTACGAAAACAACGAGAACCAGTGCACTCCATTAAGCTGAAGTGTGCGAACGCCCTCTCTAAAAAAGTGAGCTCGCTAGGCCTTTTTGGGCCTGTTGACGATGATGATGCCGCTGCAGACCAACAGCAGGGCAACGATGACGGTAACGGGGCTCGTGCCAGCGCCCTCGCCGAGCAGCAGCGCGCTCAGCAGCACACCAAAGACGGGATTCATAAACCCAAAGACCGAGACGCGGCTGACGGGGTTGACGGCAAGCAGGCGCGACCACAGCGAGTAGGCGACCGCGGAGATAAGCGCCATGTAGATGATGAGCGCGATTGCGGGGGCAATCGCCGTGGGGGAGAGCGCGCCACCCATCAAAAAGCCGATGGCGGTGAGGACCAGGCCGCCGACCAAGAACTGCCACCCGGCAAGCAAGACGCCGTCGTGCTCGCGCGAGAAGATGCCGATCAGGCAGGTCGAAAGGGCACCCGCGACGGTGGAGGCCAGGATAAAGCCCTCACCGTCGAGTGCAAAGCCAAAGGTGCCGTCCGCGCCCGAAAGGTTGACGAGCGCGACACCGGCAAAGCCCAGTACGCAGCCGAGCACCTTGGCCGTATTGAGCTTTTCGGTGCGAAACGCCAGGGCGGCAAAGAGGATAGCCAAGAAGTTGGCGCTGGCCTCGATGATGGAGCTCGACATAGCACTGGCACGCGAGAGTCCCAGGTAGAAAAAGAAGTACTGGCCGATGGTCTGGAAGAGCGACAAGATGCAGATGGGCTTGATATCGCGCACTTGCGGAACGAGCGGACGGCGCTGGGCCACGCTCATGCCAACAATGACCAGCATGCCGGCAAGGGTGAAGCGCAGACCCGCGAAGAGCAGCTGCGAGGCGCTGTCGTGCGCGGGAATGCCAAAGAGGCCGTAGCCGATCTTGATGCAGGGGAAGGCGGAGCCCCAGAGCGCGCAGCAAACGAGACAGCCCAGGATGAGTCCGGGCAGGGTGGCGAGATGCGGCTTGTGGCTTTCCATGATGTCCTTCCTACATGCGCGAAGCAAAAAAGAACCCGCCACCGGATGCGTCGGTGGCGGGTGATGTTACCCGAAGGGATTGTACCCGATGGGAAAGGTTTAGGCGAAGTAGGCTACGCCGCTCTCAAAGATCGGCATGAACTTATCGCCGGGGACATGCTCGGGCACGTTGCGGTACAGGTTGTCGCCGCGACGCTCGGCATGGCCCATCTTGCCCAGGACACGGCCGTCGGGGCTCGTGATGCCCTCGATGGCAAGTGCGGAGCCGTTGGGGTTAACGGAAAGATCCATGCTGGGCTTGCCGTCCTCGCCCACGTACTGCGTGGCGACCTGGCCGTTGGCGATGAGCTGGGCGAGCACTTCGTCATTGGCGACAAAGCGGCCCTCGCCGTGGCTGATGGCGACGGTGTAGGGGTCGTCCAGGCTGCACTGAGACAGCCACGGGGACAGGTTGGACGAGATACGGGTGCGCACCAGACGGCTCTGGTGGCGACCGATGGTGTTGAACGTCAACGTGGGCGCATCAGGCGTGGCGTCGACGATGTCACCGTAGGGCACCAGGCCGAGCTTGACCAGAGCCTGGAAGCCGTTGCAGATGCCCAGCATCAGGCCGTCGCGGGCCTTGAGCAGGTCACGGACTGCCTCGGTGACCTCGGGAGCGCGGAAGAACGCCGTGATGAACTTGGCGGAGCCGTCGGGCTCGTCACCGCCCGAGAAGCCGCCGGGGATCATGACAATCTGGCTTGCGCGGATGCGGCGGGCAAGTTCGTGGGTGCTCTCGGCGACGGCCTCGGGCGTGAGGTTGTTGATCACGAAGGTGTCGGCCTCGGCACCTGCGGCACGGAAGGCGCGGGCGCTGTCGTACTCGCAGTTGTTGCCGGGGAACACGGGGATGATCACGCGCGGACGCGCGATCTTGGCGCCGCCGTACACGTGGATGTCCTTGGCGCGGAAGTCGACGGTCTCGACCTCGGGGGTCTTGTCGGCGCTGCGGTAGGCGAAGACACCCTCGATGCCGCTCTCCCAGGCCTCCTGGAGCTGGGCGAGCTCGATGACCTCGGAGCCGGTGTCGATGACATAGCCCTCGACAGTGGTACCCAGGGGCTCGACGACAACGCCGTCGGCGACCTTGGGCAGCTCGGCGTCCTCGGCAAGCTCGACGATAAAGCTGCCATAGAGCGGAGTGAAGAGACTCTCCACGTCCACGTCCTCGGCAAGCTCGATGCCGATCTGGTTGCCGACGCACATCTTAAAGAGGCTCTCGGCGCCACAGCCGTAGCCGGGCGTGGAGACGGCCAGGGCGTCGCCGGTAGCAGTGAGCGCCTCGACGGCGTCAAACGCGGCGAGCAGCTGCTGGGCGTCGGGACGGTAGTCCTCGCCGTAGGTGGCGGGGGCGATGCGGACGACGCGGTGCGTCAGGCCCTTGAACTCAGGGGAGACGGCGCGCGCCGCGCGGCCCACGGCCACAGCGAAGCTGATCAGAGTCGGCGGAACGTTGAGCTCGCCGGCCTCGTCCTCAAACGAGCCGCTCATGGAGTCCTTGCCACCGATGGCGCCAGCACCCAGGTCGACTTGGGCCATGAGGGCGCCCAGGACGGCTGCCGTGGGCTTGCCCCAGCGCTCGGCCTCGGTGCGCAGACGCTCGAAGTACTCCTGGAAGGAGAGATAGGCGTGCTTGTGCTCAAAGCCGGCAGCCACGAGCTTGGCGATGGACTCGACCACGGACAGGTAGGCGCCCGCAAACTGGTCGGCCTCCATCAGATAGGGGTTGAAGCCCCATGCCATGGCGCTTGCCGTGGTGGTCTCGCCGTCCACGGGGAACTTGGCGACCATGGCTGAGCTCGGGGTGAGCTGCGTCTTGCCGCCAAAAGGCATAAGCACGGTTGCGGCACCGATGGTGGAGTCGAAGCGCTCGGAAAGGCCCTTGTTGGAGGCAACGTTGAGGTCAGTGACAAGCGAGGTCATGCGCTCGGCAAGCGTGGTGCCGGCCCAGCTGGGCTGCCACACGCTGCGGGCGCACACGTGGGCGACCTGGTGCTTGGGCGCACCGTTGGAGTTGAGGAACTCGCGGGACAGGTCGACGATGGCGACGCCGTTCCATGCCATGCGCATGCGCGGCTCGGCGGTAACCTCGGCGATAACGGTCGCCTCCAGGTTCTCCTCGGCGGCGTAGCCCATGAACTCCTCGACGTCACCGTCGGCGACGGCGCAGGCCATACGCTCCTGGGACTCGGAGATGGCGAGCTCGGTGCCGTCCAGGCCGTCGTACTTCTTGGTCACGGTGTCAAGGTCGACATACAGGCCGTCGGCAAGCTCGCCCACGGCGACCGAGACGCCGCCGGCACCAAAGTCGTTGCAGCGCTTGATCAGGCGGCAGGCGTCGCCGCGGCGGAAGAGGCGCTGCAGTTTGCGCTCGACCGGGGCGTTGCCCTTCTGGACCTCGGCGCCCGAGGTCTCGATGGACTCGGTGTTCTGGGTCTTGGAGGAGCCAGTGGCACCGCCGATGCCGTCACGGCCGGTGCGGCCGCCCAGCAGGATGATCTTGTCGGTGGGGGCGGGGCACTCGCGGCGCACGTGGTTTGCCGGGGTAGCGCCCACGACGGCGCCGACCTCCATGCGCTTGGCCACGTAGCCGGGGTGATAGAGTTCGTTGACCTGGCCGGTGGCAAGGCCGATCTGGTTGCCGTAGCTGGAGTAGCCGGCGGCAGCGGTGGTTA
>CALGZX010000005.1 GCA_937934165.1 uncultured Collinsella sp.
TTGAGCATAGGTCAGCGAAAACGCCCCTAAGCGAGCAAGGTGACGTGAAAGAGGAGGGAAGCGTACTTCGGTACGCGACCGATGATTGAACGTCAGATTGCCGCTTAGGGGCGTTTGCAGCGTCGAGCCGTTACGCGGTTTGGTAAAACCGCGTAACCTCAACATTTCCAAAAATGCAGGATGAGCGTGGTGCGGTTTTGCTGCTCGGTTTTGACCAGGATGTTGTGGATGTGGGTCTTGACGGTGCCCACGGCAAGGAATAGCTCGTCAGCGATCTCTTGGTTCGACTTGCCCAGCACAACCAAGCGCATGACTTCGGTCTCGCGGTTGGAGAGCTTGTAAGCGTTGCGATAGAAGGGCATCTGCTCTTCGATATGCCGGTCAAGATCGCTGACGTTCTTTTCCTCGGGCGCCTCCTGCATGCGGATTGAAAGCACGTGGTAGGAGTAGATAATCAGCAGAATCGCAAAGTAGCACGCAAATACGTTCTCGCTAAAGTTACGCTCGGATAGATACAGCTGCAGCCAAGAGGGTGCCAAACTCATGGGGACAATCAGAATGTTGTAGAAGTCCTCGGCAACGATGCAGCCGACTAGGATGGTGCCGATAATCAGGTGCTTTCGCTGGTTGTTAACGCGTGCCTTCAGCTCAACCTTTGTACTCTTATAAGCCGTCCAAAAGATATACAGTCCCACAAAGGCAAGGAATACCTGACGCATCGTGTAGTAGACCCACTGACACATGGGGCCGGAGGGGACAGCGACGATAATCAGCGACTCGCACAGCAAAAACGTCAAGACGGGGATAGCGAACTGCTTTTTAGAATGTTTGTCGAGCAGGTCCATGGCAATCAGCCAAATAAAAGCCTGCGAAGCGGTCGCCACAAGGGTCCGCATTACAGGCATGGTAATTGAGTAATAGTCGCTGGCCGGAAAACTCTGGTTTTGCAATGTGTATTCAAAAAAGAAGATCTCGGTCATCTCGATGGCATAGCAGATAAATACGCCGCTGCCATAGATAAAGAAGCGTCGACGAGACGAGGCATAGGCGGCAAGCGAAAGCACTGCCGTCACAATACAGATTACGAGTATTGCTAGGGTATAGAAGAACATCAGAGTTTTCATCTGTCACCGTTCCATCTCATTTAATCTATGGCCGAATCCTGTATATCCTGTGGGGTATAGACGTCTCGACCCTTCGTTCCATTGCAGATTAGACGCCGAGATACAGGATAGCTGTATACCGTTCGCGGTTCTAGATAGTAAACCCCCTGTAAACTCTTGACCTGCGGTTTTATATTGGATTAGAGAGGGTGTAACTCCGTGAACGGTCTTTAATCCCGAATAAACTAGGTAAAAAATGCATACGGGTGAATGATAGTCTTGTCAACACGAGGCGTGATGTTCGAGCGCCTCATAGTAATAGTCGGCAAGACCGACGGAAAGGAAATCGACATGGCACTGCCTAAGGATTTCATCGACACCAACGAGTTCACCAAAGAGCAGATCCTGGCTATCGAGGATCTTGGCCTGGCAATGAAGAAGGCCATCAAGGTTGACGGTTATTATCCGCACCTGCTCCGCAACAAGAGCCTTGGCATGATCTTCCAGCAGGTCTCCACCCGCACTCGTCTTTCCTTCGAGACCGCTATGACCGACCTTGGCGGCCATGCTCAGTTCTATGGCCCTGGCACCATCCAGCTCGGCGGTCACGAGTCCCTGGGCGACACCGCTCGCGTCATGGGCTCTCTGCTCGACATCATGATGGCCCGTGTTGACCGTCACAAGGACGTCGTAGGCCTCGCCGAGGGCTCCGCTGTGCCCGTCATCAACGGCATGTCCGAGTTCAACCATCCCACGCAGGAGATGGGCGACCTCATGACCATGCTCGAGAACCTCCCCGAGGGCAAGAAGATCGAGGACTGCACCCTGGCCTTCGTCGGCGACGCCACCCAGGTCTGCGTCTCCCTCATGTTCATCGCCTCCAAGGTTGGCATGAAGTTTGTCCAGTTTGGACCTAAGGGCCACCAGATCCCCGACGGCGGCCTGCACGTCGGCACCGTCGAGGAGCGCGCCGAGTTCGGCAAGCAGATGATGGCCATCGCCGAGGAGAACTGCAAGGTCTCCGGTGGCTCCATCGTCATCTCCGACGACATCGAGTGCATCAAGGGCGCCGACTTCATCTACACCGACGTGTGGTATGGCCTGTACGACGAGGAGGTCTCGGGCGAGAACTACATGGACGTGTTCTATCCCAAGTATCAGGTCACCATGGACATGATGAACTTCGCCGGCCCCAACTCCAAGTTCATGCACTGCCTGCCGGCCACCCGCAACGAGGAGGTCGTCGACGAGGTCATGGACGATCCCGAGCGCTCCCTGTGCTGGGTCGAGGCCGAGAACCGCAAGCACTCCATCCGTGCTCTCCTTGCCGCTCTGGGCAAGCGCACCCCGCTCAACGACGAGGGCGTCGAGTACTCCGCCAAGGCCGAGCTCCACGCCGCTCTCGAGGCTCTCGAGCAGCTCTAAGCCTCAAGGCTGCTAAACGCACGTTTGCGGGCGGCGGATGCTCGTCTCCTGTCGCCCGCTCACCGAGGCCCAAGCAATTGCCTTAGTCCTTGGGGTCTCGGATCTGTCCAAGACTGAGCGAAGGAGCTCATCATGAGCGACGGAAAGAAAAAGCTTTCCTTCTTGACGGTCATTTCGACCATCATCTGCGTCGTCTTCGTTTGCGAGGCCGCCGCTCCTGCTGCTGCCATTGGCAACCAGCAGTTCTTCTGGTGGATCTTCCTGATCCTGACCTTCCTGCTCCCTTACGGCATGGTTGTCGCCGAGCTCGGTACCACCTATGACGGTGAGGGCGGCATTTACGACTGGGTACGCGATGGCCTGGGCGACAAGTGGGGCGCACGCATCTCGTACTACTACTGGATTAACTACCCGCTGTGGATCGCCTCGCTGGCCACCATGTTCCCCGACATCCTGGGCATGGTCTTCGGCGTCGAGTTCAACCTGATCGCCAAGATGGGTATCGAGCTTGCCTTCGTGTGGATCGTGTATCTCATGGGTCGCTCCAAGGCGGCCGACTCCGAGTGGGTCCTCAACGGTGGCGCCCTGATCAAGGTCGCCGTAGCCGTTATCGTCGGCGCTATGGGCATCTGGTTTGCCATGGAGAACGGTTTTGCGAACGACATGTCCGCCGCCACCTTCCTGCCCGAGCTCACCAACACCAACGCTCTCGGCTACCTGTCCATCATCATCTTTAACTTCATGGGCTTCGAGGTCATCTGCACCATGACCGACGACATGGCCGATCCCGCTCGCGATATCCCTAAGGCCATCATCGTCGGTGGCCTGTCCATCGCCGTGATCTACCTGTTCGCTGGCTTTGGCATCGGCGCTGCGGTGCCGGCTGATTCCATCGACCCCGACTACGGCATGATCGTCGCAGTCCAGACCATGGTGGGCGACTCCATGATCTTTAAGGTCATCTGCATCGCCTTCCTGATCACCCTGTTCGCCAACATGGCCGCCTGGTCCTTCGGCGTTAACTCCGTCGCTCGCTACGCTGCCGAGCACGGCAACATGCCCAAGGTCTTCGCCTCGATGATCTCGGATGACGATATGCCCAACGGCGCCAACCTGGTCAACGCCATCGTTGCCTCCCTGGTGCTGTGCCTGCAGCTGGTTCCCATCGACGCCATCTCCAACGGTGTCTTCTGGATGCTCTTCGGCACCTCCGTCGTCTTCCTGCTGCTGACCTACATCCCGATGTTCCCGGCGTTCCTCAACCTTCGCAAGAACGACCCCGACCGCGAGCGCATCTTCACGTTCCCGTTCAAGGGCGCCATGATGAAGGTCATGCTGGCCATCCCCTGCATCGAGCTGGTCCTGGCCGTCGTCGCAACGCTGGTACCGTTCTCCGCCGCCGAAATTGGCGACAAGGTCCCGATGATCGTCATCTTCATCGTGCTCGTGCTCGTCGGCGAGGTCGTCCGCGTCGTCAGCGCCAAGGGCCGCGAGACCGAGTACAAGGGTCTCACTCCCGAGCTGGCAGCTCAGCGTCTCGCTGAGGAGGCTGCCGAGGCCGAGGAGAACTAGAGCACCCGGTTCTGGGACTCCGACCCTCCTCGCGTACCAAAGTACGCTTCGTCGGGCTTGTCGCTCCCGACTCCGGGCACTCTGGCCTCTTCGGAGGCATGCCCAAGCGACAGGTTTGCTAACCATTCCCCGGGGTGGGTGTGAGCGATAGCTCCGGTAACCACCGCCCACCCCAATCTCTCTTCCGTATCCTTCGTGCGTTTTGTCTCCGCGCACTTGGTTGCGTCGTCGCTTGCCGGTGCGATTCCGTGAAAACCGGCACCGGGCGCCCCGACCTTTGCCGGGGAACGGGCGCCTACCATCTCTTGGTTTTAGGCAGCGGGTAACCCGCCCGCAGCAAGCGATCGTTCGATTTGGAGGAAATCTTATGCGTACGATCACCGAGTCCGAGTCCACCCCCAAGGCCGACGGCTTCTTTATGCCCGCCGAGTTCGCCCCGCAGGAGCGCGTGTGGATGGGCTGGCCCCACCGCACCGACACCTGGGCCCACGGCGCCAAGCCGGCCCAGAAGCAGTATGCCGCCATCGCCCGCGCCATCGCCGAGTTCACCCCGGTCTATATGTGCGCCAACCAGGTCGACTATGCCAACTGCAAGGCCGTCTTTGAGAACGACGAGAACGTCACCGTTATCGAGATGACCACCGACGACGCTTGGTTCCGCGACACCGCCGCCACCTACGTCATCAACGGCAAGGGCGAGAAGCGCGCCAACCACTGGCACTTCAACGCCTACGGCGGTCTCGTCGACGGCCTCTATTTCCCGTGGGACAAGGACGAGCAGATCGCCCTCAAGATGGCCGAGCTCTCCGGCTGCCGCCGCTATCGTCCCGACGACATGATCCTCGAGGGCGGCTCCATCACCGTCGACGGCGAGGGCACCCTTGTCGTGACCGACCAGTGCCTGCTTTCCCCGGGCCGCACCTGCTCTGCGGTGCTCGAGGAGGAAGAGGATCCCGGGTCCATCTGGCCCAAGTTCAAGAAGAAGTTTGAGCCCTGGAGCGAGGAGCTTCGCGCCTACATGGACGAGCACCTCAAGGATTACCTGGGTGTCGAGAAGGTCATCTGGGTCAAGGAGGGCATCGACCCCGAGGAGACCAACGGCCACATCGATGACGTCGCCACGTTCATCGCCCCGGGCGTCATGGCCTGCATCTGGACCGACGATCCCGAGTATCCGTTCTACGAGCAGTGCCACGCTGCCTACGAGACCCTCTCCAACGCCGTTGACGCCAAGGGCCGCAAGATGAAGGTCTACAAGCTCTGCATGCCCGTGAACCCGCTGTTCATGGACCAGGCTTCCTGCGACACCATCGACGCCGACGAGAATGCCGAGCCGCGCGTCCCCGACGAGCCGCTGATCGCCTCTTACATGAACTACCTGGTCACCAACCACGGCGTTATCGTCCCGCAGTACGGCGACGAGAACGACCAGCTGGCCGTTGACACGCTCCAGAAGATCTACGACGAGGTCTGGGGTGAGGGCGTCTACAAGTGCGTCGGCGTTCAGTCCGAGCAGGTCGTCTTCGGCGGCGGCAACATCCACTGCATCACGCAGCAGGAGCCGTCCGCGTAATTGTCTGTCTTCCCGAGGCACCCCATCTCGCCGCTCAAACCGTCGCTCGCGTACCAAAGTACGTTTCGCTCCTCTTTCGCGGCGACCTGGGGCACCTCGAAAACCCAGCCGATCAATCGGACCGACGTAGCTTGTTGCCGCATTAGTCATTGGTGCCAACCCTGGCAACGATGCAGGTCGAAAAACGTCAGCGAAAACCCGCCAGAGCGAGCAAGGTGCCTTGAAGCGAGGCGGCATTGATCTTTTGATCATGCCGCCGAAGTTGAAAGGCAGATTGCCGTTCTGGCGGGTTTGCAGCGTCGAGCCGTTACGGCGTTTGGTAAACGCCGTAACTCTAAATACGTTCCGCGATCTCGTGGATGAGGTAGTCGGTCTTTTCCCAGCCCAGGCACGGGTCGGTGATCGACTTGCCAAAGACGCCGCCGTCGACTGGCTGATTGCCATCCTCCAGGTAGGATTCGATCATAAAGCCCTTGACCAGCTTGGAGATGGACTCGTTGCGGCGGCAGCTGTCGAGCACCTCCTTGCAAATACGATACTGCTCCAGTGGGCGCTTGCCCGAGTTGTCGTGGTTGCAGTCGATGACCGCCGCCGGGTTGGCGTAGCCGGCATGCTCGGTATAGCGCTCGGCCAGGCGCTCCAGGTGTTCGTAGTGGTAATTGGGGTAGGTACGACCGTCGAGACCGATGTAGCCACGCATAACGGCGTGTGCGAGCGGGTTGCCGTCGCACTCAACCTCCCAGTTGCGGAAGATGAAGCTTTGATGTGCCTGGGCGGCGTAGATGGAGTTAAGCATGACGGTGGTGGAACCGGCGGTGGGGTTTTTCATGCCGACGGGCACCGAAATGCCGCTCGACACCAGGCGATGCTCCTGGTTTTCGACCGAGCGCGCGCCCACGGCAACGTAGCTCAGCAGGTCGACGAGGTACTGGTAGTTGGACGGGTAGAGCATCTCGTCGGCGGTAAAGAAACCGGTCTCCTCGATGACGCGCAGGTGCATGTGGCGGATGGCCTTGACGCCTTCGAGCAGGTCATCGGGCGCCTCGGGGTCGGGGTTGTGCAGCAGGCCTTTGTAGCCAGTGCCCTTGGTGCGCGGCTTGTTGGTGTAGACGCGCGGAATGATGATGAGTTTGTCCTTGACCTCTTCGGCGACCTTGGCCAGTCGGTTCATGTACTCAAGCACTGAGTCCTCGCGGTCGGCAGAGCACGGGCCGATGATGAGCACCTTGCGTGCGTCCTCGCCGGTAAAGACCTTGGCGACCTCGGCGTCGAATGCCTGCTTTTTGGCGGTAAGCTCGGCGGAAAGCGGCATTTCCTCGCGGATCTCCATGGGGATCGGCAACCTGCGCTTGAATTCCATGGCCATATGGGGCCTCCTTTATGAATTAACGGCAACAATTGGCGAATTCTCGAATGCTCGGCATTATCCGCTGTCGCACGCTAAAGTGCAAGCGAAACCTGCCGAAAAGGGACAGGTTTATTTTGGTCGGTTTTATCTGGGGAAATGTCGGCGCTTGCCGGAAGGGGAGGGCCAGCGTACGGCACGCTGGCGCAAGTTGGATCTTCCGCGGCATGCCCTGTGGACAAAAAACGGCAAATATGAGTACTGTTGCTAGCATAGTATCATATCGATCTTACAAGATAATAGACACAACAGTAAATATGTTCATTAACGTTGGCATACAGAAGCATGCTACCGGGCATTTTGATCAATTTGAAGGCATATCTAGGCCGCAAAGAGGTCATTTGGGGCAGTTTTGGCTGTTACTAAAAAGGTGACAGTACTCATATTTGCCATTTTTTGTCCACGGGGCCTTGAGGGAGGCCGTTAACCAGGTCCCGGGGGAGGCGGTTCGAGGGCCGCAGAACAAAAAACGGGGGCACAGTTCATTCTGCGCCCCCGTTTTTGGGTATTGCGGTTGTTTGCCGCCGGTTTTACGCCGCTTCGTCGAACTGCGAATTGTACAGATCGGCGTAGAAGCCGCCTTGGGCGAGCAGCTCGTCATGCGTGCCCTTCTCGACGATGTCGCCGTCGCGAATCACCAAGATTACGTCGGCGTTGCGGATTGTGGACAGGCGGTGCGCGATGACAAAGCTCGTGCGGCCCTGCATCAGCGCATCCATGGCGCGCTGAATAAGCTCCTCGGTGCGGGTATCGACGTTGGAAGTCGCCTCGTCCAAAATCAGCGCCGGGCGGTCGGCCAAAATGGCGCGGGCGATGGTCACGAGTTGGCGCTGGCCCTGTGAGAGGTTGGTGCCCTCCTCATTGATCATAAAGTCGTAGCCGCCGGCGAGCGTATGGATAAAGTGGTCGCAGCGTGCGGCGCGCGCGGCGGCCTCGACCTCGGCGTCAGTCGCATCGGGACGTCCGTAGCGGATGTTCTCGCGGATGGTGCCGTTAAACAGCCAGGTATCCTGCAGCACCATGGCAAACTCGCCTCGCAGTGCCGCGCGGTCCCAGTCGCGCACGTCGACGCCCTCGACGCGCAGCGAACCGCCGTCCACGTCGTAGAAACGCTGCAGCAGCTTAATGAGCGTGGTCTTGCCGGCGCCGGTGGGGCCGACGATGGCGATGGTCTGACCGGGCTGCGCCTCGCAACTAAAGTCGTGGATGATGGTCTTGTCGGGCGTGTAACCAAACTTGACGTGGTCGAACTCAACGTGGCCGGGGCGCTTCTCGGGAATCTGGGCGTCGGCCTTCTGCTCCTCCTCGGGTGCGGCGAGGAACTCAAAGACGCGCTCGGTGGCGGCGGCCATCGACTGCATCGTGTTGCTCACGTTGCCCAGCTGCTGCACCGGCTGCGTAAAGTTGCGCACGTACTGGATAAAGCTCTGGATGTCGCCGGGCGTGGCATTGCCGGTCAGCGCGAGCTGTGCGCCCACCACGACAACGCCCACGTAGCCCATGTTGCCCACCAAGCTCATAAGCGGCATCATCAGGCCCGACAGGAACTGCGAGCGCCAACCGCTCACAAACAGTCGGTCGTTTTGACGGTCGAACTCCTCGATCGAGGCCTCGGCGCGGTCGAACACCTGAATGACGTTCTGACCGGCAAAGTCCTCCTCGATAATGCCGTTGACGGTGCCCAAAACCTGCTGCTGCTCGCGGAAGTACGGCTGCGAGAAGTGAATCATCACGGTCAGGATAATCGCGGCTGCCGGCAGTGTGAGCACGGTGACGCCGGTGAGCGGCAGACTGATCGACAGCATCATGACGAGCACGCCGATAATCTGCGTCACCGAGGTGATGAGCTGCGTCACGCTCTGGTTGAGTGACTGGCCGAGCGTATCGACGTCGTTGGTGATGCGGCTGAGCACGTCGCCCTTGCTGTGTCCGTTAAAGTAGCTCATCGGTACGACGGCGATCTTGGCGGCGATCTCCTTGCGCATGCGATAGCAGACCTTTTGCGTGACGCCGGTCATGAGCCAGCCCTGGATCAGGCTACAGGCAGAGCTTGCCAGATACAGGCAGAGCAAAAAGCCGAGCGTCTTGGCGATCCAATCAAAGTCAACGTCGCCGGTGCCGTTGACCTTGGCGACCAGGCCCTCGAACAGTTTGGTGGTGACCTGGCCGAGCACCTTGGGTCCCACAATGTTAAAGATGACCGAGCACACGGCAAAGGCGACGGCGGCAAACACGGCAACCTTGTGTTGACCGATATAGCCGAGCAGCTGCCTCATGGTGCCCTTAAAGTCCTTGGCCTTTTCGCCACGACGCATGCCACCCATGCGGCCCATGGGACCACGCTGGCGGGTGGGCTTGGGAATCTGAGTCTTGGTCTCGTCTGCCATTAGCGCTCGCCTCCTTCCATGACGGCTGCAATTTCTTCTTGGGTAAGCCCCAGCTCCTCGGCGGAAAGCTGCGACTGTGCGATCTCCAGGTACGCCGGGCAGCTGCGCAGCAGCTCCTCGTGCGTGCCGGTGCCCACTACGTGGCCGTCGTCGAGCACGATGATCTGGTCGGCGTGCATGATGGTCGCGATGCGCTGGGCCACGACCACGAGTGCGGCGTCGGTAACGTTTTTGGCCAGCTCCTCGCGCAGGCGCGCGTCGGTCTTGTAGTCGAGGGCACTAAACGAGTCATCGAACACCACGACCTCGGGCTTTTTGGCCAATGCGCGGGCGATGGCCAGACGCTGGCGCTGACCACCCGAAACATTGGAGCCGCCCTGGCTGATGGGGGAGTCGTAACCGCCCTCACGCTCGGCGATAAAGTCCTCGGCCTGTGCGATGCGCGCGGCCTGGCGCATGTCATCATCGCTCACCATGTCGCCGGCAAACTTGAGGTTGCTCTCGACGGTGCCCGAGAACAGACGCCCCTGCTGCGGGATGTAACCAATGCGGCGGCGCAGCTCGGAAAGGGTCATGTCGCGCACGTCGATGCCGTCGAGCGAAATGCTGCCGCCCGTGACGTCGTACAGGCGCGGAATCAGCTGTACGAGCGTGGACTTGCCCGAGCCCGTGGAGCCAATGATGCCGAGCATCTGACCGGCATGCGTGGTGAAGTTCACACCGCTAATGACGTCGGCGCGGGCATCGGGATACTGGAAGCTCACGTCACGGAAGGTGAGCTCGCCGCGCGGCGCGCTGGCAGCGGGCAGTTTGGGCGAGGCGGGGTCGTTGATGCTCGTGGGGCAGGTGATGACCTCTTCCACGCGCTCGGCTGCGACCTCGGCGCGGGGCAGGATGACCGAAACCATGGTGAGGATCATAAACGCCATGACGATCTGCATGGTGTAGGAGATAAACGCCATCATGTTGCCGACCTGCATCACGCCGTCGGACACGCCCTGCGCGCCAAACCAGACGATAAGCACGGTGATGCAGTTCATGACGAGCATCATGAGCGGCATCATAAAGCTCATGGCTCGGTTGGTGTAGAGCTGCGTGGTCATCAGGTCGAGCGAAGCCTTGTCAAAACGCTCGAGCTCATGCTCCTCGCGGTTGAACGAGCGGATGGGCATAAGGCCGTCGAGCAACTCGCGGGCGGTAAGGTTCACACGGTCCACAAAGCTCTGCATCTTTTTGAACTTGGGCATGGTGAGGCCCATAAGCACGCCGACGACGGCCGAGACCGCGATGATGGCAACGGCGATGGTCCACTCCAGGCCGGTATGGTTGGCCAGGACGCGCATGACGGCGACGATGCCCATGACGGGGGCCATCAGACACATGCGGATAAACAGAGTTGCGGCCATCTGGATTTGCTGAATGTCGTTGGTGCAGCGGGTGATGAGCGAGGCCTGGCTAAACTTGCCCACCTCGGCCGGCGAGAAGTGCATAACCTTGTTGAAGGTCTCGCGGCGCAGGTCGCGGGCGATGGAGCAGGCGGTGCGCGAAGCCACGGCACCGGTCAGGATGGTGGCGACGAGCGACACGAGGCACAGTCCAAACATCGTGGTCGCCATGCGACTCAGGTAGGCGTTCTGCACGTCGGCGGGGTCGATGCCCTGCGCCTTGTACTCGTCCTGTACATAGCTCACGGCGCGCTGGGTGACGATGGAGCCCGACATGGAGCCCATTTTGTCCGCCATTTGGTTGGCGCCCTCGACGAGCTTGCCCTGGTCGATTAGGCCGCCTTCAACGCCTAGACGCAGGCTCTTCATGGTGATCTTGCCACCGTCGGCATCAATCTGTTTTTGCATGTTCTGCGCCGCAGCGGCCTTCTGCTGCATCTCGGCGAGTTGCTCGGGCGTCATCGCCGCCATCTGCTCGGGCGTGGGCATGGCCTGGGCGCCGCTGTTGTCTTTCTCACCGGACGTGCCCATCATGTCACCCATGGAGTTGGCGTCAATACCCTGGTTGAACGAAAGGACGACAGTCTCGGGCAGGCTCATGACGTCGGCAATCTTGCCGCCGTCGGCACGCTCCTCCTCGGTGCCCTTGTACGTTCGAATGCCGTTATTGTCCGCCTTGCTAAACACGGCCTCCACAGCCTTGGCGTCCTTGGAGCTCATGAAGAGTTCGAGGTCGTCGAGCGATTCGGCGCGAATGGTGTCGGGCACGGGCGAGGCGATGCCGCCTTGCTGCACGCCCACGTCGACGATGTCGCTCATATAGGTAGGCAGCGCCAGATCGGCGTTGCAGCTGATTACGATAAGTACGATAGCTGCGAACAGTGCCAGGACATGCTTTTTAAAGAGCTTGAGAATCCTCACTCGGCATCTCTCCTTTCTTGGTTGTGGTCGATAATTTCGTTGGCACGTCTTAGAAGACGCACCATCTCTTGGGTATCTGTTTCGCCGAACTGCTCGAGGAAGGCCGCGGTGCGGTCCTCGAATTCCCGACGCTTGATTTCGAGATCATGGAATCCCTTGTCGGTCACCGTGACGTGTACGCGACGACGGTCGGTCTTTGAGTGCTCGCGCTCGACCCAGCCCTTGGCTTCGAGAGCGCGTAGGATATTGGCGATGCGGGCACTCGAGACCCAGGCGCGATCTGCGAGTTCGCTCGGCGTGAGCGAACCGCCAGCGAGCATGAGGGCGCGCATGACGGCCATCTCGCCGCCGAGAGCTTTGTCCGCAAAGCGCGAAACGCGCTGATGCATGCTGCCAAACTCGGTAAGGAGTTGGCGTCCAAGCTCATGGAAATCGGTATCTTCCACCGAAAACCCCTAACACTAGAAACTATTTTCGGTGGAAGATGATACCCCTGCACGCGCGCCCTATACGGAAGATTTTTGGGACATGCCTAGAAAACTGCCTTTAGGCGATCTCCGTACACCGTCGGTGCCAGCAAAGTTAAGGGCAGATCTCTAGGCATGTCCCAAAAACTACCTGGTTGCTAGGCAATATAAAGAACGCATAAAGAATTAAAATAATTCAATAATTGTAGCGTTTCAAAGAATTATCATGCACGCGGTTAGGCGAGGGGTTGTCACCACCATGACGACTGGGACTCATATAATCGCCACGTGCGATGCTCCAACTTCCCGCGAGGAGACACCTTATATAAAGGGGGATGGAGTCATGGCATTTGACTTCACGGGCAAGACCGCGATTGTCACGGGCGGCACTCAGGGCATTGGCCTCGAGATCGCCAAGGGCATCGTTGCGGGCGGCGGACATGTCGCGCTCATCGCAAGGAACGCTGCTAAGGGCGAGGCCGCTGTGGCCGAGCTTGGCGAGGGCAACAAGTTTTATCAGCTCGATGTCGCCGATGCGCCCAAGGCGCGCGAGACCGTCGAACAGATTTTCGCAGACCTGCCGCAAACCAACATCCTGATTAACTGCGCTGGCGTCATCAGCACCAAGAAGTTCGACGAGATCGATGACACCGAGTGGCGCCGTACCATCGACATCAACCTCAACGGCACCTTTACCATGATGAACGCCGTGTACCCGCACTTTAAGGCGGCCCATGCCGGCACTATCGTCAACGTGAGCTCTGTTGCCGGCAAGATCGGCGGCGGCCTGCTCGGCACCGCGGCCTACGCGAGCTCCAAGGCCGGCGTCAACGGTCTAACCAAGGCAGTCGCCAAGGAAGGCGGCAAGTTTGGCGTTCGCTGCAACGCTGTATGCCCGTCGCTCACACTTACCGATATGACCTCGATCCTCTCTGACGAGAACTCTCAGCGCATCATCAACGGTATTCCTCTGGGCCGCGCCGCCCAGGCCAGCGAGCCTGCGCAGATGGTGCTCTTCTTTGCCTCCGACCTCGCCAGCTTCGTTAACGGCGAGATCGGTGACTGCGACGGCGGCATCGTCCTGGACGGGTAATACCTTGCGACGATTATTCGGCGACGGCTCCTGCGACTCGGGACCGTCGCCTTCTTTCTGACATAGGCGCGTGCGGCTACGATTCGCATGCATCCAAAGGAGATATATATGAGTGAATCGACTGCGGTGGAGGCGCCGGCGGCAAAGGAGCCGTTCTTTAAGATGTCCTCCATCCCGGGTGCTAATATCTTGGTGCCGCTTCTGTTGGGCTGCCTGCTCAACACGCTATTCCCCGACCTGTTCAAAACGCTCGGCAGCTTTACGCTTGGCATGACCCAGCAGGGTGCAAGCCCGCTCGTTGGCGCCTTTTTGCTCATCGTCGGTACGACGATTTCGTTTAAGAGCGCTCCTGCCGCCGCTGCCCGCGGCGCCATTATCATTGCTGTCAAGCAGATCGTGGTCGTTGCCGTGTCGCTGCTCATCCTTTATGTATTCAACGACAACTTGTTTGGTATCTCGGCCATGGTGATGCTGGCCGCTTGCACGGGTGCCAACAACGCTATGTACGCTGGACTGATGGGCACCATGGGCAACGAAGCCGAGCGTGGTGCCGTCGCAATCACCACGCTGGTTGTCGGCCCTCCGGTCACGATGATCGTGCTCGGCGCCGCCGGTCAGGCTCCGATCGGCTGGTCGCTCGTGGGCGCCATTCTGCCGATTGTCGTCGGCATTATTCTGGGCAACCTGTTCCCCAGCTTTAAGAAGATGATGGCACCGGCACTTTCCGCCATCATCGTGCTCGTCTTCTTTGCCATGGGCTCGACCATGACCTTTGGCCAGCTCATTAATGGCGGTCTTCCCGGTATTCTGCTCGGCGTGATCTGCTCGGTGGTCTTTGCAATTCCCGTCATCGCGGTCGATAAGCTCACGGGCGGTACGGGTGTCGCAGGTGCGGCCATTTCGAGCTGCGCCGGAGCCAATGTGGCCACGCCTGCTGCCATGGCAAGCGTCAATGGGGCCATGTACGGTGGCGCCGTGCTCGCGACGGCTACGGCACAGGTTGCTGCCTGCGCAATCGTGACGGCTATTTTGACCCCGCTGGTCACCAGCTGGTGCTACAAGCATTTTGAGGGCCAGGGCAACGGCGATAGCAAGGCAACGACCGACAAGGCCGCCGCAGCCGCCTAATGCCAAGCGGCAATCAAAGCTAAAAACTAGCTACGCCACAGGGCGGCCACGGGGGATCCCGCGGCCGCCCTGCAGTTTCTGTAGGGTCTCTGGGACACTTTATCCTGCTAAAGCTGGCATAACAGCTAGAGCGAAGGTCGTACAAAGGCAAGGAAAAATAACATACAAATCGGTGAACGGTAGTTGTTCGCGCTCGCATTTCCTGCGGGTTTGTAAAAAACGCCCTTATGATATAAAAAAAGAAACATATAACAGCCCAGATGGAGAGGGTCGCTATGTTATCCTTCTCAAACGGGTGAAATCTTGGGTTTTGGGTTGTAGTTCCAAGGTGGATAAACGTTTTCCCTGCACCAACGTGTGGCGAAGAACGGAAGAAGCCGGTAGTGCAAGCCGAACATTCAAGAATTCAATAAGCAGCGGTGTGAGAGAGCGCCGCATTACACGTAACTAGGAGCGTGGTTACACAATGCAGGAGGCATGGGAAGGCTTCAAGGAAGGCATCTGGACGGGAGAGGTTGACGTCCGAGACTTCATCCAGAAGAACTACACCCCCTACGAGGGCGACGAGTCGTTCCTCGCCGGCCCGACCGAGCGTACCAAGGAGCTGTGGGGCGAGGTTCTCGACCTGCTGCTCAAGGAGCGCGAGCAGGGCGGTGTCCTCGATATGGACACCAAGACCGTCACGGGTATCGTGAGCCACCCCGCTGGCTACATCGATAACGCCCACCGCGAGAAGGAGACCATCGTCGGCCTCCAGACCGACAAGCCGCTCAAGCGCGCTCTGCACGTCAACGGCGGTATCCGCATCGCTTGCCAGGCTGCCAGCCAGCACGGCTATAAGGTCGACGAGAACGTTGTCGAGCGCTACACCTTCGAGCGCAAGACCCACAACGCTGGCGTCTTCGATGTCTACACCCCCGAGATGCGTGCTTGCCGCTCGGCTCACATCATCACCGGTCTGCCCGATGGCTATGGCCGCGGCCGCATCATCGGCGACTACCGTCGTGTTGCCCTGTACGGCGTCGACTACCTGATCAAGGACAAGGAGGCCCAGAAGGCTTCCACCCCGACGGTCATGACCGCCGACAACATCCGCGATCGCGAGGAGCTGCAGGAGCAGATCCGCGCCCTCGGCGAGCTCAAGATGATGGCCGAGACCTATGGTTTCGACATTTCCAACCCTGCTACCAACACGCAGGAGGCCATCCAGTGGATGTACTTCGCCTACCTCGCTGCCGTCAAGGAACAGAACGGCGCCGCTATGTCCATCGGACGTACCTCTACGTTCATCGACATCTACGCTGAGCGCGACCTTGCCAACGGTACCTTCACCGAGGAGCAGATCCAGGAGTTCGTGGATCACTTCATCATGAAGCTCCGCATGGTCAAGTTTGCCCGTACCCCCGAGTACCAGGCCCTGTTTACCGGCGATCCGCAGTGGGTCACCGAGTCCATCGGCGGCATGGGTGTTGACGGCCGTACGCTCGTTACCAAGATGAGCTACCGCTACCTGCACACGCTCGAGAACATGGGCACCAGCCCCGAGCCCAACATGACCGTTCTGTGGTCGACCCGTCTGCCCGAGAACTTCAAGAAGTTCTGCGCCAAGACTTCTGTCGCCAGCTCCTCGATCCAGTACGAGAACGACGACCTTATGCGCGTTTACCACGGCGACGACTACGGTATCGCCTGCTGCGTGTCCTCCATGCGCATTGGCAAGGAGATGCAGTTCTTCGGCGCTCGCGCCAACCTGGCTAAGTGCCTGCTGTATGCACTCAACGGCGGTGTTGACGAGGTCTCCAAGAAGCAGGTCGGCCCCAAGTACCGCGCCGTCGAGGGCGATACGCTCGATTACGACGACGTTGTGGCCAAGTACAACGACATGATGAAGTGGCTCGCTGGCGTGTACGTCAACTCGCTGAACATCATTCACTACATGCACGACAAGTATTGCTACGAGCGCATCCAGATGGCTCTGCACGACAAGCACGTGCACCGCTGGTTCGCTACGGGCATCGCTGGCCTTTCCGTCGTGGCTGACTCCCTGTCCGCCATCAAGTACGCCAAGGTCCACCCCGTCCGTGATGAGAACGGCATCATCGTCGATTTCGAGACCGAGGGCGAGTTCCCCAAGTACGGTAACGACGACGACCGCGTCGACCAGATCGCTCACGACGTTGTGCACCAGTTCATGGAGTACATCCGCATGAACGACACCTACCGCAACTCCGTGCCCACGACCTCGGTTCTGACCATTACCTCCAACGTCGTGTACGGCAAGAAGACCGGCTCCACGCCCGACGGCCGCAAGGCTGGCCAGCCGTTCGCCCCGGGTGCTAACCCCATGCACAAGCGCGATAGCCACGGCGCCATCGCTTCGCTGTCTTCGGTTTCCAAGCTCCCGTTCCGCGATGCTCAGGACGGCATCTCTAACACCTTCTCCATCATCCCGAGTGCGCTCGGCAAGGAGGACCAGGTGTTCTTTGGCGATATCGACCTTGATCAGCTGGGCGAGTAACTATTGTTAGTGCTATACTAACAATAACGATTACTGATTAGTGCGTCGGTTTCGGCCGGCGCCTATCAATCGAAGGAGACACATTATGAAGGTTTCTGAAGTTTCCGAGACTCAGGCCGATAACCTGGTCCACATGCTCGACGCTTACGCCGAGAAGGGTGGCCACCACCTGAACATCAACGTCTTCAACCGTGAGACGCTGCTCGACGCTCAGGCTCACCCCGAGAAGTATCCGCAGCTGACCATCCGCGTTTCCGGCTACGCCGTGAACTTCCATACGCTCACCAAGGAGCAGCAGGACGAGGTCATTTCGCGTACCTTCCACGACAAGTTCTAAAGGGACTCAACTCCCACCGGAGACCCGGTAAGGCCTACGCACTTTGCCTCTCAAACGTCCTCGCCGCTTCGCGGCTGCGGAATGTTTGCGAGACAAAGTGCTCCCGGCCTTGCCGGGTCTCCTGCGTTGTCGTCCTTTAGGGAACCACGCTAAATTAAATTGGTGTCCTCGGACATGCAAAGAGGCTCGCTGCGCACTTCGTGCGGCGAGCCTCTTTGCGTCCTGCGGAATGTTTTGGGAGATAGCCCAAACAGCCCCGGCGGGGGTCCTGTGTAGTCACCCTTTAGGCGGAACTCTCCTAATTATTTGGATGAGTCGTTTACTTACTTGTGCTGTTACCGTCTTCCCGCTGTTGTTGGGGTATGCTTTGTTCGTATGTAAACGTATGACATGTTGATGGGGGAGGGTGCTATGGCTCGCGAGAGTGCTCGTTCTAAGGATACGGCTAAGCCTGGCATCAAGGAAGTTGCGGCGGTGGCGGGGGTTTCGCCTACTACGGTATCTCGTGTGCTTAATAATCGTGGCTATATTAGCCAAGAGACCCGCGATAAGGTCCATGCCGCGATGAAGCGCATCAACTATACGCCCAACGATATCGCTCGTGCCATGCTCAACGGTCGCCTGAATCTTATCGGTATGATCGTCCCCTATGTCAGCAGCCCGTTTCATGCACAAGCGGTTCAAGCCGTTGAGCGTACCCTGGCCGAAAACGGTTTTAAGATGCTGCTGTGCAATAGTGCCAATCGACCTGATCTTGAGCGTTCTTATATCGATATGCTTCGGCGCAATATGGTTGATGGCGTCATTGTCAACTCGCTTAATATCGGTGCCGAGGCGTATGCCGAGATGGGTTTGAGTCTGGTTGGTATCGACTGCGACCTTGGCGAGGCCTCTGTTCAGATTGCGAGCGACAGCTATAGTATCGGCGAACTTGCCACGCGTCGCCTGATTGATGACGGGTGTTCGCGCATCCTGTGCCTGCGCAGCAATAGCCGCATGCGCATGCCTGCCAATAAGCGTACCGATGCCTACCTCGATGTTGTTGAGCGGGCCGGTTTGCCCGCGCTTGTCCGTGAGGTCGAGTTCGTTAAGCCCGACGACGAAAAGAGCGCGGTCGTTGCGAAGATCCTCGATGAGAACCCCGATATTGACGGCATCTTTGCGGGAGACGACACGATGGCGGCTATCTGTCTTAACGTGATGAAGCAGCGCGGCTTGAGCGCTCCGGGCGATATTAAGGTCGTGGGCGCGGATGGTGCCCGCCGCACTATGACGTTTATGCCTGACTTAACAACCGTTCGCCAAGATATCGATCGCATCGGAGAGCTCGCGGCGCAATCCATCATTGCTCTTATTAACGGCGAAAAGCCCGAATCGAATATCAAGCTCCCCGTTGAACTCATTGAGGGTAAAACCGCGTAGTTCATCCCGTGCCAAAAGAATTCCTCAAACACCTCTGATGACCGTTCGCCGGCATATGTCAACCGTTTGCCGACGACTGGAACTGCGAAAAGACGTATTGGTGTGAAAACGTTTGACATATGAAAACGATTGACATATCTTGCAGTTGTACCGAGTTAGTATCTCGTGAGAAAGGAAGTCTCGGATGCACAAGGTGTATTACCAGCCTGAGGGAATTTGGGTAGGCGACATCATGCCGTACGGCGAGGACGGCACGTTCTATCTCTATCATCAGCGTGACACGCGAAACCCCGGACCTTTCGGAGAGCCGTTTGGCTGGGCACTCGCGACAACCAAGGACTTCGTCAATTACAAAGACTTTGGCGAGAGCCTTGAGCGTGGCGGCGACGAGGAAGTCGACCAGTATGTTTATGCCGGCACGGTGTTTAAGGTGGGCGACAAGTACCATGCGCTCTACACTGGTTGCAATCGCGATAAGGTCAAGGCACGCTTGATGAAGCAGGTTCTTCTTCACGCAACGAGTGACGACGCCGTCAAGTGGGAGAAGAACATCGCCGAGACGCTGCTTCCGCCCCAGGAGGGTTACGATGACCGCAACTGGCGCGATCCCTTTGTGCTTTGGGATGAAGAGAACGAAGAGTACATGCTCATCCTCGGCACGCGTGTGGGCGAGGACAAGCGTCTGATGACCGGTCGTCTGGTCAAGTTCACCTCCAAGGACCTGGATACCTGGGAGTTCCAGGGCGACTGGTGGAATCCGGGCCTGTACACCATGTTCGAGATGCCTGATCTCTTTAAGATGGGCGACTGGTGGTATCTGGTGTTCTCCGAGTACAGTGATGGCAACAAGACCCGTTACCGCATGTCTCGCTCTATCAACGGTCCTTGGATCACTCCTGCGGACGATTCCTTCGATGGCCGCGCGTACTATGCCGCGCGTACCGCATTTGACGGCGAGCGCCGCGTTCTCTTTGGTTGGGTTCCTACGCGTGACGAGGGCGGCGACCCCAGCTCTTACCTGTGGGGTGGCACCTTTATGCCCCTCGAGATCGTTCAGCGTGCCGACGGAACGCTCGGCACCAAGCTTCCTGACAGCATGCTTGGCGCCTTTGGCGAGGCTAAGGCAGTCGAGGCCTTTGAGCTCTCCTGCGAGTCGGGCAAGGTCGAGCAGGTGCTCGCCGCGGATGCCGGTTCCACCTATATGCTCGATGCCGACATCGAGCTCGCCGGTGACGCTGCCGGCTTCTCGGTGAAGCTTGCCGAGGACGCCGAGTCCGGTCTTGCCTATGAGTTCCGCGCCAACCTGCGTGAGGGCAAGCTCGAGTTTACGGCGGCCCCCCAGTATCCGTGGTTCCAGGTCAACAACATGGGCCTCGAGCGTCCGTTGTTCTTTAAGGGCGAGGGCACTCATCATGTGCGCCTGGTCGTTGACGACGATATCGCGACCATCTTTGTCGATGATGTTGCGCTTAACGCTCGATTCTGCAATAAGCAGGGCCAGGGTGTGGCGCTGACGGTCACCGACGGTACGCTTAAGTGCGCAAATGCAACGATCGCGTCTCTGTAATGGCATCAAAACGTCTTATGATTTCGTAAAGGAATGGAGAGGAACATGGACTACAAAGTAGTGTCTCAGCAAGTCGTCGATAACGTCGGCGGTCTGGAGAACATCGAGGGCGCCACGCATTGCGTTACGCGTCTGCGTCTGGTGCTCAAGGATACGAGCAAGTACAACAAGGCCGAGCTCGAGAACATCGATGGCGTCAAGGGCGTGCTGTACAACAGCGGCCAGCTCATGATCATCTTCGGTACCGGTACCGTCAACAAGGTTTACGATGAGTTTATGGCTCTGACGGGCGTTAAGGAGATCAGCGCTTCCGAGGTCAAGGGCGCCGAGGCGGACAAGAAGGGCAAGTTCTTCTCGGTCCTCAAGGTATTCTCGGACATCTTTATCCCCATCATTCCCGCTTTCGTCGGCGCTGCTATCATCATCGGCCTTAAGTCGCTGATCGTTGCCAACGGCCTCTTTGGCATGGAGGGCAGCCTCGCCGATCACAGCGAGTTCCTCAAGAACCTCGCAAGCTTCTTTGCCATTATCGCCACCACCTTCGACTACCTACCTGTCCTGGTTATGTACAGCGCGGTCAAGCGTTTTGGCGGTAACCCGATCCTGGGCATCCTCGTCGGTATCGTCATGGTTCACCCGAGCCTTATGAACCGTAACACGTTCGTTATGGACCCGACGGGTGCTGAGTACTGGAACTTCGGTCCGCTCTCCATTCCCATGGTTGCTTTCCAGGGCGGCGTGTTCCCTGCAATCCTGACTGCCTGGTTTATGGCCAAGGTCGAGAAGATTGCCCAGAAGTACATCCCCGAGGTCGTTTCGTTCGTCTTTGTCCCGACCGTTACCCTGATTCTTGCTAACGTCGCCCTGTTCACCGTGTTCGGCCCGCTCGGCAACCTGATCGGCGACGTCCTCGCCGGCGTAATCGATATCCTGTACAACAGGATGGGCGTCTTCGGTGCCTTTGTCTTTGCCGCATTCCTGCAGCCGCTCGTCGTTACCGGTACGCATCAGTTCATCTAGGGTATCGAGGCAAACCTCGTTGCCACGACTGGCTTCAACTACATCCAGGCAATCTGGTCGGTTTCCATCATCGCCCAGGGCGGCGGCGCCATCGGCATGTACCTCATTCACAAGAAGCATTCCAAAGAGCGCAACATCTGCATGTCGTCCTTTATCCCGACGCTGGTCGGTATCTCCGAGCCCGCAATCTTTGCTGCAAACATGCGCTACTCGATCATCCCGTTCATCTGCGCTTGCATCGGTGCAGGCTGCGGCGGTGCCTTCGTGAAGCTCTTTGAGGTGCGCGCCATCGGTCAGGGTCTGACCGGCGTGCTTGGCCTGCTCATCGTTACGCCCGAGACGCTCGTGTGGTATGTGGCTGGTAATCTCATCGCCTTCATCGTGCCGATCGTCTTGATCTTTGCCTACAACAAGGCAAAGGGCGTGCCGACCACCGATGAAGAGGGCGCTGGCGCTGGCTTCGACGTTAGCTTCTAGTTGAGCCGTTCAGCGTAATGTGCGGATAAGTCCATTTGGGGAAGGGCGTTCGGCTCGTGTGAGTCGAGCGTCCTTTCCTATAGACGAGAAGGTCAATGGCGATGTTTAATCAAAAAAACAAGGTGATGCGTGCGGACTATGAGCAGTGGCGTGCCGGACAGGATGAGACGGCGGCTCGCATCGCGTCCGACCCCGATAGGCTTTTGTTCCATGTGGAGCCTGAGCTTGGCTGGCTCAACGACCCCAATGGTTTGGTTCAGATTGGTGATACGTATCACATCTATCATCAATACGATCCGTTCGATGCTGCGCATGGCGGTCCAGTACTTTGGAACCATCTGACGACAAAGGATTTTGTGACGTACGAGAATCACGGTCCCATGCTGTTCCCCGATTCCGATTTGGATTCGAGTGGAGCGTATTCTGGTTCTGCCTTTGTACGTGATGGCAAGATTCACTACTTCTATACCGGCAACGTTAAGCATTTTGACCGTGATGATTACGACTACGTGTTGACGGGCCGTGAGCAAAACCAGATTCATATGGTTGCCGAGAATCCCGACGAATTGGGCGAGAAGCGCATAGCTGTTGGGCCGGTCGATTACCCCGACGATATCGGTACGCACGTGCGCGACCCCAAGACCCTTGAACACGACGGTATCTACTACATGGTTCTGGGCGCTCGTACGAAAGACGACCGTGGCTGCGTGCTTGTCTATACCTCGCGCAATCTTGAGGACTGGAGCTATGCGACGCGCATTGAGTTGGGCGAGAAGTTTGGCTTTATGTGGGAGTGCCCCGATCTGTTTGAGCTCGATGGCGAGCTTATTCTCGTTTGCTGTCCGCAGGGTGTGCCTGCCGATGGTTGGCGTTACCGCAATCCGCATCAGTGCGTGTGGTTCCCCATCGAGGCCGATTGGGAGGCGCCGAGCTTTAAAATCGTCGGGAAGGGCATGCCCCCGATGGTCGATGCCGGTTTTGATTTCTATGCTCCGCAGTCCTTTGAGGATGCTGCAGGCCGGCGATTGATGATCGGATGGTCGGGTTGCCCCGATGCGACGGCGGAAAACCCGACGGTGGCGCGCGGGTGGCAGTGCGCGTTGACGGTGCCGCGAGAGCTGAGCATGCGCGATGGTAAGCTCTGCCAGCAGCCGGCGCACGAGATTGAGAGGATGCGCGGCGACTGCGTTCGCACGACAGGCGGTGAAACCGTTGAGGAGCCGGGCCGCCTGTTTGATCTCGTGGTTTCCTGTGAGGGCGCCAAGATGGTTGAGCTCGAGATTCGCAAGGGTGTCTTTGTGCGCTATGCGGACGGGATGCTTACCCTCGACATGGGTGACGAAGGCTATGGGCGCGACCAGAGGTCGATTGAGCTCGGCGAGCTTCGCGACCTGCGCGTGCTTTCGGACACTACGATGGTCGAGATTTTTGCCAACGGCGGTGAGGCGGCACTTACGAGCCGTACCTATTCGTCGGCGGTTCCGGCGATGGCGCTGCACGCCGAGGGTGCGGCGTCGATGGATTTCTACCGCCTCGCTCATTAACCGTGCATGGAGCACGATTGGACTTGTTGGGCGGAATGTGTCGCAGTTGCCGCGGCCAACTACCGTTTATCGCGTATAGCGACCGTTTGCGGAATAAGTAACACTCCTTAATAAACCGTGTAGAATCTCAGATAAGCACAGAGTTTTCCAGGGAGACGCTGTCCTTTGTTGTGCGCAAGGGGCGGCGTCTCTTTGGCGCTTAGGTGCAGTTGCACAACAGTGCAGCGGCCTGTGCTTGGTATTGGAAAGTCGACGTTGAGATAGGTCGTGATGATAATGGGCAAGTACGTAATCGTGGTTGAGTCTGGGTCGGATGTGACGCCGGAGCTCTGCGAACGCTATGGCATCGTGCGCGTGCCCATGCATGTCACGATTGCTGACGAGACCGTTGAGGATGGTTCAATCGATCCGCTTGAAATTTATTCGCGCTGCAACGAGTTTGGCGTGATGCCCAAGACCAGCGGCTGCACACCTGCGGATTTTGCTCGCGTGTACGACCGTATCCATGCCGAGCAGCCCGACGCGACCATTTTGCATCTCGCGTATTCCGAGGCCACGACCTGCTCACATCAGTCCTCGAAGATTGCGGCGGAGGGGCGCGACTACGTGTTCTCCATGGACACGCGCTTTGTCTCGGTAGGCCAGTCGCTCGTTGTCGTCGAGACCGCCAAATACATCGAGGCTCACCCCGATGCCACCGTTGACGAAATTATCGCCTTCACCAATTCGGTGATGGACCGCGTGCTGTTGGGTTTTGTTCCTACCGACCTTGCCTTCCTTAAGGCCGGCGGTCGCTTATCCAACGTCGCGTTCCTAGGCGCCCATCTGCTCAAGATTAAGCCCTGCATCGAGGTGACGGGCGGTAAGTTTGTGGCGACCAAGAAGTTCCGCGGCTCTATGCTCAAATGCGCCCGCGCCTTTATTGACCACATGGTTGCGAAGGGCGAGATTGACTACTCGCACATTGGCCTGGCGTATTCGGTAGGCCTTTCCCAGGAGCTGCGCGACGACATGGAAGTCTATGCGCGCGACCTGGGCTTTAAGGACGTTACCTGGACTCAGGTCGGTGGCGTCATCTCGAGCCATTGCGGCCCGACCGCCTTCGGTGCGGTGCTCACGCTTAAAGCGTAAGGCCTGGCATCTATCGATTTCTATTGCCTCGGCGGCGGGCGGGTTGCGACAGCCTTCCCGCCGCTCTTGCGTAGGGCCAAATAGGACAACCCAATTGACCGCTAAACCGTTTCGCCATCATGCGTATGGGCTAGAATGATTCTGGCATTTATGTAGCTAAAACCAATGAGAGGCAAGGTAGCGGGAATGGCTGAGATGACGCTCGAGGGTGTGGACGCTCGTCCCGAGGACTCTGCGTTTGCCCTGGGCCGCGTACATTCGATTGAGACGATGGGAACGGTCGATGGACCCGGCATCCGCTTTGTGGTGTTTGTTCAGGGCTGCCCCATGCGCTGTGCGTATTGCCACAACCCCGATACCTGGTCGGTTAACGGCGGCACGATGGTGACCGTCGAGCACCTGATGGACGAGTTCCAGAGCAACCATGAGTTTTACCGGAGCGGTGGTATTACGGTGTCCGGCGGTGAGCCGCTCCTGCAGCCCGCGTTTTTAGCCGACCTGTTCCGCGCCATGCACAATAACCCCGATGGTCGCGTGCATACCTGCTTGGATAGCTGCGGCTATGCGTTCGATCCCGCGCATCCCGAGAAGTTCGATGCCGTACTCAACGAGACCGATATGGTGCTGCTCGACATTAAACACGCCGATCCCGTCGAGCATAAAAAGCTGACCGGTTGCGATCCCGCACGTATCCTGGCGTTTGGTGATGAGCTTGCCCGTCGCAAGATTAAGGTCGTTATCCGCCACGTGGTGGTGCCCGGCATTACCGATACGGTTGAGGAGTGCGAGGCACTCGGTCGTCTGATTGCCCCGTGGCATAACGTGGTGGGCCTGGAAATGCTGCCGTATCACACGATGGGCGTCGTCAAGTACGAGCAACTGGGGATTCCCTATAAGCTTGAGGGCATTCCACAGATGGATACCGCGCGCATGCCCGAGCTGCGCAACGCCGTCATGACGGGCATGAAAAAGCGCCGCGCGGAACTCAAAAACGCTATCGGCTAAGAGTAGCTAAAATAGCCCTGTTCCAAAAAGACTGACAAGGCTGGCTGCACTCATTGGGGACAGACTTAAATGAGTGCCCTAAATGAGTGCCCCCGGGCACCTAGTTGATTGCTAAAGAGCCCCGTCAAGTTGCGGTGGAATAGTTCTTGTGCATCGGCTTATGCCGCCCAAACAGGAACTATTTCACCGCAACTGCGTTTTGGGCGGAGATGCGCAACAGAATCGTGCCATTTGGATAAATACGCTTGTGGTTTCTTTAAAGACACCTTAAACGCCGCTGAATATCTTTGGAAAGAAATGCCTGCTCGGTATTATGCTGCTCGTATATGAACGGTAGCAGTCAGGAGACCACGTGCGAAACAACGCATCGCGGGACGAGTATGTGCCGCAGCATAGCAGCAGATATGAGACGAAGGGCACGCCTTCGCGTGGCCTCGCTGACGTTCGCATCCGCGTGACGAAGATTGCCGCCGTTGGGATGCTAACGTTGGCGGTTATTATCCTCGGAATTACCGCCAAAACCTACGCGTCGGAGCGAATGGCACACTCAGATGCGTCAACGGTACAGACGCAAAACAAAAAGGTCTCTGAATCTAAAGCCACCGCAAGTCAAACCCTGTCGACAGCGAGCCTTAAGACGAGGCTTTCGAAGGCGGACTTTAACGATATTCCCTCAGGCGATACCGTGCAGACCTTCTCATTGGTTGATGACCAGATCCCCGCCCTGGAGGATGAGGGCCTCGCCGCGCTCCAAGATGCCCTTGATCAGGCCAAGGAATTGGGCGATGTGGGCGTGGTGTTCTACGACCTGTCAAGTGGCAAGGGCGTGACGTATAACGCCGATGTCGAGGTTTACGGTGCGAGTAGTTATAAGGCGCTCTATGTGCTCTACGTCTGTGAATCCCTGGTCGAGACAGGGCAAGTATCGCTCGATGATACTCTGGGCACCTATGGCGGCTACAGTATGGGCTGGCTGACGGTTCGCGAACTCATCGAGGCCTCGGTCGTTAATTCGGACAACGATTCGTTTATTGCGTTACGCGCGGCGTTTGACCGTGTCGGTTACGAGGATTGGATTGTCGGTCTTGGCATCGATTACGATACCGCACTCGATCCGATGAGTGATTTTCCCACTTATTGCCCGCGCACCTCGGCCAAGTTGTGGCGCGAGATGAGCGAGTATCTGAGCTGTGGCAGTGAGACCTCCCAGTGGTTATCTGAACTGCTGTCATCAACATCGCGCTCATTTATCCGTGATGGGATTGCGGACGACCAAGCCTTGGTGCGCAACAAGGCAGGCTGGATTAGCGAGGATGGTTGCTATTCGACATGCGATGCGGGCCTTATCGACATCGATAGCCGTACCTATGTCATGAGCATCATGACATCGATGCCGTGGAGCGACCGCTCGAGCGAGGTTACGGCTGCGATTGCAAAGGCTCTGTTTGATACGCGAGCTGCGCTGGCCTAGCGTGTTCGTTTGACGAGGTCAAACAAAATGCTGGTACCATACCGTGGTTGAGAATTTCGTATAGGTTTGGGGAATGGCATGGCTACCATCGCGATTATCGGTGCACTCGAAAAAGAGATCATGCAGATTAAGGAAGAGTTGAGTAACGTTTGCATGGTACAGGAGGCGGGCTTGAACGTTGTGACCGGCGGGCTCGACGGCCTGTCGATTGTCGCCACGACGGCGGGTATGGGCACGGTAAACGCTGCCGCCGCAACACAGCACCTCATTAGCAAGTATGCTCCACAGGCAGTTGTGCTTTCGGGTATCGCGGGCGGTTTGAACCCCAAGCTCCATATCGACGACGTGGTCATCGGCAAATGCCTGCGCTATCTGGATACCGATACTGCGCTTATCGCCGAGTCTGCACCGGGGCTCGAGGAGTTTGGCTCGACGCCTGCGCTGGTCGATATTGCTGCCGATGTGCTTGCTGAGCGTGGGTTTGTTGATGCTTCGACAAATGCAGCAGCTTCGAACGAGGGCGCAAAGCAGTTCCTGGTCGGCACGATTGCCACGGGTAACCGCTTTGTGACGGGCGCCGCCATGCGCAACGACGCTATCGAGGCGACGCATGCCGATTGTGTCGGCATGGAGGGCGCGGCAATTGCCCATGTCGCAACCAAAAATGGTGTCGATTGCCTGGTGCTGCGTGCTATCAGCGATAATTGTGACGAGGCGTATGATGCGATTTGCGACCGCGAGTTCGATTTGTTCGAGTATGCGCGTGCCGCAAGCGATATCACGCTCGATATCGTTCGACGCATTGCCGCTGCGCAATAGCGCGTTTTTTGCAAGATCCTACGACCAAGGAGTGTCCATGGCCGATTCCATTAACTACCAGCTTGCCAAGTTCGTTGCCAGCTATGGCAAGGTTTCGCAGATTCCCGAGTCCACCTGCCCCGAGGTGAGCTTCGTCGGCCGCTCCAACGTGGGCAAGTCGTCGATCATGAACAAGCTTTTTGGCCGCAAGAACCTCGTCAAGGTTTCGAGCACGCCGGGCAAGACGAGCAACATCAACTTCTTCGAGGCCGACGACGTGCACTTCGTCGACCTGCCGGGTTATGGTTTCGCCCGTCGTTCCAAGGCCGAGCGTGACCGCTGGGCAGAACTTATCGGCGACTTCTTCGACTCGGAGCGCAGCTTTAACCTGGTCGTGTCGCTGGTGGATATTCGTCACGACCCGAGCAAGCTCGACCATGACATGATCGACTACCTGCAGGGCAACGAGTTCAACTTTATCGTCTGCCTCACCAAGGCAGACAAACTCAGCCGCACCCAGCAGGCCCGCCAGGCAGCAGCCATCAAAAAGCAGCTCAACGTCCCGGCCGAGAACGTGATCATCACAAGCTCCCAGACCGGCACCGGCATCGACGAACTCAAAAAGCGCATCGCCGAGGCCTGCCTCTAATAAGCGCCCCAGCCTAGCAAGAGCCCCTATCAATAAAAGGCCATAATTTCAGCCCGGCGCCCCTTCGATGCGTGGGTTCCTGTAGACATCGCTAATCACGTTACCATAGGGCCACCCAGGGGCATCCCCTTAAAAACATTCCGCAGCACGAGGCCCGCTTATCCGTAGCTCCGAAGGAGCAGGATAAGCGGGCCTCAAGTGCGAGGACGGTTTTAAGGGGATGCCCCTGGGCGGCCCGGACAGACCGATCGGCGATGTCTACAGGTACTCGATTTGAGCGCCCTCGGTGTCGCACGTCAGAATGTGCGTGTCGCACTTGGGGAACTGCTCACGCAGCTTGACCTGCAGGAACTTTGCCACGATGGTGTCGTCAGTCACGGCCATGAGGGTCGAGCCGGAGCCACTGATCCAGATGGTCTTGGCGCCTCCGTTAAGGCAGGTGTCGCGCACGGCGTTGTAGTCGGGGATGAGGCGGCGGCGATAGGGCTCCTGGATACGGTCGTCGTTGGCGGCGGCAATCAGGTCAAGGTCGCCGGTTTCCAGGCCGCGCGTCATGCCGGCGATGCGGCCCATTTGCCATACGGCGGTGGAGAGTGGAATCTCCTGCGGCACAACCTTGCGCGCTTCGCTCGTATGCACCTCGTAGGGCGGAATCACGGTAATAAAACGCAAGCGGTCGCTCACCTCGTAGCGCAGGCACTGGGGGAGCGAATCGGTCGGCGTAAAGGAGCAGACGGCGCCGCCCAGGATAGCGGGGGCGACGTTATCGGGATGGCCCTCGACCTCGGTGGCAATGCGGACGAGCTCGGCGCGGTCGACGGTGTGGCCCGTTAACGCGGCGGCGGCCATAATGCCGGCGACGACGCAGGTGGAGCTTGAGCCCAGGCCGCGGGCGACGGGCACGTCGGTCTGAATGTCGATAGCGACGGGGAAGGCCGGCTCGCCCCATGCGGCCAGTGCATCCACAAAGCTCACGTAGACCAGGTTATTCTCGTTTTGGAACTCCTCGGGGCAGCCCGTGATGGTGAGCTTGTCGGCGCGCTCGAAGGTGAAGTGCGAGTAGAGGCTGACGGCCATGCCGAGGGTATCGTAGCCGATGCCTAGGTTGGCGCTGGTTGCTGGGACGGTGATTTTGATCATGTGGGTCCTCCTGGGCGGGTCTGGCCGTTTAGTTCG
>CALGZX010000006.1 GCA_937934165.1 uncultured Collinsella sp.
CCTCCGTCCCCAGGGGATCATTACAGCGAATCGATAAAGCGCTGCTGGGCGGCGCGTCCTGCCTCGTTCCATTTAAAGACGCCGGCGTTGTCGAGCACGTGGCCAAACACCACGCCCACCTCCTCGTGCAGGATGTCGATGGCGTTGTCGGCCGTAAGCTCGTCGGCGCGGCGAGCAAAGACGTCCTCGGCCCACGCGGCATGGCTGCGACAAAGATCATCGACCTCGAGCGCACCGGCAAGGTCGTAGCTGGCATCTGCCTTGGCCGCCAGCAGGTGCTCGCGGACAGCGCCGAGCTCGGGAACCAAGCGCGGCGGCAAAATGGCCAGGCCCATGACCTCGATCAGGCCGATGTTCTCCTTTTTGATGTGGTGGTACTCAGCATGCGGATGGAATACGCCCAGCGGATGCTCGTCGGTCGTGATGTTGCAGCGAAGCGCCAGGTAGGCCTCGTAGATTTCGCCGCCGGCGTTGCCGCGGGAGTCCACGCGGCGGATGACGGGCGTCACGGTGTTGTGGGCCACGCCGTCGGCCGTGTGTGCGATGACGCCAACCGACTCATCGGTCCACTCGCGCCAGGCAAGGATAATCTTCTCGGCGGCGTTGAGCAGCTGGGCGCGGTCGTGCGATCGTAGTCGCAGCACCGAAAGCGGCCACTGTAACACGGTACCGATGACCTGGTCAAAGCCCGGCACGCTAAACTGCGAGACCTCGGCGGCGTGCATCATGGGGAACTCGTGCGCGCCGCCCTGGAAGTGGTCGTGCGACAGAATCGAGCCGCCCACGATGGGCAGGTCGGCGTTGGAGCCAATGAAGTAGTGCGGGAACAGGTCGACAAAGTCGAGCAGGCAGGTCAGCCCCTTGCGGTCGACGTGCATCGGACGATGCTCGGAGCTCATGGCAATGCAGTGCTCGTTAAAGTACGCGTACGGGCTGTATTGGAAGCCCCAGCGCTCGCCGTCGAGCTTAATGGGGATAACGCGCAGATTCTGGCGGGCGGGATGGGCGCCGCCGTCGGCTGCAGCGGAGCGTCCGGGATAGCCTTCGTTCTCGATGCACAGCTGGCAGGCGGGATACTTCTTGCCCGTGTTCTTTGCGGCGCCGGCCGCGGCAATATCGCGCGGGTCCTTTTCGGGCTTTGACAGGTTGATGGTAATCTCGAGGTCGCCCCAGTTGGTGGGGGTGCTCCATTTGATATTGCGCGCGATGGCGGCGCGGCGCACGTAGCCGGCGTCGCAGCACAGACCGTAGAACCAGTCGGTCGCGGCGCGGGGCTCGTTGACGCCCATGCGGCCGTTGAACTCCTCGTTTACAACCGAAGGCCTCGGCATGAGTGCGCCCATGATGCGCATGGCGATGCGGTCGCGGCCCGACGCCGTGTCCTCGGCAGCGCCGTTGGCAACGGCGGCCTCGGAAAGCACAGCAAGCGTGCCCTCTAGGTCGAAGTAGGGGAGTGTATCGGGGTGCAAGAGCGAAATCTTCTCGGTCTTGAGCGCCCGAGTCATGTCGAGTGCGGGGCCCGTGGCGCCGATGCACTCCAAAATGGTGTTGTATGCCCAGATGCGATCGTCCTGGCCGATCATCGATCGGTGGATAGCGTACTCGATCAGGTTCTGCGCGGCCTCGCGCACGTCAGTCATTACAGCCATGCCGCGTAAGCCCCCTTGTCAGAGATGGCGTAGTGACGGGCAGAGCCTTCGCCCAGCCAGCCGTTCATCTTGGCGATGAAGGTGTCGACCAGGTCGAGCGGCACGAAGGCCTGGATGGTGCCACCAAAGCCGCCACCGTGGATACGAACGGCGCCGCGGCCGTCGAGCACGTGCTCGGCCAGCGCCAGGGCATACATGGAAGGCTGCTCGGAGCCCAGCTTGGCAACGACATTCTGCAGGTACATGGCAGAGCTGGCGCCGGACTCGCGCGTCAGGACCAGGAACTGATCGATGTCGCCGGCGTTGAGCGCTGCCCAGCGCTTATCGACCAGGCCATTCTCGTACCAGTAGTGAACGGCGCGCAGGCAGGCACGGTCGCCCAGCTTGGCGCGCAGCTCGGGGAGCTTGGCGTCAAAGTCCGCCACGTTTACCTCGCACAGGCGTGCCTTGCCAAACTCGGCAGCGACGTCCTGCATCTCGCGCGGAACGGCGGCGTAGTCGTCGGTGGCGGCCACATGGTCGGCGCCAACCTTAACGAGCACGAGCGCATAACCGTGATCCTCAAAATTGAGCTCGAGCTTCTGGGTTTTAGGCTGAGCCTGGTCCTCAAAGTCCATGTAGGCGAGGCCGCCCAGGCACACAGCGGCCTGGTCCATCAGACCGCAGGGCTTACCATAGTAGTTGTTCTCGGTGCGCTGGCTCATCTGGGCGAGTGCGACGGGCTCGATGGCGGGCGCGCCCCAGAGCGTCTCCATAGCGCGGCCGTAAGCCGCCTCGACAGCAGCAGAGCTGGAAAGGCCGCCACCCGAGGGGACAGAGCAGGTGAAGGCGAAGTCGAAGCCCTGGGGCTCAACGCCCAGAGAGGCGATTTCGTGGGCCATGCCGCGGACGAGACTTGCGGACGTGCCCTTCTCGGACTCTTGAATATCCAGCGTGTCGAGCGTGATCTCAAAGGTAGGGTAGCCCTCATCGGCAACGCGGACCTTGTTGGTGTCGGTTGCCACGGCGATACCGTCGACGGCGACATCGAGCGAGCCGGCGATGACGTGGCCGCCCTCGTGGTCGGTGTGGTTGCCACTGATTTCGGAACGGCCGGGCGCGTGCACGTAGAGCACCTGGCGGTCGCCGATGGGGCCAAACTCCTCCTCAAATAGCTTGGTGAGCGTGGCGAGTGTCTTTTCGTCGGGAGTGGTCATGGGAGTCCTTTCCTTGGCGCGCACGGGTGAGTTTTGCGTCGTTATGAGTACGTTAACAACTTGAAGCGGCATGAACCAAGTGTTCACGATATCGCACGTTACGGGCTATGTTAACGTACTCATAACACAACGCTTGTCACTTTTTGAGAATCTGGTAATCGGTAGTAATTCAGCCGTGAACGGTACTGCCGTATGGACTTATAAAGCAGAAGAGATGCAGATAGAAAAAGTAGAGTACGTTAACATGCGTCCGACGATAGCGGGCCTCGGCGCGGGATGTATTTCTGCCCGGGCCGGCATTCACGCTATTCAGATCTCGCAAGGGTGAAGGTGATCCTGTGGCAAGGCGCCCGTCCAACGATACAGGTACGCGTCCGGTCTCCATGGCCGACGTCGCCCGCGCTGCTGGCGTTTCGCAGCAGACGGTTTCGCGCGTCGCCAACGGCTTGCCCAACGTTAACGAACAGACGCGCCAGCGCGTGCAGGCTGCTATGCAAGAGCTCGGCTTTCGTCCGAGTTATGCCGGTCGCTCGCTGCGCGACGGCCGTTACCATTCGGTAGGCCTATGCATCAACGATGTCACCAAGTTTGGCAACCTCTCAATGATCGACGGCATCGCCAGCGCTGCTCGCGAGCATAATTGCGCCATCACGCTGGTCGAGATGTCCAAGACCGAGGAATTCTCGCTTGCCGAGGCCACGCGTCGTATGGCCGCATTGCCGGTGGACGGCATCATCATCGGCATGAGCCGCATGGCGCCCGATTTTGAGACGTTTGATCCACTGCCGGGCATTGGCACGGTCATCGTTACCATGTATGCGCACCCGCGGGTGACCACGGTCGATTCCGACCATTACGGCTGCTCGCTCTTGCTTATGAATCACCTGTTTGAGCTGGGACACGGGCAGATTCGCTATATTGGCGGCCCGTCGTTCTCGGTCGACGAGCAATTTCGTCGCGCCGGTTGGCAGGATGCGCTCGAGCGTAAACACATCGAGCCGGCAGAGCCGCTCGAGGGTGACTGGTCTGCCAACAGCGGTTACGAGGCCGGCAGATATCTGGCCGAGCACGACCGCACCATGACGGCGATTTACGCGGCAAACGATCAGATGGCAAATGGCGCGATTGCCGCGCTGCGTGATAGCGGCCTGCGCGTGCCCGAGGACGTGAGCGTGGTGGGCGTCGACGATTCGCTCGATGATTTTGTGGCACACAACGAGCTCACGACCGTGCGATTCGATTTACATCAGCGTGGACGCGAGGTATTCGAGCATGCGGTTCCCGAGGCGGGTACGGCGGGCAAAACCGTTGCCATTCGTATTCCCGGCCAGCTCATTATTCGACATAGCACGGCGATACCGCGCGCATAGTTTGTGCAGGTCAACGGCAGTATATTCCGCCTCAATTACAATCGGTAAGGATGCTGACGGATAGCCGTGGCTATGAAGACGAGTGTTATGATAGACGGGTTCTTTTGTCTATCTAGGAGGCTTTGCCTGATGGAGATCACCAAAGATATCCGCTACATCGGTGTCGACGATCACGACATTGACCTGTTCGAGGGCCAGTACGATGTGTCCGAGAACGGTATGGCATACAACAGCTACGTTATCTTGGGCGAAAAGATCGCTGTCGCCGATTCAGTCGACGGCGGTTTTGTTGACGAGTGGCTCGGCAACCTCGAGGCCGCGCTTGACGGCCGTACGCCCGACTACCTGGTCGTCCATCACATGGAGCCCGATCACTCCGCCGGCATCGCCGCCTTTATGGAGCGCTATCCCCAGGCACAGATTGTGGCCAGCATGGGCGCCTTCCGCATGATGGTCAACTACTTTGGTACCGACTACCCCGAGCGCAAGATGGTCGTCAAAGAGGGCGATGTGCTCGACCTGGGCGGCCACAGCCTGACCTTTATCGGCGCCCCCAACGTTCACTGGCCCGAGGTGATTTTCTCCTACGAGTCCACCGACAAGGTGCTCTTTAGTGCCGACGGCTTTGGCAAGTTTGGCGCCAACGACATCGAGGATCCCGAGGGCTGGGCTTGCGAGGCTCGCCGCTACTACTTTGGCATCGTCGGTAAGTTCGGCAAGTTCGTGCAGGCCGTCCTCAAGAAGGCCGCCGACCTGGACATCCAGATCATCTGCCCGCTCCACGGCCCCGTGCTGACCGAGAACCTGGGCTACTACCTCGACACCTATAACACCTGGTCGAGCTATCAGCCCGAGGACGAGGGCATCACGATTGCCTATGCGAGCGTGTATGGCCATCTGAAGGCTGCCGTCGAGGAGCTCGCATCTGCGCTTGAGGCTCGCGGCCAGAAGGTCTCCGTCTTTGACCTGGCTCGCGACGATATGGCCGAGGCCGTTGAGGACGCGTTTCGCTATGACCGCCTGGTGCTCGCCTCCATCACCTATCAGGGCGAGATTTTCCCGTTCATGAGCACCTTTATCCATACGCTTGCTGGGCACGCCTATCAGAACCGTACGGTGGCACTCGTCGAGGCCGGCTCCTGGGCGCCCGCTGCCGCCAAGGTTATGACCAAGGAGCTCGAGGGCATGAAGGACATCACTCTGGCGCAGAACAAGGTGACCGTGCTGGGCTCGCTCAACGACGCCTCGCGCGCTCAGATTGAGGTTCTCGCTGACGAGCTTTCCAAGTAGCGATATATCGCTTTTAACGCTCAAACCACCACAAAGGGGACAGGCACCTTTGTGGTGGTTTTTGTTTAAGCGCCGGCGATGATTAGATTTGGGCGGGTGTCGTCGACGATCTCGGCGATTGAGGTGGCGACGGCGCCTTCGGGGTCGCGGTCCATCACGATGGTGTTGACATCTGTCAGTTCGGCAAAGCGGTACATGCCGCGTCCGTTGACCTTGCTGGCGTCCATGAGGGCGACGCTTTGATGGACGGCACCGATCATGGCTGTTTTGGTCTCGGCCATCTGCGGAAAGTCGGTGGTAAAGCCGCAGCCGGGAACAAAAGCGCCAGGGCACATGACGGCAAGATCGGCGTGGACCATTTGGAGCGCCTGCATGGTAAGTGGACCGTACAGATAGCGATGACCTTTGCGCAGTGCCCCACCCAGCATGACGACATCGACCGAGGGCATGCTCTCGTCGATGTAATCGGCAATGGTAATGTCGGCCGTGATAACGGTGATGCCATCGCGCTGGTCGAGGAGCCGGACAAACTCGAGAGCGGTGGTGCCCGAGTCGACGAGCAGCGTGTCGCCGTCATTGACGAGCTCGATGGCGCTTTGCGCGATGGCCTGCTTGGCGGCGACGTTGACATTGATGCGGCGATCCTGCGTGGAGACGGTCAGGCGTTTGTGGAGCGACACGGCGCCACCATGCGTGCGGCGCAGCTTGCCTGCTTCGGCGAGTGCGTCCAGGTCGGCGCGAGCGGTGACAGAGGACACGCCAAAGGTCTGGGCGATTTCTGCTACCTGCACCGAGGCATTATGATCGAGCATTTCCATAATGGCGGTACGGCGTTCGTCGGCGAAGGCTCGGGTTGTCGCATGGGCCATAGCTGCTCCATTCTCACATTAATTTGCAGGAATTGTGTTGAATCTATTTTCGTTCATTTTCTTTTTGAGTAAGAAAACGCCTTTCGATTACTTATCTTTTCTATAAAAGAAAGACGCTTAACGCCCAAAATTCAATATCGAACACGTCCGCTCGGATTCAATTCCTTCCTTTTACTTTTCAAAAACGACGGTATTGACCTGCATGGGCTCAATATCTCGCACGTGCAAAGCCGCTGAATTTCATACAATGAGCGCAGTAAAACGCAAGGTAAAACGCCTTGTGAACAACTACGCCCGATGTCCAGATGCGGGCGAGGGAGAGGAGCAAACGCTCATGGCACTTGTTACCACCGAAAAGATGCTCAAGGACGCTCAGGCCGGTCACTACGCCGTCGGCGCGTTCAACGTCGAGAACCTCGAGTTTGTTATGGCCGTTCTGGCCGCTGCCGAGGAGACCAAGTCCCCCGTCATCATGCAGACCAC
>CALGZX010000007.1 GCA_937934165.1 uncultured Collinsella sp.
GTTTGAAAAAGCAATAGCAGAAATTAATGAAGTTATCGCGAAATCACGAAAAATCGAAAGAAATTCAAAGTAGTTACAGAAAGATGCCGTTTTTGCGCCATTGATGCCCACTTTGTGCATTTTTGCGCAACCACTTGACAAATTTCGCCATTCCTGCTATGATGAAAAAAACATCGTGCGGAGGGGCGAAAGTACATGATTTGGGGAATCGTGACGGCGGGAGCGGCGCTGCTGCTCATTCTGGTCGCCTTGCTGCACGCACAGCGGCGCAGAAATCGGCTGGAGAAGGAAATGGTGGAGCGCGCGCGGACGACCGACCTGTATCGCGCGCTGTATCCCGTGCTGCGGACGGCGAACCGCTGCTGCGTTGACCGCGTGCTGATTCGGCGGGACGAGGTGCGCATTGTGCTCTTTAAGCCGATGAACAGCGTGTACCGCTTCGTATTTGAGGAGCGCGGATTCGACCGTGTGAACGACCCGAAGGTGCTGAAGGCGCTCGCACTGGCGATTTCCGCGGACATGGATCACTTGCGTGACAATCGCTGCTATTCATTCAGCGTCCGGCAGGATATTACCGCGCAGGGGAACAAAGTATATTGGTATGAATACAACATTCTGCCGTACTACAAGGATACGCTGACGAAGGCGTGGTATCATCAGCCCGAAGTCGAGGACGGGATTATTCGCTGATGAAGCAGGATTTCCCCGGAAAACGGCGAATATAAGGAAAAGAAAACGCGGAGCATCCTCCGCAGAGAAAAACAGGAGGCGTATTCTCATGGAGATTTTGTCTGTCTATGATTCGGCTTTCAAGCCCTACGGCCGCGTGGTGGAGGGCTATCCGACGGAAGGGCTCGTCAAGGCGCTCGCGACGACGCCCTGCACCGACGGCGTGGTGTACCTGCCGCGCGTGGAAGTGCTGCACAGCGCGCCGAACGCCGCGAAAATCGGCGAAGGGCTGTACGGTGGTATGCCCTATGAGCTGGGCTACTGCAACGGCCACAACACGAAGCTGAACTGCCTTGAGTTCCACCGGGACAGCGAGTTCAACCTCGGCACGGACGATTTCATTCTGCTGCTGGCAACGCTGTCCGATTTGGAGGACGGTGAGCTGGACACCGCGAAGGTGAAGGCGTTCAAGGTGCCGGCGGGCGTGATGGTGGAAGTGTACGCGACGACGCTGCACTATGCCCCGTGCCATGCGGATGCGAAGAAGGGCTTCCGCGTGATGGTGGCGCTGCCGGGCGACGCCGGTGTGATCGCCGATGCCCCGGGCCTGCGCAGCCTACCGCTCGTGGGTCACGAGCGGGGTCTGGCGCGCGCCTTCCCCGAGATTGTCGAGGCATCGCGCGCGTGCCGGTTTGGCGATTGCACGCATACCCATGAGCCGGGCTGCGCCGTTCGCGAGGCCGAGGACGCCGGGCAGATCGACAGCCTGCGTCTGGAAACGTTCCAAAACCTGGCGTCATCCATGCGCGTGAGCGCTCAAATGCTCGATCCCGATGTTCATCTGTAATTGATTTTTCCTATGACAGCCGTCTCCCAACTGTTTGGGAGACGGCTTTTTTGCTGCGGAAAAGCCTCGAAACATGCAGTTTGCTGACGTGCTGACCAAAACCTTGCCACGAGCTTGACGGACTGGTCAGCTTTTGGTCAGCGATTGGTTTGACATCGAAAATCAAGATCGCGATTGCGCCGCTTTGCACTCTGACCGCCCAGACAATGGTGGTACGGGCATTCGCCCGGCACTGCCATGAGAGGAGCGGCCGTGAACAAGAGCAAACGCATCGCCATCAGTCTGGTCGCGGGCGTGCTCGCTGCTCTGCTCTGCATGGTTTACGGCTCGTCGATCCGCTCGCAAGCCGAACAGGTCCAGGCTGAGACCTTGGCCAAGTACGGTGGCGATCGCGTCGAGGTATGCGTCGCGGCGCGCGATATCGATGTGGGTGAGACCCTCGATGAGACCAATGTCATAACCCAGGAATGGCTGACGAGCCTGCTGCCGCGTGACGCGGCGACCGAGCTGCGCCAGGTGCGCGGCGACGTGACGACTTCGCGTATTCCCAAAAACGCCGTGATCTGCAATGTCTACACCAAGGCCGAGAGCCACAAGCTCGAGGTGCCTAAGGGCAAGGTCGCCGTTTCGGTGGCGGTCGATGCCGAGCACTCGGTCGGCGGTGCTACGGGCGTGGGCAGCTACGTGGATGTGTATGTGCAAAAAGACGGCGTAACCGATCGACTGTGCGGCGCGCACGTGATCGATACCAGTGAGGATTCCGGTGCCACGCGCGAGGGCAAGATCGAATGGGTGACGCTGGCGGCTGACCCCGAAGACGTCAAGGAACTGCTGGGAGCCTCGGGCAAGGGAACGGTCAGCTTGACGATTCCCGCCACGGCGCGCGGCAAAAAGAGCGGAGGCGACGAGTGATGAAGGCGATCTGGCTTGCGTGCTGCGCGTGCGGCGATTACGGGCTGTTGCAGCAGGAAGTCGAGGGCCGTGATGCGGGTGCACAGGTGCTTCGCGTGGGTGACCTGGACGGGCTGGTTTCCATGGCGCGGGCGTTTCCGTCGCGCCGCGGGGCTGCCATCATCGCGGCGTCTCTGTTTGATATCGAAGATGTGCGCGAGACTGTTGCGCGCCTGACGGCCGAAGGCCGCGTGAGTCGCGTGGTCGTGTTGATAGAAGCGCTCGATCCGTCGGATATCGAGGGACTGTTTCGCGCGGGGGCGACCGAGGTCATCGCTGCGCACAGTATATGCGGCAACGGGCGCGCGGGCGAGGGAGCGGTTGATTCCGATCGGCGCATGACGATTGAGCCCGATGCTTTTGTTGATAGGGAACCCGGGGCGCCTCGCGCTACAAGAGGCCCGCGTGTTGATGATTATGGAAAAGCGGAAGCCGAGCATGGTCGGCGCCCCCGGAACCCCCTTGTATACGATGACGCTGGAGGGCCGGCGCAGCATGCTGGCGACTCCCCGGCTGTAGATATGGGATACGTGCACGGCGTGAATCTGGCGGATGAACTCGACGAAGTTGAGGGCTTTGCCGGGTGCGGCGAGTTGTCGCTGATGCAGCATGAGCAGATTGCACAGAACGAGCCTGCCTCGCAGACCGAACAAGCCGCCATGCCGGCTTGGACGCAGCGTGTGGTTGCGGCGGGGGAGACGGGGACGCTGTCACCGACGCCCGCTCCGCCGCCTCCGATGCCGCCGGCAGACGCTGCCACTCCGCAGCATCGAGCTCCGGTCATCTGCGCCATTTCGGGTTCGGGCGGTTGCGGCAAGTCGACGATCGTTGCTACCATGGCACACGCATCGTCGCTGTTGGGCTTGCGTGCCGCCGTGCTCGACCTGGACCTGATGTTTGGAAACCTTTACGACTTGTTAGGCGTCGATGCTCCGCGCGATATGGCGGCACTTATCGAGCCGTCAGCGGCGGGCGCGCTCACCGAGCCGGATATCGTAGCCACATCGATGCGCGTGGCGCCGGGCGTTACGCTCTGGGGTCCCGTCGCGGCGCCCGAGCAAGCCGAGCTCATGGCACGTCCGGTGGAGCTACTGCTTGATGTTCTGCGTCGCGAATCCGACGTGGTCTTTATCGATACCTCGGTCTTTTGGGGCGACGCCGTGGCGGCTGCGGTGGCGGCGAGCGACCGTTGCCTGGTCGTTGGCGATGCTGCGGTGTCGTCCGCGACATCGGCATCGCGCGTCATTGAACTGGCAAGTCGAGTAGGTGTGCCGCGCACGCGCATGAGCGCTGTATTCAACCGGTTTGGCGCGCGCGGGGCAGACGAGGACGTCGCCATGCGCTTTGAGATTGCCTGTGCGTTGAGCTCCAAGATTCGTATCGCCGATGGCGGGCAGGATCTCGCCGCGCTCATGGCGTTTGGGCGCGCTGACGAGGCAGTGGGGCAGACCGGCGCTTTTGCGACCAGCGTGCGCGAGGCCACGCGCGAGATGCTCGTGGAACTGGGGTGCGCCGTCGGCCCTTGGAGCGATATGGTCGCCGACCGTGCAACGCGCACCGAACGCCCGCGTATCCGCCTTCCCTGGTCGCGCGAGGGTGATCAGCGATGAGCCTGCAAACGAGGATTAAGGCTGCCGGCGCTGCAGCGGCGGCAGCGCCTGTAGATGCGGGGCGTCGCCGCGCGGTGAAACGACGCACCAAGCGCGCCGTGATGGACCGCATGGGTTACGACGAAGTGGCGCGTATCAGCGCCTATGTCGACCCGGCACTTGCCCGCTCGGAATTGCGTCCCGCGGTGGAGGCGGCGCTCAATGTTGAGGAGCCGACCGATCTCGCGACGACCGAGCGCGAGACCATCATCGACGAGATTTTGGATGACGTGGTGGGCTTGGGGCCGTTGCAGCCGCTCATCGAGGACGACACCGTTACCGAGATCATGATTAACGGCTGCCGCTCGGCTTTCTTTGAACGCGGCGGCGTCTTGCACCCCATCGAGCATGGGTTTGAGGATGATGAGCAGATCCGTGTGCTTATCGACCGCATCATCTCGCCACTTGGCCGCCGTATCGACGAGCGCAGCCCCATCGTCAACGCCCGCCTCAAAACGGGCTATCGCGTCAACGCGGTGATTCCACCCGTGGCGATTGACGGACCGATTCTCACCATCCGAAAGTTCTCGGACCGCATTTGCTCGCTGGACGAGCTTGTGGGGCTGGGGTCGCTGCCGCTTTGGTATGCGCAGCTGTTGTCCTGCGCGGTGTCGCTGCGACAGGACCTGGCGGTTGCGGGAGGCACGGGATCTGGTAAGACCACCCTGCTCAATGCGTTGTCATGTGAGATTTCCACCGGCGAGCGCATCGTGACGATCGAGGACTCTGCCGAGCTCAAGTTTGCGCATCATCCGCACGTGGTGCGTCTAGAGGCGCGCGAGGCTTCAATTGAGGGCGAGGGCGCGGTGACGATCCGCGACCTGGTGACCAATGCCCTGCGCATGCGCCCCGACCGCATCGTGGTGGGTGAGGTGCGCGGTGCCGAGTGCTGCGACATGTTGCAGGCCATGAACACGGGCCACGACGGGTCGCTCACCACACTTCATGCGGGCTCAGAACAGGAGACCGTGGTACGTCTGACGTTGCTTGCACGTTATGGCATCGATCTGCCGAGCGAGCTCATCGAGGAGCAGATTGCCATGGCGCTCGACGGCATCGTGATGTCCGAGCGCCACGCCGATGGCAGGCGCTTCGTCTCCTCGTATTCGGGGGTGCGTCGCGCCGCGTCGGGCGGCGTAGAGCTCGAGCGCTATGTGACTTTCGATGCCGCCGAGCGCACCTGGACGCTTGACCGCGAGCCGCCGTTTATCGCAGAAGGCCTGCGGTCGGGGACGCTCACACAAGAGGAGGTGGACGAATGGAGGTCGCTGTGCCCCTCGTCGTAGGGGGTTTGGCAGGGTTTTCTGTTGCGACGGCGTGCGGGGTGGAACCTCGTGTGCCGCAGGTGCCGCCGGCGGAGCTGGCGCGTCAGGTGCTCGAGACGGTGGCAGAGAAGCTGCCGCGTGAGCTGGTGGAAAACGATCTGCTGAAAAAGATCGCCCGTTCGTGGGCATCGCTGGCTCCGGCACATCGCCTTGGCCTCGTGATCGAGGATGCTTCGGGGCGTTTGGCGTTTCTGCTGCTATCGAGCGGTGTCTGCTGCGTTTTGCTAACGATGGTGTCGTTATCGCCCCTCGGATTTGCCTTGGGACTTGTTGCTCCGATTGCCGTTGGCGCCGCTCGGGATGGCTTTGAGAGCCGGCGCGAGCAACACGATGTAGAAGAGGCCATGCCCGAGGCGTTTACCGCGCTTTCCATGTCGCTTGCCTCGGGACATTCGCTGGCCCAGGGCATGCGCTTTGTGGGCGCTCATGCGCAAGAGCCGGTACATACCGAGTTTTTGCGGGTAGCGGCGGCGATCGATTGCGGCATCTCGGCGACCGACGCGCTCGATGACTTGCTCGCGCGCATCGACGCCCCCGGTCTTTCGCTTGTGACCTTGGCGCTTAAGGTGTCTCAGCGCACCGGCGCTCCGCTTGCCGACTTACTGTCCGAGGCGTCGAGCATGGTGGGGGAGCGCATTGAGCTCAAGCGCCGCCTGGATGTCAAGACGTCTCAGGCTCGCATGTCTGCGCATATGGTCGCGGCGATGCCGGCGGGCATGTGCGCGGTGTTGGCGCTGCTTTCGGCAGATTTTCGTCGCGGTCTTGCGACGCCTGCCGGCGCGGGCGCTGTGGTGCTGGGTCTTGCCCTCAACGCCGTTGCCCTGGTGGTTATCCGGCGCATTATGCGGGTGGAGCTATGAGCGCCCCGGTTGCAGTTGCGGCTTGCCTGTGCGCCCTGAGTGTATTTGTCGCGACGGGTTTGGATCGGGCGGATGCACGCAAGATCGCAGAGGCCTGCAAGCGCGAGGCGGTGCTGGTCGCTGCCGCGGGTCGCTCGGTGGTCGATGCCCTGACCGCGCGAGTGAAGGGCGCGGTTGGAGCGGGCGGCTCGGCGCGAGTGTCGCTCGGCGAAGTGTCCGAGATGATCGATGTTGTGCGCTTGGGTCTTTCGGCCGGTCTTTCGTTTGATGCGGCGCTTGAGATTTTCTGTGCCAACCGCCGGTCAGTGCTGGCTCTTCGCCTTGAGCGGGCCTGCATGGCGTGGCAGGTGGGCGTGGGCACGCGTGAGGACGAGTTGTTGGCCGCCGCGCGCGACCTGGACGTGCGAGCGCTCGAGACCTTTGCCATCACGGTGGGGCAGGCGCTCGCCCTGGGTGCCCCACTTGCCGAGACGCTGGCCGCTCAAAGTCGCGAGATCCGTGCGGCTCATCGCGCCGCGGTCGAGTGCGAGATCGAGCGTGCGCCCGTCAAGCTGCTGATTCCCACCGGCACGCTCATCTTGCCAGCGTTGCTTCTGTCCATATTGGGCCCGCTGCTTGGAGCAGGCGGGATGATGTAGGGAGGAATACATGAACACGATGGTCGAAGTTGCTGACAAGGCTTGGAACTGGGCTTTTTGCCGGGCGATCCGCGCTCGCCAGCATGCCAAGGAGCTGTTGCGGGAGGAGAGCGCGCAGGGTACCACCGAGTACGCCATTTTGGTGGGCGTGCTTGTGGTGATCGCGATTATTGCCATCGTTGCATTTAAAGGCAAGGTCCAAGATCTATGGAACGCTATCAGCGAGGGCATCAACAGCCTGTAGAGGGCGAGCGCCCCATCGGGGTGCTGCTGGTGTTTGCTTGCCTGACCGTGGCGATAGCGGCGGTGCTTTGGGGGCTTAACGCCGCGCGGCAGCAGCGTCCTGGGGCCGCCTTCGATTCAGGCTCAGATTCGGCGGTGGCGTCTCAAAAAGATGAGATGCGAGATGCGGACGATTCGGATGTCGCTGTCACGGCGCAAACCTTTCTGCGGACGCTCGACAAGCGGTCTGGCACTGCGACGGATTCGCCTGAGGACAACGCGATTGCGGTCCGGCTTGCATGGTCCGAGGACCGACCGATGACCGAGGCAGCGGCGGATATGTTACGCGCCTACCGCGAGGTGCCAACGGCCCAGCTCGCCCTGAGCGGCTATCTCGATATTAAGGGCAACGTATGGGGCGCCATCGTGCGCGATGGGCGCGGCTGGGTCGATATGGTGACGGTTGCCGCAGATGCAGGCGATGCTTCGTGTCGTCTGCGCGCCGTGCGTCTGGTCCCGCAAACAATAAGCTCAAAGGAGGGATCGTGAAATGCATGGCGTTCTGCGTGAGGAATCTGCCCAGGCGACGGTCGAATACGCCATCGTCACGGTGGCGCTGTTATCGATCGTGCTGGCGATTGTGGGACTTTGGCGTGCTGGCACCGATGGACGCTTGGCGGCGCTGGTTGAGCGGGCGGCATCCCATGGCGTTGCCTCGACGTCGGTTATCGACGCCGCTGCGGGCGCTAAGGACATCGCGTTGTATTGATATCGCGCGCGAGGACCGGGCGCAGTCTACGGTCGAGGCCGCTTTTTTGCTGCCGACGTTTCTGACGCTCATCCTTCTCGCACTGCAACCGGTGTGCCTGCTTTATGCGCGCGCGGTCATGGAGTCTGCCGCCGCCGAGACCGCGCGGCTCATGACCACGACGACGGCGGAGGACGACGATCTTAAGGAGTTCACCCTCCGCCGGCTTGCCGCAGTGCCCAACGTTTCGATCTTTCATGCCGGCGGGCCGCTGTCGTGGGATGTCGAGCTTAGCCGGGCCGATGCGGGCGGCGTCTCGTCCGTGTCCGTTTCCGGCGAGGTCAAGCCGTTGCCTGTGATCGGTGCGTTTGCGCAGGTTATGGGTGGTACCGCCGAGGGCGGCTACGTTGAGCTCAAGGTCGATGTCTCGTATCAATCACGTCCCGAATGGCTGGAGGGAGATTATGATTCGTGGATTGCTGCATGGGATTAAGCGTTTCTGGTCTAGACGCGTTTTGACGCGCCGTCCGAGCTGCCATCGCAAGCGAGGCGGCTTTATGGGTCGAGCCGGTATCGACCTGTTTATCGAAGACGGTGCCTACACCACGCTTTCCTCTGCGGTGGTCATCTTGGTGGTGCTCACGCTGCTGTTTTCGTCGACGGCGGCGATATGGAGCATGTCGCGCGCGGGGGACACCCAGGTGGCTGCCGATAGCGGCGCGCTGGCAGGCGCCAATGTGGTGTCGTCCTATCACACGGCTGCCACGGTGGTGGATGCGAGCATTTTGAGTTTGGGCCTAGCGGGGTTTGCCACGATCGGGACGGGCCTGGTCGCCATCCTCATCCCGGGTGCCGAACCAGTTGCCGGCAATATGGTCGACACCGGGATTGAGATCATTAAAACGCGCAACAAGTTTGCCAAAAGCGCATCGGAAGGCTTACAGAAAATCGAGACGGCTCTGCCGTATCTGATCGCCGCGCGTGCCACGCAGGCGGTGTCGGCGCAGGATACCGATAGTGTGACCTATACCGGTACGGCGCTTGCCGTGCCCAAGACATCCGAGTCGGACTTCGCTGCGCTCGAGGGGTCCGAGATCTCGACCGATGCCATTAAAGGCACATCAGATGATTTAGAGCGTGCGGCCGAGGAACTGCGGAAGGCCTCGGAGGAGACGGCGAAGGCTAAAGAGCGCGCTTGGCTGGCGGATTGTGGCGGGTCGGACGAGAGTTCGATTGGCAAGTACTCGTGTATGTGGGAGCGTGCGAAAAAACTAGCAGAACTATCTGACAGCCAGAACCGTCATGAAAAGTCGAGCATCACATGGGAGCCGCAAATAGCGCTCAATCGCGCGAAAACCTATTACCGACAGCGCTTGGCGAATGAAAAACCTCAGGGATCGAGCGTCGAGATGAAAGCGCAGTCAGCCGCTCGAAAAGCGTTCTATGCCTATGCAATTGAAGAGGTCGATCGAGCATACATAAAAGATGATGGCGAACGGTTTTCTGCCTATATCCCACTATTGCCGCGTGTCCCAAACGAGGTGCGGCCGACCGAACTTTACACCGATGCCGCATGGCCTGTAAGCAACAACGACGGCAGAACATACCTGCATTATGGAGTCGAATGCCCCGTCTATCAGAAAGGGACTCCGAGTGGGCTGGCATCTGTTGCTGATTATGATGGTCGTGATACATGCGAAGCGTGCGGCTTCGGCGTGGTTACGCTTGGAAGCGCCCTAATGCCGCCATCGTTCATCGAAAACGGCTTCGAGTACCACTTTGACAAGTTCAAAGAGGCTCTGGAAGACTACGTCGAATGCCGCAACAAAGAGCTCGAGCTCGAGCGTCAGACCGAAGACGAGGCCGATCGTGCGGGCAATACGTTTGACCAGGCCATCAAGGAGCTTTCGGGCGAGCGCCCGCGTATCGCTCCGCCCGGTCGCAACGGCGTGGTCGCCTTTGCGGTTTCGGGTGCCATCTCGAGCCCCGATGAGCTCAACTCTTCGTTTAACACGGCAGTCAGGCTTGGCGATCGCGGTGCTATCTCTGCCGCGGTGTTGGCGCCCGATGAGGCGACGGCGCAAAACAACGTGCTTTCGCGATTTTTCTCGACATTGAAGGAACGCTCGGGCGGCGTTGCCGGCGTGCTCGACGGCGTCATGGATGTTTGGGGACGGCTGCTCGTAGGATACGGTGATATCCAAGGTTCGGCCGACGAACTTATGGACGAGATGATTAAAGGCCTAGGAGGGGGCAGCGGCGCGTTGGGCTCCATCGCATCGTGGCTCGGCGATACCGTTTCGGCGTCCGTGGCGGCGCTGGGTTTGGAACCGTGCGACTTGCGCCTGCGAAAGCCGGTGCTGACCGATTCCGCCAATGTCATTAAGAGTCCGGGGTCTGACATTGCGGGTCTCTCTCAAGCGCAAGACAAACTGCGAAGTATTCCGTTGGGCGTGACCGATCCCAAGGCGCTTTGCGAGGCGTTGGAATATCAAGTCGAACGCACCATTAGCGGCACGGTGTTCACACTTGCGGAGATTCCTCTGCCCGGCGGCGGCTCCATCCCGCTCACCGTCGATGTCGCCACGCTGGTTGGCGCTCTGGGCGGTGGGTCGTAATGAGTATCCGCATGCGTCTGCGCGAGGAGCGCGCCCAAGCGACGGTTGAGATGGCAGTGGTTACGCCCGTTTTGCTGGTGCTGGCACTCATCGTGTACAACGTCATGGTCTTTGCCAGCGCTGTCGCGCGCTTCGACCGCGTGGTGCCCGACATCGTGTTGGCGCACGCTGTGGCACCGGGCGGGGAGGGTGACGAGAACTCTGCCGATGCCTCGGTGACGGTCCAGACTCAAATTCTGAATGCCATGGAAGGCTATGACTTGCAGATCGAAGTGTCGAGCGAGCAAGGCGCGAAGGCATCAGATGGTGGCCTGCTCTCCCTATCCGGTACGTTTAGGACCTACACCTGCACCATGCACTATGAGCCGTGGCCGACTTCTCTCAGCATCGCTGGCGTTTCGCTGGGGGCGCCGACAACGTTGTCGCACGAGCGCGCGGTGACGGTCGATCCATGGCGTCCGGGGGTGGTCATGTGACCGCGGTCTCATCCTACATCGCTTACGCGCGGGCACTCAACAGGCTGGGTTGGACGCCGGCCGAGTTTGTGGTGGCGGAGTCGTTTGTCGTGCGCCTGCGCGGCATGCTGGGACGGCGTCCGGTTGCCGCCAACGGCCTGCCGCTCGTCATGGCGTTTCCACGCTGCTCTTCGGTCCATACGTGTTTTATGGCCTATCCCATCGACATCGCCTTCATCGATCGCGACGGCAATATCCTCGCGCGCTACGAAAACGTCCGTCCTTGGCACATGTGCTCTTGCCTCGGCGCCTGGGCCGTACTAGAGCGTCCTTCAATCATTGTTTCGACTCCTGCTCTCCAACGCGTGCCGGCTTAAGAATTGGCGACAGTGGACTTTTGTCATACGAAATTGGGTAAGATGGAGGAGAAGATGCATGGATGTTGAGATTCATCCCAACGCTAAAAAGCACCTGACGGAAAAGCAGGTGCTTAGCGCTTGGCTTGCGGTTACTGAGTGCATTCGTCGCGAGTCGAAGGACGAGCCGCCGAGATGGCTTGCAATTGGATGGCTCTCAGACGGACGAAGCGTGGAGCTTGTCGCGGTGGAGCTTGTCCGTGGGTGGCTTATCATTCATGCCTTGTCTCCAGTCCAGAAGAAATTTTGGCAGGAGATTGAACAGGCTCGGCAAAGGGGTCGATGATGGGCAAGACGTATACGGCCGCTAATGGTCAGGTTGTAACGGATGAAATGATTGACGCGTGGTGCGAGTCGTACGAGCGCGGAGAGTTTCCGGATGGCGAACACACCGTTGGTGGGATCGTGCATGGACGGCCCCCGCTCTCAGGTGAGGGGACGGCAACGCTGTCGGTCAAGATTCCTCTGGGAATGAAGGAGGCCATTCGTCGACGGGCGGCTGCCGAGGGGATGACGCCAAGTGAGTTTGCCCGTGCGGCTCTGAGTGAAAAACTTCTTGCTGCCGGCTGATGCCTCTGACGTGCCGATTTATAGAACCGAGGCTGTGCTCAAAAACTTTTTTAAAATTCTCGGTTGACCGGAACGCGTCCTTGGTTATACTAATCAAGCCTTGAAACAAGGCACACCTCAAATGGCTGGGTAGCTCAGTTGGTAGAGCAGAGGACTGAAAATCCTCGTGTCAGGGGTTCGATTCCCTTCCCCGCCACCTTGAATTGACTAGGACCTCTGCAAAGGGGTCCTTTTCTTTTATCGAGGGCTCTGCGGAAATTGCGTCCCGGAATTTGGCTTCAGAGTGGGATGCGTTTTCCGCTTTGAGGCCGCTTGGGAAAGCGCGACCCGGAATCCGGCGTCAGAATGGGACGCGCTTTCCTTTTGCGGCCTTTGGCGGAAACTGCGTCCCAGATCCCGCGCTCAGAACGGGATGCATTTTCCGGTTGAGGCCTCGAACGGAAAATGCATCCCAGTCTTTTGCGAAAAACGGGATGCGCTTTCCGGCCGCCTACTTCCGGCGCATATGTACATCTCGGCGCACCATCTCGGGCCCGCCCGCCCAGACATTCCTCCCACTTTCGCGTCACTTTACAGACCGTTCGGTCGTCTGTCCGCACGCGCGGGTATACTCAAAACGATACTTTTCCTATGCAATACGATGCAGGTTCGACCTGCACGATCCGAAGGGGGCAGTGATGGAGAGGATACTCGGCGTTAATCTCTCTGGCTGGTTTATTCCCGAGCCTTGGGTGACCCCGTCGCTATACGCGGCGACTGGTGCATCCAATGCGGCCGAGCTGCAGGAGGCCATGGGCACCGCCGCCTATAACGAGCGCATGCGCCGTCATTACGAGACGTTTGTGAGCGAGGACGATTTCCGCCGCATGGCGCAGATTGGCCTCAATGCCGTGCGTCTGCCGGTGCCCTGGTATGCCTTTGGCTCGCAGGAGTCCGATGCGTCCTACATCTCGGTTGTCGACTACATCGACCGTGCAATTGAGTGGGCTGCCAAGTACGACATCCGCGTGCTGCTCGATCTGGCAACTGTGCCCGGTGGCCAGGGCGATTCCAACGATTCGCCCACCACGCCGGAGGCTGTCGCCGAGTGGCATTCGTCCACCAACGGTCGTCATGTCGCACTCGACGTGCTCGAGCGCTTGGCCGATCGCTACGGCGAGGCCGAGAGCCTGCTGGGCATTGAGCTGCTGGATACGCCGCAGATGAGTGTCCGCAAGAGCCTCTTCACCATGACGGATGGCATTCCGGCGCACTACCTGCGCAACTTCTATCGCGACGCCTACGAGCTCGTCCGTTCGTATATGCCCGAGGATAAGATCGTCGTCTTCTCGTCGTCGGGGCATCCCAACGAGTGGAAGCATTTTATGCGCGGCGCCAAGTACAAGAACGTCTACATGGACCTTCACCTGTACCATTACCGTGACGAGTATGCGCTCGATATCACGAGCCCCCGCGGGCTGACGACGGCGATTTCGCGCAACAAGCGCGAGCTCAAAGAAGCGATTTCGACTGGGTTCCCCGTGCTGGTGGGCGAATGGTCGGGCGCGGCGATCTTTGCCAACTCGTCGGTTACGCCCGAGGGCCGCAATGCCTACGAGCGCGTGTTTATCGCCAATCAGCTGGCTTCGTTTGCGCCGGCTGCCGGTTGGTTCTTCCAAACGTGGAAGACCGAGAAGCGCATTGCAGCATGGGACGCCCGCGCGGCGCTCGGTACGCTCGAGCGCGGCATGATTGAATAGGTTGATATGACGCAAAACAGCGCCCATACGGGCAAACTCTATGTGGTCGGCACGCCCATCGGCAACCTGGGCGACCTGTCCCCGCGCGTTGGCGAGGCGTTTGCCGCCGCCGATGCCATCTGCTGCGAAGACACGCGTGTGACGTCAAAGCTGCTGATGCACCTGGGCATTTCCAAGCCGCTTGTCCGTTGCGACGAGAATGTGATCGCCAGCCGCGCCGCCGGCCTAGTCGACCGTCTGCTGGCGGGGGAGACCCTCGCCTTTGCCTCGGACGCCGGCATGCCGAGCGTGTCCGATCCCGGCCAGGCGCTGGTCGAGGCGGCACGTGAGGCCGATGTGCCCGTAGAAGTTATTCCCGGGCCCTCTGCTTGCGTCACGGCGCTCGTTTCGTCCGGCATTCCCTGCGAGCATTTTTTCTTCGAGGGCTTTTTGGGCCGAAAGCACGGTGACCGTGTGCGCCGTTTGCAGCGCCTTGCCGTGGTGCCCGGCGCACTCATCTTCTACGAGTCTCCACATCGCATCGGGGCGACGCTCGAGGCCGTGACGGAGGTCTTTCCCCAACGTGAGGTTGCCGTCTGCCGCGAGCTCACCAAGCTGCACGAGGAAGTCTTGCGCGGGCCCGCTGCCCAGCTTGCCGAGGAGCTGCGTGCTCGCGGCGAGGTAAAGGGCGAGATTGCGCTGGTCATCGCGCCGCCGAGCGAGGATGAGGAGGCCGGTGCCGTGCCGATTGGCGCCGCGGCAGCGGATCCCGACGAGGCCCTGCGCGAGGATATCCGCGCCGCGCTCGAGGAGGGGGAGCCCGCGTCTGCGGTGGCCAAGCGCCTGTCTCAGAAGTATTCGCGCCGCAAGCGCGATGTCTATGCCATGGTGCTCGATATGCAATAGATGGAGGATATCCAGCCCTTGCGCTAGAATCATCCTCTGTATGCAACGTTTTTCTGGAGGACAAACCCCATGGATCAAAGCAAGCCTTCGTTCTTTATCACGACGCCCATCTACTACGTCAACGCCGATCCGCACCTGGGCACGGCTTATTCCACCATCATCGCCGACGTTCAGGCCCGTTATCGTCGCTCCGCCGGCTATAACGTCAAGTTCCTGACCGGCATGGACGAGCACGGCGAGAAGGTCGCCGAGGCCGCAGCCAAGCACAACATGACGCCGCAGGAGTGGACCGACAGCCAGGCCCCGCACTTCAAGGAGCTTTGGAGCAAGCTCGAGATCTCCAACGACGACTTCATCCGCACCACCGAGCCGCGCCAGCATCATGCCGTGCAGTACCTGTGGGAGCGCATGAAGGAGTCCGGTTACCTGTATAAGGGCAGCTACGACGGCTGGTATTGCGTGCCTGACGAGACTTACTTCACCGATACGCAGGTCCAGAAGGGCGACGAGGAGTACGGCAGCGTCGGCCAGCACCTGTGCCCCGACTGCCACCGTCCGCTTGAGCGCGTGCAGGAGGAGTCCTACTTCTTTAAGCTTTCTGCCTTCCAGGACAAGCTGCTCAAGCTCTATGACAAGCACCCCGACTTTGTCGAGCCTGCGTTCCGCATGAACGAGGTGCGCAGCTTTGTCGAGGGCGGCCTTAACGACCTTTCCGTGAGCCGCACGAGCTTTGACTGGGGTATTCAGGTCCCGTTTGACGAGGGCCACGTGACGTACGTGTGGTTCGATGCACTGCTCAACTATATGACGGCCGTCGGCTACGGTGTCGACACCGACGAGGCGCGTGCCGAGCTGGCCTATCGCTGGCCCGCGCAGTTCCACATCGTGGGTAAGGACATCATCCGCTTCCACTGCGTCATTTGGCCCGCCATGCTCATGGCCATCGGCGAGGCCCTGCCCGAGCACGTCTTTGCCCACGGCTTCCTGACCGTGCGCAATGCCGAGACCGGCAAGGCCGAGAAGATGTCCAAGAGCCGCGGCAACGCCATCGCTCCGCAGGACGTTATCGACATGTTGGGCGTTGAGGGCTATCGCTACTACTTTATGACCGACGTCGTCCCCGGCACCGACGGTGCCATCAGCTTCGACCGCATGGAGCAGGTCTACAACGCCGACCTGGCCAACAGCTGGGGCAACCTTATCTCGCGTTCGCTCAACATGAGCGGCAAGTACTTTGACGGTTGCGCGCCTGCCAAGCCCGCGTCGTTCGATGCGTTCGACAACCCGCTGGCAAAGATCGCCGATGGCCTGGTCGAGCGCTACATGGCCAAGATGGACGTGCTCGATTACGGTGGAGCCAAGGACGAGGTCATGGAGCTCATCCACGCCGCCAACCACTACATCGAGGACTCCGAGCCTTGGGCACTTGCCAAGGACGAGGCCAAGGCTGACGAGCTGGCATTTGTGATCTACAACCTGCTCGAGGCCATCCGCATTGCCGCTCACCTGCTGATGCCGCTCATGCCTCAGACTTCTGCCGAGGCCCTGCGCCGCCTGTCCTGCGAGGACGAGGCCACGAGCGACGACCTTAAGGGCATTTGCGCTTGGGGCCTGCTTGCTGGTGGTCAGCCCGTTGAGAAGGGTGAGCCGCTGTTCCCGCGTCTGGGCTAAGACGCCGCGCGCCATATCGGCAATTTGCTGTTTAGATGTAAGGGCATGGCCGCAACGGTCCATGCCCTTTTGTTTCAAGACGCCGCCACCATGCTAAGGAGGCAACTATGACAACTTCGCCTTTGGCAAACCCCACGGCAACAAGGGAGCTGCTGGAGGAGTTTGGCCTTGCGACCAAGCATCGCCTGGGCCAGAACTTCCTGATCGACAACCATGTGATTGAGCGCATCTGCGAGCTTGCCGAGCTCACGGGCGATGAGCGCGTGCTCGAGGTTGGCCCGGGCGTTGGTACGCTCACGCTTGCGCTGCTGCAGGAGGCGGCGTGCGTCACGTCGATCGAGGCCGACCCCGAGCTCGAGCCGGTGCTCGACGCCCATGCCGCCGACTATGCCAACTTCCGCTTTATCATGGGCGACGCGCTCAAGGTGGGTCCGGAGCAGATTGAGCAGGCTGCGGGCGGTGAGCCGACGGTGTTTGTCGCGAACCTGCCCTATAACGTGGCGGCGACGATCATCCTGCAGTTCTTCCAGACGATGCCGGCGCTCAAGCGCGCCGTCGTCATGGTTCAAAAGGAGGTTGCCGATCGCATTGCCGCAGTGCCGGGCAACAAGACCTATGGCGGCTATACGGCAAAGCTCGGCCTGTATGCGCAGGTGACGGGTCGTTTTGAGGTGCCGCCGCGCTGCTTTATGCCGGCGCCGCATGTGGACTCGGCCGTCGTGCGTATCGACCGCGTTGGCGGCGTGGTGCCCGAGGGACTCGATCGCGAGTTTGTGGCTCGCGTGATTGATGCTGCATTTGCCCAGCGTCGCAAGACCATCCGAAATACCATGAGCGCCAACGGCTTTGCCAAGGACGCGCTCGATGTCGCCTTTGAGGCTTGCGGTATCGCACCCACCACGCGCGCCGAGACGCTTGATGTTGCCGACTTTGTCCGTCTGGCCCAGGAGCTAATCCATGATGCCTAATGCCGCACGCGTGACGTTTACCAAGAAAAAGAAGACGGTCGCCTGCCCCGTGCCCTTGGCACCGCTTGCCGACACGCATGCGCATCTGCTTTCGTTTTGGGGCAAAGAAGTGCCCGAGACGCTCGTGCGCGCCAAAGCCGCGGGTGTCGACCTGTTGGTGACGATGTTCGACCCCATCGCTGACAAACGCAGCGTGACGGACTATAGCGACTGGCTCGTGCGCGAAATTCTGCCGATGCAGGATATCCCGCAGATCAAGTATCTTGCCGGCGTGCATCCGTATGGCGCGCCGGACTATACCGACGACGTTCACACACAGGTCGTTGCCGCACTCGATGACCCCTTATGCGCCGGTATTGGCGAAATCGGCCTGGACTACCACATGGATTACGACGACGACATCGCGCCGGCGCCCCATAGCGTGCAGATTGACTGCATGGCGCGCCAGCTCGAGCTTGCCGTGTGCCGTAACGTGCCGGTGGAGCTACATCTGCGCCACGAGGACACGGACCAGGAGCGCACCTCGCACGTGGACGCCTACAACGCGCTTCGTGAGGTGGGCGTGCCCCAGGCCGGTTGTGTACTGCACTGCTTTGGCGAGGACCGCGCCACGATGGAGCGCTTTGTGGAGCTGGGCTGCTATATCGCCTATGGTGGTGCGGCCACCTTTAAGCGCAACGATGACGTGCGCGAGGCATTTGCGGCAACCCCACTCGATCGAATTTTGTTCGAGACGGATTGCCCGTATATGGCTCCGGAGCCCATCCGCGGTCTTGAATGCGAGCCCGCAATGATCTCCATTACGGCAAACGCGCTGGTTAACGACCGTGTCGATCGCACAGGTGAGGACGCCGAAACAATCGCGCAGGCCGCCTGGGAAAATGCCTGCAAACTTTTTCAAAAATAGTTCTTGCGTTCGCGGTGGCGCTCCGTTATTCTAATTCCTGCACGCGGGCGTGGCGGAATTGGCAGACGCGTACGGTTCAGGTCCGTATGGGGGCAACCCCATGAAGGTTCAAGTCCTTTCGCCCGCACCATTAAATGAAAGAGCTCCCAGCAATGGGAGCTTTTTTTGTTACGGGCCCATCACAGGGACTTGAACCTGCGAAGGAGCGAGCGTAAAGAAAACGCGGAGCGTTTTTAGCGAGCTGGCGAGGACGCCGGCAGGCGGCCGAAGCCGGTGCGGATCCGCGAAGCGGATACGCGGACGTCCTTTCGCCCGCACCATTACATGAAAGAGCTCCCAGCAATGGGGGCTTTTTTGATATGCACGATCTCCTTGGACGGGTATCCTAATGCCAACGTGTGCCTATCAGAGGAGAGACCATGCTGTTTTCCGGTATCATTGCCGCCCTTACCAGCCTTTTGATTCCCATCATCATCCTGTTGCTGCTGCTTCCCAGCGCCTGCTATGTCGTTGAACAGCAGCATGCCGTGATCATCGAGCGTCTGGGCAAGTTCAACCGCATCGTCAACGCGGGCTTCCACATGAAAGTGCCCGTGATCGACCGCAAGGCTGCCACGGTGAGTCTGCGCACCATGAAAAACGGTTTTGGTATCGACGTTAAGACTCAGGACAACGTGACCATCGGCCTCGAGGTCTCGGCTCAATATCACGTGAGCTATGACATGGGTGCTGGCCCGGCGGATTCGGGCATCTACAAGAGCTACTATATGCTGCAGGAGCCCGTCGACCAGATGCGTGACTTCATCACCGACGCCCTGCGCTCTTCGATTCCCGTCTACACACTCGATGAGGTCTTTGCCAAGAAGGATGACATCGCCAAGGATGTCAACGCTACCGTTTCCGAGCAGATGGCCGCCTACGGCTTCACCCTCGTGTCGACGCTCATCACCAAAATCGCACTGCCGACCGAGGTCGAGAACTCCATGAACGACATCAACGCCGCCCAGCGCAAGCGCGCTGCGGCACAGGAGCTCGCCGAGGCCGACCGCATCAAGCGCGTCACCGAGGCGACCGCCGAGGCTGAGGCAATGGAAAAGGCGGGCGAGGGCATCGCTAACCAGCGCAAGGCCATCGCGCTGGGTATCAAAGATTCGCTCGAGATCATCCAGGAGACGGGTGTCGGCAATGACGAGGCCAACCAACTGTTCATGTTTACGCAGTGGTCCGAGATGATGACGGAGTTCGCTCGCACGGGTAAAACCTCGACGGTCGTGCTGCCGAGCGACTTCTCGCAGTCGGCCTCTATGTTCGAGCAGATGCTGACCGCCGGAAAAGTTCAAAACGATTCGAAGGAGTAGACGCGCGTGAAATACACCGTCGTTTGCGTCGGTAAGCTTAAGGAGCGCTTTTGGAAGGACGCGTGCGCTGAGTACACCAAGCGCCTGGGTGCCTATGCCAAGGTCGATATCCGCGAGGTGGCCGATATCGACCCGGCCAAGGCGGGCGGTGTGGATACCGCACGTGACAAGGAGGGGGCGGCGATTCTTGCTGCCCTGCCGTCTCGAGCGCATGTGATCCTGCTGGCTATCGAGGGCAAGGAGCGTTCGAGTGAGGAGCTCTCGGCGCGGCTCGACGATCTTATGCTGCGAGGCAACAGCGACATCGCCTTTGTAATCGGCGGATCGGACGGCGTGAGTGATGAGGTGCGCGCCCGCGCCGACGAGATGCTCAGCTTTGGACGCATTACCTTGCCGCATAACCTGGCACGCGTGGTGCTGCTAGAGCAGATCTACCGTGCCTGCAAGATCAGTCGTGGCGAGCCGTATCACAAATAGGTCGGCAATACGAAACAATGGCGTGGGACAATAGCTTTCGTTTTGAAGAGCGTGTCTGAGAGGACTATGAGATATGAAGATTGGGTTTGTCGGTTTTGGCAATATGGCGAGCGCCATGGCCGATGGCTGGATCGCTGCCGGTGTAGCCGCGAGCGACATGTGCGCCTGCGCGGGTCGCTACGACGCACTGGTTGAGCGCTGCGAGGCGCGCGGCATGGTCGCCTGCCACGATGCCGCCGAGGTTGTCGCCGCATCCGATATCGTGGTCGCTGCGGTCAAACCGTACATGATCGAGAAGGTATTCGCCCCGCTCAAGGATGCTCTTGCCAAAAAGGTCGTTCTGTCGGTTGCCTGGACCTGGGACAGTGCCAAGTGGGAGCAGGTCCTGCCGGGCGTCGCGCATATCTCGACGGTGCCCAACACACCGGTTTCGGTGGGCGAGGGCGTCATCGCTTGCGAGAAGGCTTCCACGCTTAGTGATGAGCAGAGCGCCGTGGTGCTTGATCTGCTTGGCAAGCTCGGTGCGGTGGTCGAGCTTGATACGAGCCTGCTGTTCGTGGGCGGCACGGTGGGTGGTTGCGCTCCGGCATTTGTCGCTATGGCAATCGAGGCCCTGGGCGATGCGGCGGTCAAGCACGGTATCCCGCGTGCCGATGCCTATCGCATTGTGAGCCAGATGGTGCTAGGTACGGCAAAGTTGCAGCTTTCAACTGGTCAGCATCCTGCGGCGATGAAGGATGCCGTATGCTCGCCCGGTGGCGCCACCATCAAGGGCGTCGTTGCGCTCGAGGATGCCGGCATGCGCAGTGCCCTGGTCAAGGCAATCGACGCAACTCTCCAGTAAAACCTGCCATTTAGGGACAGGTTTATTTTGGCAGGTTTTTCCTGCGGTTTTGTCACATGTACGAAAAGCGCCCCGCAACTGGCTCAATTCCAGTTGCGAGGCGCTTGCATTTGCCCAGATAAAACCGACCAAAATAAACCTGCCCCTTTTTGGCGGGTTAGTCCCAGAAGCTGTCTTCCTCATCCTCGGACTTGGGCCCGCGGTCGACGTACATCTTATGGGTGCGCTTCTCCATTACAAAGGCAAGAATCGCAAATAACAGGATGCCGCCGGCGAAAAGGATGGCAAAACCGGTGCGGGTGCCAAACAAAAAGGAAAAAACTGCGTCCATTGGGTGCCTTCTTGCGTAGTTGAGTTGGGTCGTAAACGCTCATAAGTATATACTTGCCCATACATGTACAAGGTTGCAACCTAAGTGGAATGTATATCGCCGGAGGATCTAATGCTTGATATCAAGTTTGTTCGCGAGAACCCCGATGCCATCGATGTCGCCATGGCTAACCGCCAGACGTCTTGGGATCGCGAGAAGTTCTTTGAGCTCGACGACGAGCGCCGTGCCGTCATCACCGAGGTCGAGGAGCTCCAGGCTACGCGCAATGCCGAGTCCAAGAAGATCGGCGCCCTGATGAAGGAGGGCAAGAAGGACGAGGCCGAGGCCGCCAAGGAGGCCGTGCGCGCCGTCAACGAGAAGATTGACGGTCTGGCCGAGCGCCGCACCGCTCTCGAGCAGGAGCAGTACGACTTCATGGCTCACCTGCCCAACATTCCGTGCGATGCCACCCCGTACGGTAAGGACGAGGACGAGAACATCGAGCGTCGCCGCTGGGGCACCCCGCGCGAGTTCGACTTCGACTTTAAGCCGCACTGGGATCTGGGCACCGATCTGGACATCCTCGACTTCGAGCGCGGCAACAAGCTCTCCGGCAGCCGTTTTACCGTTCTCGGTGGCGCCGGCGCCCGCCTGGAGCGCGCCCTCATCAACTTCTTCCTCGATACGCACACCAGCCGTGGCTTTAAGGAGTGGTGGCCGCCTATCGTCGTCAAGCGTCAGACCATGTTTGGCACGGGTCAGCTGCCCAAGTTCGAGGATGACGCCTATCACGTCTCGGGCGACAACTTCCTGATCCCTACCGCCGAGGTCGTGCTCACCAACCTGCACGCTGGCGAGGTCCTCGACGCCGATACCCTGCCGCGCCGCTACACCGCCTTTACCCCCTGCTTCCGCGAGGAGGCCGGTTCCGCCGGTCGCGACACCCGCGGCATCATCCGTCAGCACGAGTTCGACAAGGTCGAGATGGTCAAGTTCGCTAAGCCGGAGGAGTCCGATGAGGAGCTCGAGAGCATGACCGCCGAGGCCGAGTACCTGCTGCAGCAGCTGGGCCTTCCGTATCGCGTGATTAGCCTGTGCACCGGCGACTTGGGCTTCTCTGCCCGTCAGACCTACGACGTCGAGGTCTGGCTGCCGAGCTACAACGCCTACAAGGAGATCAGCTCCTGCTCCAACTGCGGTGACTTCCAGGCTCGCCGCGCCAACATCAAGTATCGCGACCCCGAGAACTTCAAGGGCTCGCGCTACCTGCACACCCTCAATGGTTCCGGCCTGCCGGCCGGCCGCACCATGGCCGCCATTCTGGAGAACTACCAGAACGCCGACGGCACCATCACGATCCCCGAGGTTCTGCGTCCTTACATGGGTGGTCTCGAGAAGATCGAGCCGGTCGCGTAAGTTGGCTGCATAGGGGATATGCAAGGGCGCTCCTTCGGGGGCGCCCTATTTCGTGCGCAGGTCCATACCATGCCGTGCGGACAGCTCAATAGAAAACACACGAACAACTGTTCTGTATACAGCCATCTACCTGCTATGCTTTTGCTAAATAAGAGCGAGAGAAAGGGGACGCGATGGAGCTGTTTGATGATCGGGTGGTTTTGTTTGAGAGCGACGAGGGCGGGGAGTACCTGCTTGTAACGTGTGAGCCGTCTGGCATGGGCGGCCTGGTGGTTCGGCAGACGAGTGAGGGTCCGTTGACACAATGGTGCTTTGAGGAGTCGCCGCATGTGGTCGAGACCTTTGTGACGCACGAGGGGCTTGTGGCGCTGGAGCACTTCTATGGAGTTGGGACTTCCAACCAGGTCGCGCGCATGCTGAGCATCTCGTTTGCCGATTATGACTGTGCCCAGCGGGTGAGATCGCTCCTGAGGGAACTTGATGCTAAGTTTGACGTGATCGAAAAGCCAATCGATCGTACGGGGAACGGCGGTATATGCGGAGCAGCATGACAAAACTGCGTTCCACAAAAAAGTTTGAGATTGTGCTTGACTCCAATAAGCTAAAGTGGTTTTATATGTCTTGCGCTGCGGCGTTACCTCAGCTGGATAGAGGGTCTGACTACGAATCAGAACGTCATAGGTTCGAATCCTATACGCCGCACCAATTGAAATCGAAAGCCTCCGGCAACGGGGGCTTTTCTTTTACGTCGGCACTGCATGGATTCGAACCTCGGTCGAGGCGCGGGCGTAAAGAAAACGCGGAGCGTTTTTAGCCCGCGGGCGAGTCCGCCGGCAGGCGGGCGAAGCCGGTGCGGATCCGCGCAGCGGATGCGCGGAATCCTATACGCCGCACCATTTGAGATTAAAGCTCCCGGCAACGGGGGCTTTTCTTTTACGTAAGCACTGCATGGATTCGAACCTCGGTCGAGGCGCGGGCGTAAAGCGGACTATTTCCTGTCGACTCGTGTAAGATTTCGAGTAGGTGTCGCGGCCCATCCGTGACCACTCCTTCTTCAAGCGACCGATCAGGGTGATACTTCGTGGCAGAGCGTCCGACATACAAGCTCAGGTTTCTCGATCCCAAGAAGCGCTTTCCGGCGATGCCCGAGCAGCCTGCGGGGCGCTCATATGGCGTGGTCTGGAAACTCTTTGGCGAGGACCCGCATGAATCATGCTATGTCGTCGAATTTGTCGGCAAAAGCCATGTGTCGCTTTTGGGCTACGTGAGCGTTTCGGGTGAGGCCTATAAGGTGGACCGTCCCGTTAACGAAGTATCGCTGCCCGACGATCCCGACATGCAGCTGATTCTTGACGAGTCCGATTCCAACATCGGTGAGATTGCAGTCAGGGGTACCGATGGGACGATGCGCTCCCGGGCGCGAGTCATCGGCTCTCCCGAAGGCCCCATGCGCGAGCAGTCCGATCACGAGACATGGAATTCGGCCCGCTCCCTTCCTTACGGCGAGTTCATGGCATCGATGTTCCTGCGCTACGTGATATTTGCCAACTCCGAAAGCGCTATTGCGAACACGGCGGGCGTCGACGGTCTCGATGCGGACATGCAAAACGTTGTCGACAAGATCAAGCTCGTAAAGTTGCCCGAGCCGGTCGAGGTGTTTTTGGGCTTTAACACGTCACCGCTCCCCGATGCTATCGAGACGCTGCTTTACCGCGTTGACCATGCCGAGAATCCGAGCGGTATCGAGCGCTATGCCGCCACCCTTATGAGCGAAATTGACTTGCCCCGTCTGCGCACCATTGCCGCCAAGTCCGAAATGAGCCTGGCGCGCATCGACCGGTCAAAGCTGTTTTATCTCAATTTTGATCGTAGCCTGCTGGACCAGGACGAGATTGACATGCTGCTTGCCATCGAGTGCCGTCTCAACCGCCTCTCCGGCATCCTTGAGCGCATCGGGGCCGGATTGGTCCCTGCGGCATCCTCGCCGAGCCTTGAGGGCTGCGCGCTCTTTGATTCGTGGCATATCGCCAAGACGACCAACGATGTTCCCCGACTGCTCGATACGGCCTCGAGCGATAACCCGTGGGGCAAACCGGGTACGGTGGCTTGCCAGCCGGGCGGCGAGTGGGACGTGCGCACCCGTTTTGCGCGAATCGTTGAGGCGCTCAACGTGGTCACGCGGCTCGACTATACCTATCGAGTAAACGTTGCCGAGGGGATTATGCTCGTTCGGTTTGGGCAGTCTGTCGTTGATGCCATGCCGCAACGTGAATACGACGCTCAAGATGACGCCTGGCGCGAGCTGGACGAGGACACGCGCGCGATCTGGGCCGCGGAGCACGATGCACGTGTGGCACTCACGCTTGCGGCAGCGTGTTTTGCCGCGGGCACCTGCATCACGCGCTGCTATGTGCAGATTGCTGCTCCCGACAGTGAGCAGGGCGAGCGCGTTGTCGCAACGTATTTCTTTGGGCGCGCGGCCTATCTGGCCGATTGCGTGCCTGTCGCCAAGGATCTTGAGAGCATGGACATGGACGATATGCCGTGCAAGCGTGTGCTTGAGGCGTATGAGTCAACCGCTCCGGAGACGATTGAGCCTGCGGAGGTTCATGCTCGTCCGCGTGATGACCACCGCACCCTGCCACCGGCGCTGCGTGATCTGCTGCTTGCCGATACGGCTGACGAGTTGGAGGTCATGGAAGAGGACGACGACCCATACGTGGCGCGTGTTGTTGAATTGCGCGAGCAGGCAAAAGTCGACCGTACAGGTGCTTTTGAAGGCTTTTCCCGGCTTGTCGAGGAGTTGGAGGCTAAGTGCGCCGTCGCCGAGCTTTTGGCGACAGGTCCGGTTCAAACGCAGTTTTGCGATAACCAGCTGGTGCGCATGGTGCTACCGGTGTTGGAAGAAGACCGCTCTGTGCGAATCCTACGTGCGCCCGATGCGCTGTATTTTGCCCAGCACGAGATCTGCAGCTTTTACGCCGAGCAAGAGGACTTTGAACGGGCGCTGCCCGAGGTGCGCCATCTTTACGATCTGGCGCGCTCGTCCATGCAATCGCACTTTGCGCTCATCAACGTGCTTGCGCGTCTGGAGCGCTTTGACGAGATTATCGAGGTGGCGCGCCACGGCCTACGTATTGCCAGCGATCGTTCTGCAATCGGCTACCTGTTCTATCGTTTGGCGTTTGCCTATTGGAATTGCGATCAGCTCGACCTGCCGCTGGCTTGTTACCGTCTGGTGCCGCGCGGCGAGGAGTCGGGCAGCAGCGCGCTGGAAGAAATGCAGGGCCTTATGAACGAGATGGGCGTCAGCGAGCCTCCGACGTTCGAGGAAGCGGTCGAGACTATCTGCAAGGCTGGACTTGAGTTGCCGCCAGTGTCCGCCGTGACGAATCAGCTTGCAGATGCCGCTGTTCAACTGGTCGACAACGGCTTCTTTTTCCTGGCACGCGGTTGCATCTTCCAAATGTGGCGCACCATGGGCAACGACGAGCTCGGCTCCCTCAACCGCTCGCTGGGGTAGGCGAAGCCTCCAAGGAGGAAAGGATGCTAGGCAATTAGAAAATTTCCTCTTGCCCATCCTTGGCTGTTTGGTTACTATAGAACGGCTGTTACGGAGAGCTGACCGAGAGGCCGAAGGTGCTCGCCTGCTAAGCGAGTATGCCCCAAAAGGGCATCTGGGGTTCGAATCCCCAGCTCTCCGCCAGTTTAACTTTAAAGAAGGGTCCCATCGGGGGCCCTTTTTTATTATCGAGAAAGGGCGCTGGGGATTCGAACCCTCAAAAAAGGAGGCATCCTTTCGGTCACCTCCTTTCAGCGAGTGTATTGTTCTTCGACCTTACACCTCGGGTGCCTTGGCTACGGTCTCGCTCTCGGCTGTGAGCGGGCGGTTGTCGATGCGGCGGCCCAGGCGGTCGAGCTTCACAAGGAGCCACTCAATGGGATTCGGCCCTGCCCCTTCCTCGTCGGCAACCAGGTCCATAACGGCGATTTTGGTGCCGTCCTGCTTGAGCGTAACGCTGCCCACCTTGTCGCCCACATGCACCGTGCCCGAAAGATCGTCGTGGCTAACCTTTTCGGTCACCTCGCCGGCAAGGGAAAACACGGTCGCTTGCGCCGTAGGATCGGCGAGTGTGGCGTCGATCGTCTTATCCGTCCAGTCGGTTTGGCCAATGCGCGCCATAAGCGGGTTGCCGTTGGCGGTCTTTTCCTGCGTGTTGGCGATCGCGACCGTCACCTTGTGACCGTAGTACCAATTGGCAAGGGTTGCGGTATCGGTAAAGCGCTGGTCGGTGGTGGTGGAGTTCAAAACGACGGTGTAGATCTCGTCGCCATCGCGGTTGTAGGCACTCGTAAAGCAATAGCCCGCGTCGTCGGTGGTGCCGGTCTTGCCGCCGATGTTGCCATCTTGGCCCAGCAAATAGTTATGCGTGTCCATGGAATGCGAATGGTCGGTGCCGTCGGCGCCCGTGACCTCGATCCAGGAATCCTCGCTCGCTACGACCTCGCGGATCGTGTCGTTTTTCATGGCCTCCTGCATCATCAGCGCCACGTCATGTGCGGTTGAGTGCATTTCGCCAGCCCACTCATCAAAGTCCAGACCATGCGGGTTTTCAAAAAGCGTACCGGTACAGCCGAGCTTCTTAGCGCGCTCGTTCATGGCCTTCACAAAGGTGGCCTCGGCGTCTTTGGTCTTAGGGTCGATCTTCTTGCCCACATATTCGGCGAGCACGATGGCGGCGTCGTTGCCCGAGGGAATCATCAGGCCGCGCAGCGCCTGCTCCACGGTAAGCTTGTCGCCTTCGAGCAAGCCGGCGGTCGAATTGCCCACGGTGGCTGCGGCGTTGCTCACCGTGACCTTCTCGTCCATCTTGCAATTCTCGACGGTTAGGATTGCGGTCATGACCTTGGTGATCGAGGCAATCTTGACCTGCTCATCGGCGCCGCGGGCATAGTAGACGGTGCCGTCTTTGCCCATGACGAGGGCATTGGTCGCATCGATATCGGGCAGGTTTTCGGCCGTGATGCCGCGCGCATCGGCGGTTTTGCCACAAACATTGTCGGTCGTGAGCACTTGGGCGCCGGCGACGGTGGGCGCGCCAGCGGCAAGGGCGATAGCGCAGACAAAGCCGGCGGCAAGCTGGGCTGAGCGCTTTGCAAAAGAGGTGAGGGACTTCACGGATTTCGCTTTCGACGGGATGGTCTCTTCTGAAACTAGAGTATATCGTTTGCCGGCGTCGGCGATCATCGCGTGCGTGCGTGGCCACATCCGCTCCCGAACGGGCACAAGGGTGCTTAAGGCCGACTTAATCACCCACGCTTGTTGTGTGTGGCGTGCGTCGCCTCGGGCATAATGGAGCGCGAGAGGAGCACGCATGAACGAGCGCATTTTGGTAGTTGATGACGAAAAGGCCATTGCCGACCTAGTTGGCATCTACCTTACAAAAGAAGGCTTTGACGTCCAGATTGCCTATAGCGGGGCCGATGCTGCCAAGGCAATCTTGGAGCAGGAGTTCGATCTGGCGCTGCTTGATGTCATGCTGCCCGATATCGATGGGTTTGAGCTGCTGCGTACGATCCGTTCCAGCCATACCTATCCCGTGATCATGCTGACGGCGCGCGATGCCCAGCAAGACAAGATCGGGGGCCTTTCGCTTGGCGCGGACGATTACGTGGTTAAGCCGTTCCGTCCGCTGGAGCTCATCGCGCGCGTGCACGCTCAGCTTCGCCGCTACACCAGCTACGGTAGCCGTGCACAGGCGGCCGAGTCACCGACCATTCAGCTCGACGGCTTGGAGATCAACCGCGATGCTCGTTCCGTGACAGTGGACGGTTCACCGGTTCGCCTCACGCCCACCGAGTATTCAATCTTGCTGTATCCGGTCGAGCATCGCGGCAGCGTGGTGGCCGTGGAGGACCTGTTCCGCGCGGTGTGGAACGAGGACTTTATGCCCGGCTCCAACAATACGGTGATGGTGCATATTCGCCACTTGCGCGAAAAGATCGGCGACGACGCACAAAAGCCACGCTTTATCAAAAACGTCTGGGGCGTCGGCTACATCATCGAATAACGCTTTTCGCTTGTGAGGATCTTGATATGACAAAAGACGATAGGCAAGCGTTCGAGGTGCCCGATCGGCTCTTTGAATACGTGAGGTCGGTCGTCGACAACCGCGCGCTTGCAACGGTGCTGCTCTTTTTGCTGAGCCTGCTGCTGATTGGCATCGACAACATCGTCGGAATCTTGGCGGTGCTGCTTGTCGGCTTTTTGCTGATCGATCGATTTGAGATCGTGCGCCGCTGCATGGTGATTGGCGGCGCCGCGTGGGCCATGACGTTGGCGATTGGCGTCATGGCGCTCGGCGGCATCGAAGGGCCGGTGCTGTTCGATGCCGGCTTTGTATTCAACATGCTTGGCTTTGTGCTGGCGCTTGCCGCGTGCGTGCTGTTCTTGTGTGGCCGCGCCCTGTACTATCAGGGCTACGAACAGGGCGAGCAGCATGCCGATTGTGTGCTGGCCGCTCGTATTCAAGATCGCCTGATCGATCACTCCGACACCTGGGATAACATCGACGGCGACTTCTTGGAGGTCGAGGGCGCCCTTAACCGCGTGCGTGACCGTGAGCGCAAGGTGCAGCAAGCTCTGCGTGACGAGTCGCATCGCAAGGACGATTTGGTCACGTACTTGGCACATGACCTACGCACCCCGCTTGCCAGTGTGGTGGGCTATCTTTCGCTGCTGCAAGAGGCTCCCGAGCTGCCGGTTGAGCAACGTGCGCACTTTACGGGCGTGGCGCTCGACAAGGCGCACCGGCTCGATACGCTCATCGAAGAGTTCTTCGATATCACGCGCTTTGACTTCCACGATATCGTGCTCACGCGCGGCTATGTTGATCTGGGGTTGCTGCTGGCTCAGGTGGCTGACGAGTTCTATCCCATCCTCAACGAGCAGCATAAGGAAGTCCAAGTTGATATTCGCGAGGACCTGACGGTGCTCGTGGATGGCGACAAAATGGCTCGCGTGTTTAACAACATCATGAAAAACGCTATTGCCTATAGCTATGAGGGCTCGACCATCACGATCGAGGCCAGACGCCGGGACGACGGTGGCGTGCGCGTGCGCTTTATCAATCAGGGCGATCCCATCCCTGAGGCAAAGCTCAAGGTGATCTTTGAGAAGTTCTATCGCCTGGATGCGGCGCGTGCGACCAATCGCGGTGGTGCCGGTCTGGGCCTTGCTATTGCCAAGGAGATCATCGCGGCACACGGTGGTACCGTTGCATGTGAATCGACGCCCGAACACACGATATTCACCATCGAGCTGCCCGCCGCATAGCCAGCGTGCCCTTACAAACACTTGACAATGCGCTCACGTGCATATGAGCCGCGATTTCTACTATCGATACTGCTGAAATGATATCGATGTGGAGGTATGCGGTATGACGGCTGCTGCGGCTGTGGAGCCCACGGAGCTTGAAGAACTCATGAAAGCGCAGGCCGAGGCCGCGCGCGAGCGCGAGGTTGGGGATGCGACTCGCCCCACGGCAGAGGATCTTGCCGCCTCGCCGACGCGCATCGATGTCGAGGGCCTCGACCTGTTCTATGGCGACCATCATGCGCTCAAGGACGTGAATATCAAGATCCGCGACAAGCAGATCACCTCGTTCATCGGGCCTTCGGGCTGCGGAAAGTCCACGTTGCTGCGCTGCTTTAACCGCATGAACGACGGCATCAAGGATTGCCGCATCGAGGGCAAGATTGCGCTCGATGGTCAAGATATCCTGGGCGACTACGACATCTGCCGCTTGCGCCAGCGCGTGGGCATGGTGTTCCAGCGCCCCAACCCGTTTCCCATGAGCATCTACGACAACGTCGCCTACGGTCCTCGCGGCATGGGAGTGCGCGACCGCGTCGTGCTCGACGAGCTGGTCGAGGATTCCCTTCGTCGCGCTGCGCTATGGGATGAGGTCAAGGACAAGCTCAAAGAGTCGGGCCTGGGTCTTTCGGGCGGCCAGCAGCAGCGTCTGTGCATCGCCCGCGCACTTGCCGTGCAGCCCGACATTCTGCTGATGGACGAGCCGACCTCGGCACTCGACCCTGTGTCGACGCTGGTGGTGGAGCAGCTGGCCTGCGAGCTCAAAGAGACCTGCACGCTCGTGGTCGTTACGCACAATATGCAGCAGACGGCGCGTATCTCCGATTCGGTCGCATTCTTTTTGCTGGGTGAGCTGGTGGAGCACGCGCCCACCGCGCAACTCTTCAAGAATCCGACCGATCCGCGCACGGCGGATTATTTGACGGGGCGTTTTGGCTGATACCATCTAGTAAAGGTACCTTTAGGGTTAAGATGCGGTCATGCCGGCCGCAAAGGGGTTCAACATGATCTATTACGTCGAGGACGATGACAACATCAGGGATTTGACGGTCTATGCGCTGCGCAAGCAGGGGATTGAGGCCGAAGGCTTTTCGTGCGACGGTGAGTTTAAGGCTGCCGTGGCGCGACGGGTACCCGATGCCGTCCTGCTCGACATCATGCTGCCCGATACCGATGGCTTGGCGATTATGCGTCGACTGCGTGCCGATCGCCTGACGGCGACGGTGCCCATCATGATGCTTACCGCCAAGGATACCGAGCTCGACAAGGTGATGGCGCTCGATGGCGGTGCCGACGATTACCTGACTAAGCCGTTTTCGCTCATGGAGCTCGCCAGCCGCTGCCGCGCACTGCTGCGTCGCGGCGGCATGGTCAAACAGGCAAGCGATGTGCTCAGCGTGGGCGACATTGTGCTCTCGCCCAGCCATCGTGAGGTGACTGTTGCCGGCGAGTCGCTTAAGCTCACCCTGCGCGAGTTCGACCTGCTCGAGTACCTCATGCGCAAGCCCGGCGTGGTCTTTACCCGCGAGTCGTTGCTGCAGAGCGTGTGGGGCTGGGACTTCGACGGCGGTTCGCGCACCGTTGACGTGCACGTGCAGACGCTTCGCCAAAAACTGGGCGAGCATGCCAGCGCCATCGAGACCGTGCGCGGCGTGGGCTACCGCTTGGCCGAGCCTTCTGCCGGTGATGGTGCCGAAGGTGACGACACCGCGGCCACCGCATCGGAGGAGTAACCCGTGGTCTTCGCCCCCCAGGGAAAACATACGCTGTCGCACCGCGTTTTTGTGACGATCTTTGTCTGCGCCATGGCGGTTATCGTGGCGTTTACGGTGCTGGGTGCGTTCTTTGTGCAAAACACCTTGGCGGATGCCACGAGTGCCAACCTGGCGCAAGAAACCGAGCTCATTGCTGCCGCCCTCGACGAGCAGCAGGAGCCCATCCCGTTCTTGCGTAGCCTCGATCGAGAGGACTTGCGCATCACGCTGATTAACAAGGATGGATCGGTTGCCTACGACAACGAGGCGTCGCCTTCCACACTGCCCAACCATGGCGATCGCCCCGAGGTCATCGAGGCCTTTGAGAGTGGTTCGGGTTCCGCGGAGCGCGCAAGCTCTACGCTCGACGAGATTATGCTGTATCGCGCCGTCGCCCTTGATAACGGCCAGGTTGTCCGCTTGGCGCAGGCCCAGCCTGGCGTTGCGGCGATTTTGCTGTCGATGGTGGCGCCGATGCTGCTTATCGCAGCAGCGGGTGCGGTACTCTCGTTTTTTATGGCGCGCCGCGAGTCCCGTGCCATCATCGCGCCTTTGCAAGAGGTGGATTTGGACCACCCACGCCGTAGCTATGAGCACGCCTATGCCGAGATGGTCCCCATGCTTGAGCGTATTGAGTCGCAGCGCCAGGAGCTCAAGCGCCAAATGGCGGTGCTGGCGGACAACGACCGTATGCGCCGCGAGTTCACGGCGAATATCACCCATGAGCTCAAGACGCCGCTTACGGCGATTTCGGGCTATGCCGAGCTCATCGCAAACGGCATGGTCGAGGGCGAGGGCGACCTGCGCAACTTTGGCGGTCGCATCTATCGTGAGGCGGGCCGCTTGGCAGCGCTTGTCAACGATATCCTTACGCTGTCTAACTTGGACGAGGCCGAGCGTGCAACTGAGGGCGAGGCGGTGCCCATTGGTTCCACGGAGCCTATTGAGCTCTCGCGTGCCATCTACGCGGTTGAGCAGCGTCTTGAACAGGTCGCCCGTCAGGCGAATGTGACGATAAGTCATGAGACCAAGCCTGTGGTCATCGAAGGCGTGTCGCGCTTGATTGACGAGCTCATCTATAATCTGGCAAGCAACGCCATCCGCTACAATCGACCCGGCGGTGCGGTTACGCTGCAGTGCGGCACCAACGACGAAGGCCATCCGTTCCTTGCGGTCGCCGACACGGGAATCGGTATCGCGCCTGAAGAACAGGGCAAGGTATTTGAGCGGTTCTATCGCGTGGACAAGAGTAGGTCCAAGGCGCGCGGCGGAACCGGTCTGGGGCTTGCAATTGTCAAGCATGCGGCCCTGTATCATCACGCCACGCTCGATTTGTCGAGCGAGTTGGGCGTGGGAACCACCATTACGGTGACGTTTCCCATACGGCAGGACGAGCCATTCGCATAGCGATACAACATAGATATTGATGCAGACGCCGCATTTGACTTTCGGGTGCGGCGTTGTTGTGCAATTTTACGATTGCTTCCGACATTTTTACAGGAGAGCCTGTTTCTTATGTATAGAGTTTGGTCTCGGTAAAAAGATGCGATAACATACGGACAGTTTTGTCAATCCGAACTGGGGAAATGAAAGGCAAGCTGCATGACCCTTCTCGAACTGTTCCAGCTGCTGAAGAAGCACCTTCAGCTGGTCATCACCCTTCCGGTGGTCTGCGCGATCGCCATGGGCATCGTGTCCTTCGTTGCGATGGACAACACCTATACCGCGACGACGAGCATGTACATTCTCGCCAAGACCGACGATAGCGGTCAGATGAGCTACAACGATCTCTCGGCGAGTCAGATGCTTTCCAACGATATCGCCACGCTGCTGGATAGCGATAGCGTTAAGAGCGGCGCAGCCAATGAACTGGGCCTCACCGATCTGGATGACTACAAGGTGTCTGTTTCCTCCGAGACCACCACGCGTGTCATTACGCTTTCGGTTACCGGCACCGATGCCAAGGAGACGGCTAAGGTCGCAAAGGCCATGGCCAGCTCGGTGAGTACGGTCGCTCAGAACGTCGGCGCTGCCCAGAGCATCAACGTTATCGACGAGGCTAAGACCCCCGAAGCCCCCAGCGGTCCCAAGCGTATGCTGTACGTTGCTGTCGCGTTCCTCGCGGGCATCTTTATCGCAGTTGCCTATGTCGTTTTGGCAGACATGCTCAACACCCGCATCCGCGGTGCCGAAGAGGCAGAAGAGCTCCTGGGCATTCCCGTTGTTGGCCGAATTCCGGCTATGAAAGGTGGTAAATAGGCATGGCTAAGGCAAAGAACACCGATAAGCTCGTTGTACAGAATGCCGCCAAGACCCTTCTGGCCAACATCCGCTTTGCGAGCGTGGACGACCCCATTCGCACCATCACCGTTACGTCCTCGATTCCCAACGAGGGCAAGTCTACGGTTTCCATCAACCTTGCCCAGGCTATCGCCACCAGCGGCAAGAGCGTCCTGCTGGTCGAGGCTGATATGCGTCGCAGGTCCCTTGCCGATATGCTTGGCGTCCGCTCCCGCGGCGGACTCTATGCAGTCCTTTCCGAGCAGGTTTCTATTGACCAGGCGATTGTCGAGACGGGGCAGAAGAACTTCTACTTCCTCGATGCCGAGCCGCATATTCCCAATCCTGCCGACATCATCGTCTCTCACCGCTTTGCCAAGCTGGTAAAGGCACTGTCCGCCAAGTTCCAGTACGTTATCTTTGATGCTCCCCCGGTCGGCACCTTCATCGATGCTGCCGAGATCGCAAGTCTGACCGACGGTGCGCTTTTTGTCGTGCGTGAGGATTTCACCAAGCGCGAGGAGGCGCTCAACGCCATCGGTCAGCTTAAGAAGTCCGAGAAGGTCAAGCTCATCGGTACCGTTATGAACTACTGCGAGACCGAGACCAGCGAGTACTACTACTCCTACTACACCAAGGACGGTAAGAAGGTGAAGAAGGGCTCCGACGATCAGGGGACTTCCAAAAAGGGCATCTTCACCAACCGAGCAAACGTTTAGTTGATTAAGGCTGACCTATGCGTGACATTCATTGCCATATCTTGCCGGGTGTAGACGACGGCGCCGCCGATCTCGATGAGAGCTTGGCGATGCTCGAGGCTGCCAAGCGGGCCGGTGTAACCAGAATCGTTTGCACTCCTCACTGCCGTGATCCCTATTTTGATTACGACAAGATGTGGGATGCCTTTGAGCTGCTGCGTGATAACGCTGACGGTTTTCCGCTCCAGATGGGCTTCGAGGTCAACCATCGAAAGCTCGTTGAGCTTGGTATCGATGCCGCGGAGCACTTGCATTTCGATGGGACCAACGAGTTTCTGCTCGAACTTTCGACGCATGCCGATGCGTATGCGTTTAGAGAGTACGAGAACACGATTTACGATTTGCAGTGCCGTGGCTACCAGGTGATCATCGCTCATCCTGAGCGCTATCGTGCGGTTCAAAAGGATGTAAGCGTTGCGGAGCGTCTGGTCGATATGGGCTGCAAGCTGCAGGCTTCGGCGGACTTTATTGCCGGCGGTCGCTTTGGTCGCGAGAAAAAGCCGGCACAGCGCCTGTTCGATCAGAACCTGTACAGCTTCATCGCGAGCGATGCCCATAACGTGGGTCATTACGACTGCCTGGCGAAGGCTCGCGCGAAGTTTAGCGTGCGCGGAGCTCATTTTCGCTAATATCTGTCCCTAACGTTCACATTGAATGAAAGGGCAGCCATGGATATTCAACTTAAGACGGGATGTTTTGATGACGCGGCGTTGGTGCGCCGCGTCGTTTTTATAGACGAGCAGGGCTACGAGAATGAGTTCGACGCTATCGACGAGGATCCAAACTGCATTCATGTGACGCTCTATGTAGACGGCGAGCTTGCCGGTTGCTCGCGCGTGTTTCCCGAAGAGCTTGAGCGCGTGGCTGACGCAGAGGCCCCGGTGTTGCCGGCATGCGACATGGACGAAGGCGTTGCGGCGGGGGAGACCTACATTATGGGGCGCGTCGCCGTGCTGCCGGCTATGCGTCGTCGCGGACTGGCGAGTGCGATCGTCGAGGCCAGTGCTTCGTGTGCACGCGATGCCGGCGCTAAGCTTATTAAGCTGCATGCGCAGGAATACGTGTTGCCGCTCTATGCAAAGGCGGGCTACACGCAAATTGCCCCGGTAGATTACGAAGACGAGGGCCAGCCCCATGTCTGGATGGCCAAGCGCGTAGATGGCAGATAGGGACGTTCCTTTTCTGCCGGCAGTTGGGGACGCTCCTTGGCAATTGGCGCATCGGAGCGCTTAGACATACAGTTTTTCGATTCCGTATGTATATATGCGCGCTAATGGGTTATAAAATCTAAGTCTGAACATAGCAGGTCTGCGATTCGGCTCGGGCGACCGGGCCGTTTTTGCGGACGGGGGTAGCGCGAAAGGACTGCACATGCGTCAATTTAAGACCGAGAGCAAAAAACTGCTCGACCTCATGATCAACTCCATCTACACCAATAAGGAAATCTTCCTGCGCGAGCTTATCTCTAACGCGAGCGACGCCGTCGACAAGCTCAACTTTAAGAGCCTGCAGGACCCGAGCGTCAAGATCGACCAGAGCGACCTGGCCATTCGCGTCTCCTTTGATAAAGACGCCCGCACCATTACCATCTCGGATAACGGCATTGGCATGACCGCCGAGGAGCTCGAGCGCAATCTGGGCACCATCGCCCATTCCGGCTCCGAGGAGTTTAAGACCGAGAACGCCGAGCAGCAGGGTTCGGATGTCGACATCATCGGCCAGTTTGGCGTGGGCTTCTACTCGGCTTTTATGGTCGCCAGCCATGTGAAGGTCGTCAGCCGCGCCTATGGCGAGGACACCGCTCACGTGTGGGAGTCTGATGGTCTTGAGGGCTATACCATCGAGGACGGCGAGCGCGCCGAGCACGGTACCGATGTCATTCTGACGCTGCGTGAGAACGAGAAGCTCGACGCCGACGGCGAGGCCGAGACCTACGATCGCTTCCTGACCGAGTGGGGCCTCAAGAGCCTGATTCAGCAGTACAGCAACTATGTGCGCTACCCGATTCAGATGATGGTGTCCAAGAGCCGCCAGAAACCCAAGCCCGAGGACGCCGGCGACGATTACAAGCCCGAGTACGAGGACTACCAGGAGCTCGAGACCATCAACTCCATGACGCCGATTTGGAAAAAGCGCAGTTCCGATGTTGAGCAGAAGGACTACGACGAGTTCTACAAGTCTACGTTCCACGACTTTGATAATCCTGCGCGCACCATCAGCTTCCACGCCGAGGGCACGCTCGAGTACGACGCCTTGCTGTTTGTGCCGGGTCGCGCCCCGTTCGATCTGTACAGCAAGGACTACGAGAAGGGTCTGGCGCTCTACAGCTCCAACGTGCTGATTATGGAGAAGTGCGACGACCTGCTGCCCGACTACTACAACTTTGTGCGCGGTGTCGTGGACTCTGCCGACGTGACGCTCAATATTTCGCGTGAGACGCTGCAGCAGAACCGTCAGCTCAAGGCCATCGCCAAGCGTGTGGAAAAGAAGATCACCGCTGACCTTGAGGATATGCGTGACAACGACCGCGAGGCCTACGAGAAGTTCTTTGAGAACTTTGGCCGCGGCCTTAAGTACGGCATCTACTCGAGCTATGGCATGAAGGCCGATGAGCTCGCCGACCTGCTGCTGTTCTGGTCTGCCAAGGAGCAGAAGATGATTACCCTGGCCGAGTATGCCAAGGGCATGCCCGAGGATCAGAAGGCCATCTACTACGCCGCCGGTGACTCGCGCGAGCGCTTGGCCAAGATGCCCGTGGTAAAGGGCGTGCTCGACCGCGGCTATGACGTGCTGCTGCTGACGCAGGATGTGGATGAGTTCACGTTCCAAGCTATGCGTGAGTACGTTGCCGCCGATATGCCCAAGATCTATGAGGACGACGCAGCTCGCGAGGCTGCCGAGAAGGCTGTGGCCGACGGTGCCGAGCCCGAGGTCGAGGATCGTCATCTGGAGCTCAAGAACGTCGCGACCGGTGATCTTGACCTGGCGACCGAGGATGAGAAGAAGGAGGCCGAGGACGCCACCAAGGAGAACGAGGACCTCTTTAGCGCTATGAAGGAGGCACTCGGTGACAAGGTCGAGAAAGTTGCCGTCTCCGCGCGCCTGACCGATGCCCCCGCTTGCATCACCACCGAGGGTCCGCTTTCGCTTGAGATGGAGAAGGTACTCCAGAAGGGACCCGAGGGCGCGCCCGACGGCATGCCCAAGAGCCAGCGCGTGCTCGAGCTCAACGCCAAGCACCCGGTCTTTGACAAGCTTGTCGCTGCCCAGAAGGCAGGCGACGCCGACAAGATCAAGCAGTACTCCGGTCTGCTCTATGACCAGGCCCTGCTGGTCGAGGGTATTCTGCCCGAGGACCCCGTTGCCTTCGCAGCAGCTGTTTGTAACTTGATGTAGTTCGGGGATACGGCACCGTAGCTAGATTAGAACGAGAGTGGATAATCTCCCACTTTTGGCTCGAATGCGGGCTTGAAGTGGGAGATTTTCCACTCTCGTTTCCTTTTGTATGATCCCTTCGTCCCCAAGGGATCATTTATTTGTGCGGGTTGTGGTTTTGTGACCTGCTGAAATTTAAGATACTGTACATCTGTACGCTAACTCATCTTCGTAGTATATTGCTACCCGCAAAACTCAGCACCATTGTGCTTTGAGACGTTAAAGCGCCTACTACAATGGTTGTCGATAGTACGATTCGATTCAACGACAGGATGGATGGTCCAAGCGTGAGTCTCGGCAGCAAACTATCCAACGCAAAGGTCTCCTTTGCGATATTCAAGCGCGACATTAAGCGACTGCTTGTGAACCCCGTCGCCTTGGTGGTTACCCTTGGCGTGTGCGTTATTCCCTCGCTGTATGCCTGGTACAACATCGTGGCCAACTGGGATCCGTACGGAAACACCCAGGGCATCAAGATTGCCATCGCCAACAACGATCGGGGCACCCAAAACGACCTGGTGGGCGAGCTCAACGCGGGCGATCAGGTCGTCGATCAGCTCAAGGAGAACGATCAGCTGGGCTGGACCTTCGTCGATTCTGCGGCCGATGCCAAAGAGGGCGTCGAGAGCGGTGAGTACTATGCGGCCATCGTAGTCCCCAAGAACTTCTCGGATAACCTGGTTTCGATGCTCGACGGCAACTACCATCAGCCCAAGCTTACGTACTACGTCAATGAGAAGAAGAGCGCTATTGCGCCCAAGGTTACCGACACCGGTGCAAACACCATCGAGGAGCAGATCAACTCGGAATTTGTCTCCACGGTGGGCGAGACCGTTGCCAGTATTGCCAAGGATGCCGGAGTCGATTTAAAGGACAAGGCAACCCAGACTCAGGATTCGTTGGCCGGTTCGGTATCAGAGGCTTCCGATACGTTGGGCGAAGTGCGTGATTCGATTGGCGACATGAATGCCGCCATCGATAAGACGAGTGGTTCCATTGCCTCGGCAGATGCGGCACTTGCCGGTCTGCAGGGTCAGGCGCCGTCGCTGACGCAGGCGATCTCCCAGGGCAATGACCTGCTGGGCGAGGCTCGCGCCACGGCGGGCAACTCTGTCGCCTCGCTCTCCAAGGCGCTCTCGGAAGGCAGCCTTGCGCTCACCAAGACGTCAGCCTCCGCAAACGCTGCGATTGGCAAGCTGACGGGCACGGTCGCATCTACGACTACCCGTATCGACAACTCGCTTGAGTCTCTCCAAGCGACGATCGACCACAATAAGGCCGTTATCGGGCACTTGGAAATTCTCGTCAATGACACGTCGACAGGTTCCAAGGAAATTGACGCGCGCATTGTATCGATCATCGATTTGCTCCGCGAGCAGAATGAAAAGCTTCAGAGCATCAAGGACGGTCTGTCTGCGCAGTCGAGCGCCATGGCGAATGACGCCGCGGCTGTCTCGGGTGCCAGCGACGCTATCAATAACGCAATTCAGACCGGTGCGACCAACCTTGGCCAGGCCCAGACGGACCTGGGTCAAAACGCGCTGCCGAAGGTCTCGAGCGCACTTGATTCGTTTGCCGCCGTCTCGGGTGATCTGACGGGAATCGTGTCTGGCCTCACGCCTACTATTGCAAGTGCGCGCGGTACACTTTCGCAACTCAACGCCACGCTCGGTCAGGCCAAGACCACGCTGTCCCAGACCGATGCCTCGCTTGCCAAGGTCCAGGACAAGCTCGCAACCGCCGCCAACGACATCGCGGCGCTACAGACCTCCGAGTCCATGGGCGAGCTGGCCGGCCTGATGGGCGTCGACGTCGATGATGTTGCAGACTTCATGGCATCTCCGGTCGAGCTGACCTCAAAGTCAATTTACCCGGTCAAGAGCTTTGGTTCGGGCATTGCCCCGTTCTATACCAATCTGGCGCTGTGGGTGGGCGGCTACGTGCTTATCGCCATCTACAAGCTCGAGGTCGACCGCGAAGGCATCGGCAGCTTTACCGCGCGTCAGGGCTACTTTGGCCGCTGGTTGCTCCTGGTGATCCTGGGCGCGTTGCAGGCCATCATCGTTACGGTAGGCGATCTGGTGATCGGCGTACAGTGCGTCAGCCCGCTGCTGTTCGTGCTGGGCGGCATCGCCATCTCGTTCACCTACGTCAATATCATCTATGCGCTGTCCACCACGTTTAAGCACATCGGCAAGGCTATCGGCGTCATTCTGGTTATCGTGCAGATCCCGGGTTCGTCGGGCATGTACCCCATCGAGATGATGCCAGGCTTCTTCCAGTGGCTGCACCCGCTGCTGCCCTTTACCTACGGCATCAATCTGCTGCGCGAGACGGTCGGCGGCATGTATTCGTTCAACTACCTGTTTAACCTGTGCATTCTGGGCGTGTTCTTGATCGTGGCGCTCTTTATCGGTCTGCAGCTGCGTCCGCTGCTGCTCAACCTTAACCTGCTCTTTGATAAACAGCTTTCCACGACCGGTATGATGATTTGCGAGTCCAACGACCTGCCGCGCCAGCGCTACTCGCTGCGCACGGCCATGCGTGTCATGCTCGATTCCGATTCGTACCGTCGCGAACTGCTCGATCATGCGGTCGCCTTTGAACATCGCTACCCGTACTACATCAAGGGCGGTTTTGCCGCCGTGGTGGGCGTTCAGGTCCTGCTCTTTGTCCTGTCGACGGTTCTCGATATCGACAATAACGGCAAGATCATCCTGCTTGTCATTTGGATCATCTCGGTTATTGCCATCTGCGGCTGGCTGATCAATATCGAATATATCCGAGCGAGCCTCAATACCCAGATGCGCATCTCGGCGCTTTCGGATGAAGACCTGCGTCGCGAGATGCGCGAACACACGGCCGCCATTCCTGCCGCCCGCCACATGTTTGGCCTCAACGCCAGCGAGCGTGGTGCCAAGGGCGGCGATCAGTCCACGGGCCGCTTGCCGCATATCGGCTCGCACCATAAATCTCAGGGCAGCGACAGCACAGCCACAAATGATGGAGATACCACCGCGCTTGGCAAGCACTCCAAAGGAGGTGAGGCATAAATGAAGAACATCCTGCATCTGTTTAAGCGCGATGTCCAAAACGTGTCTCGCTCCGTGATCGGCTTGGTTGTCGTGATGGGCCTCATTATCGTACCGTGTCTGTACGCGTGGTTTAACATCGCCGGCAGCTGGGATCCGTACGGCAACACCGGCAATCTTAAGATCGCCGTGGTCAACACCGATGAGGGTTACGAGAGCGATTTGATCCCCGTCGAGGTTAACGTGGGCGAAAACGTGACCGCCACCCTACGCGGCAACGAGAGCTTCGATTGGGTTGTGCTCAACAATCGCGAAAAGGCTATCGAGGGCGTTAAGTCGGGCGCGTACTATGCTGCCGTCGTTATCCCCAAAACGTTTAGCGCTGACATGATGACGCTTTTCTCGACCGACGTGAAACACGCCGATATCGAGTTTTACGAGAACCAGAAGGCCAACGCCATTGCGCAGATCGTGACCGAGAAGGGTTCGAGTGCCGTTCAGAGCCAGGTTAACGAAACTTTTACCGAGACCATTACGAGCATCGGTCTTAAGACGGTGTCCAGCCTGCTCGATTACATGAGCACCGACCAGGTCAGCAACTTTATCGCCAACCTGTCCTCGACGCTTGGCGATTCGATTGAGGACCTGCGAGACGTTCAGGCAAATGCTTCGTCGCTGGCGGGCATTTTGAGCTCTACGTCCGATTCGTTGACGTCGGCGAGCGGTATGCTCCAGCAGACGGGTACGGTCGATGAGTCGACCAAGCGGTTGATGGAGCATGCCAAGAGCGGCATGAGCGATTCCAAAGAAGCGCTGAAGGCCGCCAACGACGCCATCAACGCCGCGATTGACGGAAGCGCTGGCTCGTTCGACAACGTGTCCGCCGAGCTTGCGAAGGCATTCGATGCCGCGAATCAGCATGTTGACCTTACGGTGTCTCAGCTCAACGATGCCGCGGCGGCGCTCAATACACGTGCCGACGATATCGACGCCACGGCCGACCAGCTCCGCGGCTTTGCCGAGCAGGTCAGTGACGAAAAGCTCCAGGAGAGCCTCAAGTCTGTGGCAACATCGCTGAACAGGATCGCGGTGGAGTATCGCAACAGCGCCAAGGACCTGACGGCAACTGCTAAGTCCCTTTCTGACAGCATGGCAGAGGTCAACAGCACGCGTGCCGAAGTCGACCAGGCCATCGCCGATGCCAAGGCGGGCATTTCGGGCGCCAAGTCCGACTACGACTCCACGTTCTCGGTCAAGGCAAAGGAGCTCAAGAAGACGGTTTCAGGCATCCTGGACTCGCTGGATGGCATCTCGGGCGATCTGGATAGCGCCGTAGACGGCCTGACCAACGCATCCGGTTCGCTGGCAAAGGGCCTCTCCAAGGCCGCCAAGCTGGTCAACAAGGCTTCCGATCAGCTAGGTGAAGCGTCCGATAAGATCAGTGCGTTTAAGGATGAGCTCGATGGCGCCCTGATGTCGGACGACCTTGCCACGATCAAGACGATGATTGGCAACGATCCCGAGGGTTTGGCCGTGTCGCTTTCCGGTCCCGTCGCGCTCGATCGCAAACCGGTCTATCCGATCCGCAACTACGGCTCGGCCATGGCACCGTTCTACACGATTCTGTCGCTCTGGGTGGGCTCGATTGTGCTGGCGGCCATGATGAAGGTCTCGGTTGACGATGAGCTTATCAACGAGCTCATCCCCGTGCGCCTGCACGAGATCTACCTGGGCCGCTACCTGTTCTTTGGCGGTCTGGCCCTGCTGCAGGCAACGCTCGTGTGTGCGGGCGACATCCTGTTCTTTGGCATCCAGTGCGACGACCCGCTGCAGTTTGTGCTGGCGGGCTGGGTCGCGAGTCTCGTGTTCTCCAATATCGTCTACACGCTTACGGTTTCGTTTGGCGATATCGGCAAGGCGCTCGCCGTCGTGCTGCTGGTCATGCAGGTCGGCGGTTCGGGCGGCACGTTCCCCATCGAGATGACCGGCCCCGTGTTCCAGGCGATCTATCCGTTCCTGCCGTTCACCCACGGCATCAACGCCATGCATGCCGCCATGGCCGGTGCGTACCACATGGAGTACTGGATTGAGCTAGGCATTCTGGCGAGCTATCTGATTCCGTCGCTGGCACTGGGCGTCGTCTTCCGCCGCCCGGTCATCAAAGCCAACGACTGGATCATCGAAAAACTGGAGTCAACCAAATTGATTTAGTTCAGCAACGTAAACGCCGTCGGAACATCGAGATCTTCCAACCCGATGCTTTAGCGTAGTGAATTGCACGGGCTGCTTGGTTGTTGCTACAGTAGCGGGGCGTGCCGGGGGTCCGGTGCGCCCTGCTTTTATTTGACCATGAGGCGGCACGCAGCCATGCGCGTGCGGACACCACGCCCAGATTGAGCGCGAGGATGCCCTATGGCCCAGCATGCCACTGACAATATCGAAATGATGCCCGATAGCCCTGTTGCTCGCGAGGACCTGGGCGCGGGCGGCACCTCCCGCGGCGCCGGCGCTCGCTCGCCGCTGTTCTGGAAAGTCCTGCTGCTTTCGGTGGCAGTCGTCTGGGGCTACTCCTTTACGACCATGAAGGACGCGCTCGACACCATTCCGGTGTTCGAACTGCTCTACGTGCGCTTTCTGCCTGCGGCGTTGGTCATGTTTTTCATCTTCCACAAGCGCATCATCGCGCACCTCAACGCCCGCAACCTTATCGTCGGACTTGGCATGGGCGCACTTATGTGGGCCGCCTACGCCCTGCAGACAGTCGGTCTGGCGCACACCACGGCGGGCAAGAATGCTTTTTTGACGGGCACGTATTGCATCGTTGTGCCGTTCGCGAGCTATTTTCTGAGCGGCGAAAAACTCACCCGCTATAACCTGGGCGCGGCGCTGCTGTGCTTGGCGGGCATTGGCTTGGTGGCGCTCGATAGCGTTGAATTCAACATCGGTGATGTCATTACGCTGGCGGGTGCGGTCTTTTTCGCCATCCAGATGGCGGTGACTGCCAAGTACGGTCGCAAAATGGACATCAACGTCATCACGTTTTGGATGTTTGTGGGCAACGGCGTGCTGAGCCTGGCAACGTCGCTGCTATTCGAGACCCAAGCGCCTCTGTCCGTGTGGACGCCGAGCTTTATCAGCGCGATGGCGTTTCTCTCGGTTGGTTGCACATGCGCGGCTCTGCTCATCCAAAACGTCGGCTTGGCGCATGTCTCGGCCTCGACGGGCTCACTGCTCCTTTCGATGGAGTCGCCTTCGGGCGTGCTGTTCTCGGTGCTGCTGATGGGGGAGGCGCTCACCTCGCGCCTGCTCGCCGGCTTCGCGCTCATCTTTCTTTCGATTATCTTGAGCGAGACGCATTTCGATTTCTTGCGCCGAAAATCACACCCGCAATTGTAAACAACTTGTTGCGCCGCCCTCCCAGGGCGGTATTTTTATGTCATGCCCTTACAGTTGTACCTTGCACTTTACGCTATCAAAGTGCGTGCTGCAAAAACGTTACTGGAGGGCTTCTATGGCATCAGCTCTGTCCGATTTTCAACCGCAACCAGCGCCCCAGGCCACCGCGGCGGCGCAGGCCGCTATCGGTGACGGTCTTGTCGCAGAAGCTCAGGCTTTTGCAGACGAGCTCGCTGCATGGCGACACGATCTACACCAGATGCCCGAGCTGGGTAACAATCTTCCGCAGACGTCTGCCTATATCCAGGCACGTCTGGACGAGATGGACATCCCCCATACCACGCTAGTCGACGGTTCCTGCGTCGTTGGCCTGATCGGTGCCGGTGCGGCCGCTCAGGGCAATGGCACGTGCAAGGACGAGCAGGCCGGAACGGTCGTCATGCTCCGAGGCGATATGGATGCCCTTCCCGTTGTCGAGGAATCCGGCGAGCCCTTTGCATCCACCAATGGCTGCATGCATGCTTGCGGTCACGATATGCACGCGACGGCCCTGCTTGGTGCGGCGCGCCTGCTCAAGGCCCGCGAGGCCGAGCTTGTGGAGGCCAACGCTACCGTCAAGTTGCTGTTCCAGCCGGGCGAGGAGACCTTTGAGGGAGCACGCGCTGCCATCGCCGACGGCTTGCTCGAGAACCCGCGCCCTCAGGCGGCCTTTGCCATGCATGTCAACAGCCAGTCGCCGCTTGGCCTGGTGCTCTACGGCAGCCCGGCGCTCTCGGGTGTGTACGGTTTCCGCATCACGCTCCAGGGCAAGGGCGGCCACGGTTCCAGCCCCGAGATCTGCATCGACCCCATCACGGCCGGCGTCCACGTGCACCTGGCGCTCCAGGAGCTTATCTCCCGCGAGGTGCCGGCGGCCAAGGAAGTCGCACTTACCGTTGGTAAGTTCGCCGGCGGCTTGGCGGCCAACGTCATCCCCGACACCTGCGTGCTCGAGGGAACGCTGCGCGGCTTTGATGTTGAGCTCATGGCTCACCTAAAGACCCGCATCGCGGAGGTCGTTAACGGCGTTGCTACGACCTATCGTACGCCGGCGACCATCGAGACGCTTTCGGATGTTCCGCCGCTTGTACTCGACAGCGATATGACTCAGGCGTCGCTTGGCTACGTGGGCGCAGTGCTGCCCAAGACGGCTTTCTTGCCGCTTTTCCATGCCATGGCGAGTGAGGACTTCGCGCTTATCTCGAGCAAGATCCCAAGTGCGTACTTTACCGTGGGCGCGGCCGTAACCGACACGGACGAACACTTTGCCCAGCACCATCCCAAGGCACGTTTTAACGATGCCGAGCTGCCGCTCGGTGCCGCGGCCTATACCGCCGTCGCTTTGGGCTATATCGCCGACCACCGGTAGCACCCAACCTTGCCTTTCAAGCCTGCGGGCATGGCCGTAAGGCCTATGCCCTTGTCTTTCAAGGCAATCTTGGGCACTACCGGCGCCCGGCGCAGGCTATTCGTTTGTCTAAAAGGAGCAGTATGCCCCAGCAGCGTAAGTTCTTCCCCGGCTGGCTCGTGGTGGCCTCCGGCTTCGTGATCATGGCCACGTGTTACACGATTTTCGTCAACTGCATGAGCCTGTTCCAGCCGCTGATCGTCAGCAACCTGGGTATTTCCCTTGCGCAGTACAACGTCTCCAATGCCATCTCCACCGTGGTGAGTGTCGTGGGTTCGCTCGTTATCGGTCATGTTGCCGATAAGGTGAGTGGCCGCGTATTGGGCTCGCTTACCGTTATCGCTACCTCGGCGGTGCTTGCCGGCATGAGCTTTGTCGGTGAGCTGTGGCAGGTCTACGTGCTCTTTGCCGTTTCGGGCTGCTTCGCTGTGGCCTCGACCCGTCTGCTCATTAGCCTTGTGACCGCCAACTGGTTTACCGCTAAACGCGGCCTTGCCATTTCCATCGCACTTTCGGGCTCGGGCTTTGGCGGAGCCATTCTCTCGCCGATCGTGAGCTCTCTTATCGTGAGTGTGGGCTGGCGCTCTGCGTTCCTGGTACTCGCTGCCGTCTGCATGGTGGCGGCACTGCCCATCACGGCTTACTCCTTCCGCACCAAGCCTTCCGAGATCGGCCTTAAGCCGCTCGGCGAGAACCCGGGCGATCCGTCCGTCTCGACGGCTGGCGATAAGGACGAGCACACGGCGCCCGAGGTTAGCGTCGGCTGGTCTCGTATCAAGAAGAGCCCGGCGTTTTGGCTGCTCGTCGTCGCCTTCCTCTTTATGGGTCTCGTTAACGGCGCCATCTTGCCCAACCAGGTCACCAACATGACGAGTGTTACCGTCAACGGCGCCAAGATCGTCACGGGCGGCCACGATCCCATGTGGGCAGGTACCGTGCTTTCGGCCTACATGGTCACCGTGGTTATCGCCAAGATTTCGCTCGGTGCGATCTATGACCGCTTTGGTCTGCGCTTTGGCAATATCCTTGGCTCCATTGCGTGCATTATCGCCTGCGTCGCCCTGTGCTTCCCCGCGACCGATCTTGGTCCCATCGTGGCTGCCGTGAGCTTTGGTATCGGAACGTGCATGGGCACCATCACGCCTACCATCGCCGCGTCCGAGCAGTTTGGCATGGCCGACCTCGGTAAGGTCACGGGCACCATTACCTCGCTCGAGATGGTCGGCGGCACCGTGGGCGCCATTGTCTCGGGCGTGCTGTTCGATGCCACGGGCTCCTTTGCGAGCACCTGGATCGTGTGCCTGGCGTGCTCCGTGGTCATGCTCGTGTTCCTGCTGGCATCCGAGCCCATCGCCGCCAAGCTGCGCGCGAGCGTGGCGGGGGAGTAGGTAGGCCAAAGCGCATCGTCGCTTGTCCGCTTCGTCCGCGGCGGCGCGTCTGGCCGAACGAGTCCCGCCGCTGTATGTGTTTGTGCCGTATAATGACCGTTACCTATGACGCGATACAAAAGAAAGGTGTTTGCCCATGCAGGCACAGAAGGCGGAGGGAACCCGCGACCTTATCGGCGCCGAGATGCGCGCTTGGCAAAAGATGCAGCAGATTGCGGCCGGCGTATTCGAGCCGTTTGGCTTTAAGCCCATCGAGACGCCCGCGATCGAGCAGGTGGACGTCTTTGTCCACGGTATCGGCCAGTCGACCGACGTTGTGCGCAAGGAGATGTTCCGCGTCTTTAGCGGCGCCAACCTGGAGCGCGTCTTTACTGAGGGCACCGACACCAAGCTTAAGCCCAAGCAGCGCTTGGCGCTTCGTCCCGAGGGCACGGCCGGTGTGGTGCGCGCCGTCGTGGAGAACAACCTGGTGCCCCAGGGCTCCACGCCGTTTAAGGCTTACTACGCCGAGGCTATGTTCCGCGGCGAGCGTCCCCAGAAGGGCCGCCTGCGCCAGTTCCATCAGGTGGGCATCGAGTGGCTCGGCGCTCCCGATCCGGCGGCAGACGCCGAGTGCATCATCATGCTCATGGAGTTCTACAAGCGCTTGGGCTTCGATCTTTCCAAGCTCCGTCTGCTCATTAACTCGATGGGCGATGCCCAGTGCCGTCCGGCCTATCGCGAGCAGGTCAAGCAGTTCATTCTCGATCACGCCGACGAGATGTGCGATGAGTGCCGCGAGCGCGCCGAGCTTAACCCGCTGCGCGCCTTCGACTGCAAGAACGATCACTGCCGCGAGATCATGGCCGAGGCCCCGCTGATGGGCGACAACCTGTGCGATGAGTGCCGCGAGCACTACGAGCAGGTCAAGCGCTATTTGGATGCGGCGGGTATCGAGTATGTCGAGGATCCCACCTTGGTGCGTGGCCTGGACTACTACACCCGTACCGTCTTTGAGGTCGAGGCCCCCGGCGCCGGCGTCGGCTCCATCGGCGG
>CALGZX010000008.1 GCA_937934165.1 uncultured Collinsella sp.
CAGGCCGTGGGCGGCGCTGTCGGGCACAATGAAATATCGATCATTGTTCCCTGCCACCGCGTTGTGGGAACCAACGGGAGCCTTACCGGATACGCGGGCGGCGTGGATAAAAAACGCAGATTGCTGGAGCTTGAAGGTGTTGATATGGAAAAATTCTTTGTTCCCGCCAGGGGCACGGCACTGTAACGCGGATTCCAGCATGCCGCGCGAAGACTTGATATACGAGATACTTTCCGCTGTTGGAGAAATACCGGAAGGGCGCGTCGCCACATATGGCCAGATCGCGCGGCTGATCGGCCGGCCGAAAAACGCGCGGCTGGTCGGCCGCGTGCTCAGCCAGGCCGAGCGCTACGGCGTGCCCCGCATCGCCTTCATCAACAAGTATGACCGCGTGGGCGCTGACTTCTTCAACGCTATCGAGACCATGAAGGATCGTCTCGATGCTAACGCCGTGGCCGCTCAGGTCCCGATGGGCGCCGAGGACAACTTCTGGGGCGTCATCGACCTGGTCACCATGACTGCATGGGACTTCAAGGCCGACGAGAAGGGTATGACCTACCCCGAGCCGATGGACGAGATCCCGGCTGAGTTTGCCGACATCGCTGCCACCAAGCGCGAGGAGCTCCTTGACGCTGCTGCCAGCTTTGACGACGAGCTCATGGAGAAGATCCTCATGGAGGAGGACTTCACCGTCGAGGAGCTCAAGGCTGCTCTGCGCAAGGGCGTTCTGGCCAACGAGCTCAACCTCGTCTTCGTGGGTTCCGCCTACAAGAACAAGGGCGTTCAGGAGCTGCTCGACGCTGTCGTCGACTACCTGCCCAGCCCGCTCGACGTTGAGGCCGTCACCGGTACCGATCCGGACACCGGCGAGGAGATTCAGCGTCATCCTTCCTTCGACGAGCCCTTCTCCGGCCTGGTCTTCAAGATCATGACCGACCCGTTCGTCGGTAAGCTCACCTATGTCCGCGTTTACTCCGGCCGTGCCGAGTCCGGCTCCTACGTGGTCAACGCTTCCAACGGTCAGCGCGAGCGCCTCGGCCGCATCCTCGAGATGAACGCCGCCGAGCGTATCGACCGTGACGACGCTGCCGCCGGCGACATCGTCGCTTGCGTCGGCTTCAAGAACTCCACCACCGGCGACACCCTGTGCGCTGAGGGCAAGGAGATCGTCCTCGAGAAGATCGAGTTCGCTAAGCCCGTTATCGACGTTGCCATCGAGCCCAAGACCAAGGCCGAGCAGGACAAGATGTCCCTTGCTCTGACCAAGCTCGCCGAGGAGGACCCGACCTTCCAGGTGTCCACCAACCACGAGACCGGCCAGACCATCATCGCCGGCATGGGCGAGCTGCACCTCGAGATCATCGTCGACCGTCTGCTCCGCGAGTTCAAGGTTGACGCTAACGTCGGTAAGCCCCAGGTTGCCTACCGCGAGACCGCTGGTCACGACGTCGAGAAGGCTGAGGGCAAGTTCGTCCGTCAGTCCGGCGGTCGCGGTCAGTACGGCCACGCCGTCATCAAGCTCGAGAAGATGGAGGAGGGCTTCGGCTACGAGTTCGTCAACGCTATCGTCGGCGGCGTCGTGCCCAAGGAGTACATCCCGTCCATCGACAAGGGCATCCAGGAGGCCCTGAACACCGGTGTTATCGCCGGCTTCCCGGTCCTCGACGTTAAGGTCACCCTGTTCGACGGTTCTTACCACGAGGTCGACTCCTCCGAGGCCGCCTTCAAGATCGCCGGTTCCATGGCTATCAAGGACGCCCTCAAGAAGTCCGATCCGCAGCTGCTCGAGCCGATCATGGCTGTCGAGGTCGAGACCCCCGAGCAGTACATGGGCGACGTTATGGGCAACCTCTCCGGTCGCCGCGGCAAGATCGAGGGCATGGAGGATCGCAAGAACAGCAAGCTCATCCGTGCCAAGGTGCCGCTGGGCGAGATGTTCGGTTACGCTACCGACCTTCGCTCCCAGACCCAGGGCCGTGCATCCTACACGATGCAGTTCGACTCTTATGAGCCCGCGCCCAAGTCCATCGTGGACGAGGTCATGAGCAAGAACGCCTAAGTTCGAGCTCCCTGTTACGTAATCCTGCGAGAACATCTCTCGCACTCTTTGGAGGTTTAAGTTGGCTACCCAGAAGATCCGCATTCGCCTCAAGGGCTATGATCACGAGGTCGTCGATCAGTCCGCGAAGCTCATCGTCGAGACCGCTCAGAAGACCGGCGCTCGCGTTTCCGGTCCTGTCCCCCTGCCCACCGAGCGCAACCTGTACACGGTTATCCGCTCGCCGCACGTGAACAAGGACTCCCGTGAGCAGTTCGAGATGCGCACCCACAAGCGCCTTATCGACATCCTCGACCCCACCTCGGGCACCGTTGATTCGCTCATGCGTCTCGACCTCCCCGCTGGCGTCGACATCGACATCAAGCTCTAAGCGATATCGCTCATAGCTTAAAGGGCCTCGCTGCCGTTTCGGTAGCGGGGCCCTTTTGTTTTGAATGATGGTTTGGACTGCCGGGTAATGCTGCCGAGTAGGTGGTTGCGGCTCCCTATTCGCTCAAGGGACGCAGCGATGCCTCCTCAAAATGGAAGGATCGCAAGTCGTCTTCCGTTTCGATGCACGCGCGACCAAAGTCATCGACCGTTTTAAAGATGCCTCGCGTCAGCTCGTCTCCAGCGGGGGAGCGGGCGATAACGTGCTTCCCAATCCAATTGAGGTGAGCGATATATTCGTCGTGGACGGGCGCGAGCGGTCCGGCGTCTTCTTCCATGGCGTTGAGGCGTTCTGCCCACGCATCTACAGCGTTCACGACTGCGTGATAGACCTGTTTGAGTAGCACAACGACGGCGGGAACGTTCTCGTTGAGTTCCGAGAGACCGATTGCGGGCAGGCCGCCATCGGGAACCTCCGCGGGCACATAGTTCACGTTGACGCCGATGCCACAGACCGCAAAGGGGTTGCCTTCGTTATCGCGTCCGGCCTCGACCAGAATGCCGCCGAGCTTGCGTCCTCGTGCGACCAGGTCGTTGGGCCATTTAAGGCGAATCTCGTTTGCAAGACCCTGCTTTTCGAGTGCTTCGAGCACCGCTAGGCCGCTGACGGCGGCAAGACCAGAATACTTTGCGGGATTAACGCATGGACGCAGGACAATCGAAAGCAATAAGTTGCCGACGGTTGAGTCCCACTTGTGCCCGCGCCGGCCGCGTCCTGCCGTTTGCGCACGGGCGGCAAGTCCTGTGCCGTGCGGCGCACCCTGTTTTCCTGCCTCGAGCAGGTCATCGTTGGTCGATCCGGTTACGTCGACAATCGTTAATTGGGCATCCATAGCGGCTGCTACCTCCTTATTGAATAAGTGAATGACGCAATGGTGTCGAGAGATAGACACAATGTGAAGCCTTTGTCGCATTTGGACAATTTAATGTTAACACGTCAACAAAGACTGAAATGCGTTATCCTCTCTTGGTCGATGTAAACACGTCAACAACTCAAAGGAGGTTAGTGATGGGTTTCACGATTCTGGGAACAGGCTCGGCGCTTCCTAAGCGCAGTGTTTCCAATGACGAGCTGTCTGAGTTCCTCGATACCTCGGATGAGTGGATTTTTACCCGTACAGGCATCAAGAGCCGCCGCGTCTGCACCACCGAGTCACTCGACGACCTTGCCGTAGCGGCGAGCGAGCAGGCACTCCAGGTGTCCGGAATCGACGCGAGCCAGCTGGATCTAATCGTCTGCTCGACGACAACGGGTGACCATCTTGTTCCCGCCGAGGCATGTGCCGTAGCCGAGCGTCTGGGCGCGACGTGTCCTGCCTTCGATGTCTCGGCGGCCTGCGCCGGCTTCGTATTTGCGCTCGATGTCGCCGAGGGCTATATCGCCCGAGGACGAGCCGAGCATGCGCTTGTCGTTGCGGCCGAGCAGATGACGCGCGCGCTTGACTGGACAGACCGCGCCACCTGCGTGCTCTTTGGCGATGGGGCAGGCGCCGCTGTGATAGAGGCTGGGGGAGACAACCCCCTTGCCGTTGAGCTTTCGACGGCGCCCGACGTCGTGACGTTGCGCGTTCCCGGTCTGGTCGGTACGTCGCCGTTTAAGGCCTCCGCAGATAGCGCGAGTGTGCTGTCCATGAATGGCCGCCGCGTGTTCAAGTTCGGCGTCAACGCCATCTGCGACACGGTCCATAAGCTTGCGATCGATGCGGGCATTTCGGTCGAAGACATCGATCATTTTGTATTCCATCAGGCTAACGAACGAATCCTGAGCCAGGCGGTCAAGCGCCTCGGCGTGCCGGACGAGCGCGTGGTTCGCACGTTGCGCGAGACCGGCAACATTTCGAGCGCATGCATTCCGCTTGCCCTCGACCGGCTGGCAAACGCCGGTGCACTTCACACAGGCGACACCATCGCCTTGGTTGGATTTGGCGCCGGTCTGGATATAGGTGGCTACCTGCTTCGTTGGAAGTAGTCGCACATAGGAAATGAAAACGCCCCTAGGGCACAAACAAAGGAGAACTACCATGGCAGATCAGAAGACCTTCGAGCGCGTTTGCGACGTTATCCGCGAGACCGCTGGCCTTGACGACGTCGAGATGAAGCCCGAGTCCACGCTCGAGGAGATTGGCCTCGACAGCCTGGGTACCGTCGAGATTCTCGTCGCCGTTGAGGACGAGTTTGGCATCCAGCTTGATACCGAGGAGAACCCCAAGACGGTCGGCGAGTTCGCCGATACGGTCGAGGCGGCATTGGAGAAGTAGAGATGCTCAAGACTCCTCTCTGCGATCTGCTCGGCATCGAAAAGCCCGTGTTCCAGGGCGGTATGGCCTGGATTGCCGATGCCTCGCTGGCG
>CALGZX010000009.1 GCA_937934165.1 uncultured Collinsella sp.
GGACGCCGCCCTCTCAAGGCGGAGATCACCAGTTCGAATCTGGTACGGGCTACCATGCATCTGATACCCGGACTTCCTATGGAAGGCCGGGTTTTTTACTTTCAAACAACCGTCTGCAATTCCCGTTTGAACCAGAGCTTTGCGTTCTGCCTATGGCCCTTACGGGTACAATATCCAAAATATTTTGACTGTTAGAAGGAGTCTCATGACGGAGTCCTCTCAGCATACGTCTAAGCCCCAGGTCGAGGTTGAGGCCTCGGGCGGAGATGACAATAAGAGCGCACGCCGCGGCGCCATCTTTATCGGCGTCGTGCTGGTAGGTTATATCGTCTATCTGGTGGTAACCGGGCAGATGGGGCAGTTCTGGGCCGCTATGTCGAGCGTCCAGGCGTCTTGGCTCGTTGTCGCGTGTCTTTGCATGTTCATGTACCTGTTCTTTGGCATTGTGGCCTATGCGATCGCCGTCTGGCTCGATCCCAATTCGCCCGTCGGCATCCGCGACCTGATCTCGGTCGAGGCGAGTGGCATCTTCTTTGGCAACCTGACGCCCATGATGATGGGCTCCACCCCGGCTCAGATCTATCGCCTGACCAAGGCCGGCCAAAACGTGGGCGAGGCTGGCGCCACGCAGTTCACGCGCTTTATCGTGTACCAGTTTGGCCTCGTTGCCTGGGGCGCTATCCTACTGCTTGCTCGCATGCCCTTTTTTGCCGAGCGCTATGGCGACATGACGTTGCTGTGCGTCTTTAGCTTTGGTGGGCACTGCTGCATCTTGCTGGGCATCTTCGCCGTCGCGCTCATGCCTAAGACCGTCACGCGCGTCGCCCATTGCATCATCAATTGGCTTGAGCGCATTGGTGTCTCGGCCACTAAGATCGAGAGTTGGCGCACGTTTGTCGATGGCGAGATCTACTCCTTCTCCGAGAAGTTCAAGCTTTCGGCCGGACATTTTTCTTCCATGCTGCTCACCGTGTTTATCACCATGCTGCAGCTCGCGTTTTTCTATCTGGTTCCGTATTTCCTGATGCTTGCCTTTGGCCACCACGAGGTCGACTTTTTCTCGGTCATGGCCGCGAGCGCCTTTGTCCAGCTGTTAAGCTCTGCGGTTCCCTTGCCCGGTGGAACTGGTGGCGCTGAGGGCGGCTTTGCATTGTTCTTGGGTCATTTCTTCGGTTCGGCTTCGACCGCCGGCTATCTGCTGTGGCGTCTCATTACGTTTATTGCGCCTACCATTTTGGCTGCGCCCCTGCTGGGACTTAAGAGCGCCCACAACGAGAGCATCCATGCGCGCTGGGATCGCGTGATGCGCAAGCTCGGCCGCACGCCTCAGACGCCCTCTGCGCCCACTAAGCCGCACCCCACGAATGCTGTAACCGTTGATCCCAAGAAGCACGCTCAGAAGGCTTCTGGGACCGCAAAGCCGGCTCATAAGGCCTATGTGCGTCAGACAGGAGACGGTATTCGCGTTTCTCCGTCGGCACTCAATAAGAAGAAGCACCCTAAGTCGCAGTAGGGCAGTCGTGCGTTCTTCATGATGCGAGGCATATTTGTGCTGTATGGGGGATAATCCTCTTACGTAGATTATCTCTCATCTGTTGATGAATGCTCGCATATCGAAGGGACACGCCCATGGCAACCAGCAAACCGCGTCTTGATCGTCGCATCGTTCGCAGCCGTAATGCCATCCTTTCGGCTTTCGAGCGCCTGCTCATGGAAAAGCCGCTGGCAGACATTACGGTGAGTGCCATCGCGCGCGAGGCCAATGTCGACCGCAAGACCTTTTACGTACACTTTGGTACGGTTGACGGCCTGCTCGATGCCATTGCCGTCGATGTGGTGGAGATGATTGTCGACTCGGTCGAGAAAACGCTTGCTTCTATGGACGGTGACACCAACGAGCGCGCTCTTGGCGCGGCGGCGACCTTCTTTAAAACCGTTAACGAGGCACTGTGCAACAACTTAGTGCTCAATCGTCAGCTGATCGAGAATATTCCGCTCGATGATTTCATGGCTCGTCTTCGTGCGCCGCTCGAACATGAGATTGCCGAGCGCGATCTGCTGCCCCAAGGTCTCAAGGACGAGATGTTCGACTATTATCTGGCGTTTTTGCTGTCGGGTATTATCGGTATCTATCGCACGTGGGCACTGTCTGACGGCTCGGTTCCTATCGAGCGTGTCTCTGAGGTCGCCAACGACCTGACTCTCAACGGTCTGTCGAGTCTGGAATCTCGCTTGGATTAGGCCTAGTTGGGCTCGTCGGCGTGGAAATTCCTGTTCACGAGGTTCTCCGGTGCCTTGTAGACCTCGCCGGCGTAGGAGCGGTAGCCTGAGGATCCTTAAAAGAAAGTCCAGTTTATTCTTCCCACTCCAAATGGGAATCCTCCGATGCGCCTTCGCACGCTCGCATGACCTCGATACCATGCGAGCGTGCAAACTCGACGAGCTCTGCGTTGCGGGCGTTTATGGTGCCGAAGGCGGCGGGGCACACGATAAGGCACGCGCAGTGGACGAGGAGCTCTTTGGCGCGGGCTATGGTTTTATCCCCGATCGGCTCGAAGGCGCGCTCGGCCACGCATTCCGTCGCCAGGTCGCGCGCGAGCTCGCAGTCGATGTCCCCTTCGTGCAGAACGCCTGCGTAGAACGCCTTGCCCTGCCGGATGAGCTGGCGAAACACAGCCGACCCCGTACCTGCGCCGGCGATGACGAACGTGTGCGCATCGCCGTGCGGGCGCCCAATTTCCACGCTGCCGAAGCGCTCGTTGAAGGTGCCATGTCGAAGGCCGTAGAGCTCGCCAATCGTCTCGCGCGTGAATATGTCCTCGGGTGCGCCGGCGCAGAAGACCCGCACGTCCTTCACGCAAATCACCTTGTCGGCGCTTTTCTGCGCGAGCTCGAGTTCGTGGATGGACATGATGACAGCCACATTCCGCGATTTCGCAAGGTGGCGAAGTATTCGCAGCAGGTCGATCTGATAGCGGATATCGAGATACGACGTGGGCTCGTCGAGCACGAGCACGCGCGGATCCTGCGCGATGGCGCGTGCGAGCATGACGCGCTGGCGTTGCCCGTCGCTTATCTGCATGAAGTCGCGCTCGGCGAGCTCTTCCACATGTGCGGTTTTCATGGCCTCGTCGACCCGACTATGGTCGTCGGGCGAGAGCGTGCCCATTCGCCCGGTGTAGGGATGCCTTCCCGCCTCTACGATATCGCGGCAGGTGAGGAGCTCGGTCCGGGGGCGATCCGTCAGCATAACGGCAAGGTTCCTTGCGAACTCCGCCGTCTTCCATCGGGAAATCTCCCGCCCGTCGAGCTCGACCGCGCCGGCAAGCGGCGCCAGATGGCGCGTGATGGTTTTCAAGATGGTCGACTTGCCCGAGCCGTTCGGTCCGATGAGCGCCACGACGTCGCCCGCGCGAACCTCCAGATCGACGCCTTCGACTACGACCTTCTTGTCGTAGCCCGCCGACAGGTCGCTTATGCGGAAAAGCGGCGCTCCGTCAGCCTGCGTTTCGACCGGGGTTTCGAGGTTCGGCTCCGCTCGGAGGAGGCGTTCCGCGCGCAGTTCCGCACGAGCCGAAAGTGACTTCTGGCGCTTTCGTGCGAGCTCAGGACTGTCTAAGCATGGAATGTCCCCTCCGAGCGTTTTGGGCCGCGGCACGAATTCCCCCATCTACCTCACCCGCTTCTTCAACATGAGCGCGATAACCACCGGCGCGCCGAAGATGGCGGTGACGGCGCTGATGGAAAGCTCGACGGGAGAGAACAGTGTGCGCGCGATCAAATCGCAGCCCGCGCAGAAGATGGCGCCTCCCAAGAAGCACGCAGGAATCACGCGGATGGGCTTCGACGACTTCAGCGCCGACTTAACGAGATGCGGAACCGCGATGCCTACGAACGACACCGGACCAGCGAACGCGGTCACGCAGGCGGAGAGCATGCTCGCTAGAAGGACGAGCACCACACGGAAGCGTGCGACGTTCACGCCGACGCTTTTCGCGTAGGCTTCTCCCAGCTGGAAGGCGGAAAGGGGCTTCGATATCGCGAATACGCATGCGCTCATGGCGATCACCACGACCGCGATGACCGCGACGTCGTCCCAGCTCGAACCCGAGAAACTACCCAAAGACCAGTTGTGCAGGTTCACGATGGACTGGTCGTCGGCGAAGGCGATGAGGAAGTTCGTCGCCGCCGAGCAGATGTATCCTACCATGACGCCCGCCACGATGAGCATGGCCATGGAACTTATGCGCCGTGCGATGAGGAGCACGAAGCCGATGGTGATAAGCGAGCCCAGAAACGCTGCGGCCACCATGGCCGGCGAGGACATGGCCTGGTTCGCGCCCAGAAGTACGATCATCGTAAGTGCGACGACGAACTTTGCGCCCGAGGAGACGCCCAAGATGAACGGGTCGGCGATGGGGTTGTTGAAAAACGTCTGCAGCAGGAACCCGGAGAGCGAAAGTGCCCCGCCGAGAAGCACGGCTGAAAGCATGCGCGGCAGGCGAATCTCCCAGATGACCTGGCTTTCCATGGAATTGGCCGCGCCGCCCGAAAGGATGCCGGGGATGTGGTCTGCGGGCACGAGCACGCTCCCGATGCACAGGTTGGCCCCGACGAGCACGATGAGGGCAACAGCGAGCAGCGCCGTCACGACGCGACACCGCGCGGCGCGCCCCGATTCGTCGTATGCCATGGAAAGTCGGCTTCTCATGGTGCTAGCCGAGCTTCCTCAGATAATGGAAGTCGCTCGCGTCATCGCCAGTGAACGCCCCGTGCAGCTCGTCGATAATGTCGGCGGTAGAAGTCATCTGCTGGTACATGTCGGCGCATGTGACCCAGACGTTGCCGTTCTTCACGGCTTTGAACTGCGACAATAGCGCGTTTTTGCCTACGAAGTCGTTCAAGGTGGCAACCGATTCGTCGATGGTGCCGTTGTAGACGATGATGTCGGCATCCTTCGCCGTCGCGTAGAAGCGCTCCATTTCGAGCGTTACTGACGAACCTGACGTCGACGCCGTCTGCGCGTCATCGAGCGCGTAGTTGCCGCCTGCAAGCTCGATCATCTGCGCCACGTAGTCGCCCGCCCGCCGCGTGACGGCGGCCCCGTTCGAGTTTATGTAGAAATACGCCACGGTTTTACCTGACGACGCGAGCCCCGACGTTTGCTCGACGCGGGCCTTCTGCTCGTTGAACAGGTGCGCGGCCTCGTCTTCCTTGTCGAACAGGACGCCGAAAAGCTTAATCCACTCGACGCGCCCGAGTGCTTCGGGCTCGCTCGACGACTGTTCGGTGAGCACTACGAGCCCGAGCTTCTGCAGCTTTTCCTTCACATCGGGCGTGTGGTTGATCATGGTGTTCTCGATGGCGAGCGTGCAGCCCGAGGCCGATATTCGCTCGTAGTCGGGCGCGCTGTACTTGCCGCCGTAGGCGATCGCCCCACTTTCGAGCGCGCTTTTGAAGCCCGCGACCGAGCAATCGCCGGCCTTCGTGCCCGACATGAGGATATTGTCGTTCGCATCGAGCGCGTC
>CALGZX010000010.1 GCA_937934165.1 uncultured Collinsella sp.
GCACTTTCGCTGGAGGGTCGCTGTTTGGCGGCCCTCTTTTTTGCACAGGCGCGGTGGGATGGTAATATCGGGCGGGAGTCAGCCGCTCTGATAGAATCGTCCTTGCTGTCGGCAGCCCTCGTGCCGGGCAGAGCCCTCCATTTGATGGGAGGTGATGCCCATGACCGATTTCACCGAGCTCGTGAAGCTCCTGACCGCTATGGTCTCGCTCCTCACGGCCCTTGTCGGCCTTTCCAAGGCACTCAAGCAGGGTTCGAAGCCCAAAAAGAAAGGCCACCGTCGCTAAGACGATGACCTAACTCTACTAAGCAACGGCTCTGCCCAGCTCACCACAACTTGGGCTGCCGTCGGCATCATTTTACCCTCCTGACGAGGAATTCGTCCATATTTCAAAAATCAAATCCTGTTCGCGCGTGGGCGTAAACTTTTAGTTGGGCAAATCCGGCAGATTGGAGCTTGGAACATGAGGGATATGCACCTCATGTCGCTCAAAATACGTCTCCTGACCTCGAAGGAGAACGTTTTTTAGCGACAAAAGGAGACAATAAATATGATCTGGTTTACCAGCGACACCCACTTCGGGCATGAGAACGTGCTGAAGTTCACCGACCGCCCGTGGGAGACGATTTGGCAGATGAACGATGCCATCGTCGACAGCATCAACGGCAAGGTTGCCGTGGACGACGAACTCTACATTCTGGGGGATTTCTCATTCAAGATGACCGCCCAGGACGCCTATGGGCTGCGCAAGCGGATCGCCTGCAGACGCATTCACCTCGTCCCGGGAAACCACGACAAGGACTGGACCCAGCCGGCGGTCGCTGGCGCTTTCACCGTGGAGCCGCCGATCTGCGTGCTCAAGATCGACGGGCAGAAGATCGTCCTGTGCCATTACCCCATGGCCGACTGGCAGGGCATGAGCCATGGATCGTGGCACCTCCACGGGCACATCCACAGCAGCGGCGGCGCGTACAACGAGTTCAACCGCAAGCAGGGCCTTCTGCGCTACGACGTCGGTTGCGATGCCAACGGGCACTCCCCGGTGAGCCTCGACGAGCTGAGGGAATGGTTCGCCGGAGTCGACGAGCCGTGCGGCCGGGTGAAATGGCCCTGGTGGGTCAACGAGACCGGCGACAGGCAGGTCGAGCGCGAGCTGGCGGCGTACAAGGGGAAGAGGTGATTCGATGACGGTCTATGTGACGGGCGACATCCACGGTGGGCTCGACATGCAAAAGCTCCGCGACTGGGAGCTTGGCGATAGCCTTACCAGCAATGACTACCTCATCGTCGCCGGCGACTTTGGCTTTCCGTGGGATTTCTCTGCCGAGGAATGCGCCGACATCGCCTGGCTGGAGTCGCGCCCCTACACGGTACTGTTCGTCGACGGCAACCACGAGCGCTTCGACCACTGGGAGGAGCGCCCCATGGAGCCGTGGCACGGCGGGCTGACGCAGCGCCTGTCGGATACTTCGTCTATCCGCCGCCTCATGCGCGGGGAGGTCTTCGAGCTCGACGGCTCGACAATCTTCACCATGGGCGGTGCCACGAGCGTGGACAGGGAATACCGCGTGCCGTATTCCAGCTGGTGGCCTCAGGAGCTCCCGGACAAGCGCGATTTCGATACCGCGCGGGCAAGGCTCGACGAGGTCGGCTGGAAGGTCGACTGCGTCATCACCCATACCTGCGCCACGCGCATGATCTCGCCGACGCTCTACCCGGACCCAGGCTGGGAACGCCCTGATGTGGACCGGCTGACCGGATTCCTCGACGAGCTCGAGGACCGCCTGGACTACAAGCGCTGGTATTACGGACATTTTCACCGAGACGGCAATCCGGACGAACGGCACACGGTGCTGTATGACCGGATCGTGAGGCTCGGGGACAAACTCCTGCCGTGGGGCGCGTACTGATGACGGTCTATGTGACAGGCGATGTCCACGGCAGGGCCGAGTATGGGGCCAGCAGATTCGCCTTCAAATCTTGGCCGCCGGGGCGCACGCTGACGCGCGATGACGTGGTGATCGTGGCGGGCGACTTCGGCTTTGTCTGGGACGGCTCGAATGCTGAGAGGTATTGGCTCGACTGGTTCGAGTCGAAGCCCTGGACCACGTGTTTCGTAGACGGCAACCATGAGAACCACCACGCCCTGGCAGAACTGCCGGTGCGGGAGTGGAGCGGCGGTCTCGTTCATGAGGTACGACCGCACGTGCTGCACCTCATGCGCGGAGGGGTATTCGACATCGCGGGAACCACGGTCCTTGCCATGGGCGGCGCCGCGAGCAACGACAGGCAGTATCGCAAGGAGGGGAGGAGCTGGTGGCCCGAGGAGATGCCGAGCGAGGAGGAGATGGACCACTGCCGCGCCTCGCTCAACCGCGTAGGCTGGAGGGCCGATTACGTGGTGACGCATGAGGCTCCTGCTGCCCTGGCCAGAGAGCTGTGCCGGGAGCGCGGACGTGAGTACCGTGGGGATCAGCTGCAAACCTTCCTGGGCGAGCTCGATGGGCGGCTCGACTACCGCGCTTGGTTCTTCGGGCACTACCACGGTGACGAGTGGCGTGACGACAGGCACCGTCTGGTCTATCGAGACATCGTGCCGATTGAAAGTGCTGCGCCCGGTTCTCAGTTCTAGAAACCCCCTAGAAATGCTCTAGGGGGTTTCTAGAAAATTAGAGGCTATGCATGAGGCCTATTCCAATTCAAAGGTCTGGTCAAGAGAGTTCCATTCAGTCCCATATCCGTCGGTCTTCACTTCGATGGGGGGACATGTCATTGAGTTCGAAAGTCGACACACCGTCGCATTCGCCTCCCGGCGCAAGCCCTTGCAAAGAGGCGCTTTCCTGCAAATCGTCGGCAAAACCGGAAGAAAGTATCTGCTTATTCTGATAGGCCGTGATGTAGCAACCGTTGGCGAATGAATCTGCTGATTGATTGTTGATGGCGTGCCAGCGGACAACAGCGACCTTCCCGCTATCGCTAATCGAGGAATCATGCACCTCGACGCCGGTGATTGAGTACTCCATCTTGCCGTAAACCGCGCCCTCTTCCTGCGCGTTGTCAGAATTGGCGACCTGAACTGCCGTCTGGTGATCGTCTGCCTGGCTGCACCCAGGGGTCATAACCAAGGCAACCGCCAAAAGACCGGCGACGCCGAGAGTTCGAGCCAGGCTGATGGCGTTTTTGCTAACACGCCTTTTCATGATTTACTCCAAACCGAATACTTGACTGATCTATTGCTTTTGTTCGTTGATCACGTATGCCGTCAACCCACCAGTTCAAGCACAGCGACAACAATAACGGCAATTACGCCGACCGATACCCACGCGGTATCTTGGTGCGCCAGAACGGCGCCGATAGTGGTCGAGTCGGCTCCAGCGCCGTCAACGACTGTCCAGACAATCGCTACGGCAAGAAGGACGATCAGCCCAACAGCAACGGCTGTACGATGCGACATCTTCGAGGTGGACATCCTACTCGCCCCTCTGGGTCATGACCTCGACTTTGGCCTCGGCCACGGCCGCCCGCTGCTCGGAGGCGGCGAGGCGGTCCTTGAGGGCGGCGACCTCGGCCATCAGGTTGCGCTGGGCCAGGAGTGCGTCGTTCAGCTCGGACTGGGTTTTCGATGCGGCGTCACGCTCGCTGCGCAGGCGCTCGATCTCATCGACCATGGCCACGGCCTCGGCATGGAGTTGGACGACCTGTCTGTCGAGCTCCCGGGCATCAGCGAGATATCTGACGCTCGCGGCGTGGAGCTCGTTGTTCTCGAGTTCGAGGTTCGCGGTATCGAGTTCGAACTTCTCCTCTATAAAGGCAATCCGCTCATTGCAGTCGGCCTCAATCTTTTCATTCCGATCCGTCGCCTCGGCGAGCTTGCGGCTGAATTCATCCACCTGGGCCATGAGCAGTGCGTTCTCGGTCCTGAGGTCGGCAGTCTCGCGCAGCAGCTTCTCCCGCCATGTCGCCTCGATCCGCTCGGCAGCCTCATCGAGGACGGCCTTCACGCCGGGCGTCTCGCTGATTTTTCTCTCGTTTGGGTTGTCTGTCATCGTGCGGCACTCCAATCAACAAAGGGCATGGCTTCGCCATGCCATACGGCTGGGGACAATGCACGGCCGCTGTTGATTTGTAGTCATCCTGCGATCGGTGAGTTCTAAAAAGGCGTCTCAGGTCATGCGTTCACGCAGGGTTTCAGTTGGAGAAATACCGCACTCTTATATAGTAACGCCGCTGCACTCGAGCTTATTGACAGATCGCGAAACGATGGACGGGCTCATTTCCTGACGCCCACCAATCCGCGTTCACGGAGCACGCGGTACAACGTCGATTTCGAGATGCCCGTGGCGGCGCAGATGTCAGTGATAGGCGTCTCGCAGGCGAGGTAGAGCTTCACGGCCGCATCGACCTTGACGTCTGCGACGCGCGGACGACCGCCGACGTTGCCGCCATGACTTCTCTTGATCGCGATTCCCTCAGCTTGACGCTGCCTGATCAGGTCGCGCTCAAGTTCGGCTGTGCAGGCGTGGGTTCCTAAGACGAAACGGCCGAACGCGGTATCCAGATCAACGGGTTGTTTCAAGGAAGTCAGTTTGACTCCGAGGTTTCGGAACATCAGGTCGTAGTTGAGCAGCTGCCTGGTCGATCTGGATAGACGCTCCCAAGACTCGACGACTACTTCATCGCCACGCTTCATTTTTTTGAACAACTTTTTCTGCTGCGTGCGGTCACCATCACGACCGCCAGTTTCTTTGTCCTTATAGATATGGCCATAGGGTACGCCGGCATTGACCAGCGCTTCGATTTGGCGATCTAATTTCTGTTCCTTTGTACTTACGCGTGCGTAGCCGTATCGCGTCATTTTTTAGCCTCCTGCCTCGTAGTTTGATTTTCCCATGAGGTTTGACAGGATGGTTTTGGCACTAGGTTTTGACACTCGATTTGCACGGTCTCGACCGCTCGATTTGCAAGTGCCGTTCAGCATACGTTTTGGAACGAACGGTTGGCGAATAGGCCTTATAAGTTGATGCGTCGAATATTCTACTACCAAATAGTAGTAGAATATTCTCGTACGATTGGAGGCCAATGGTTCAGATACACCGAAGGGTTCACGAGCGACACCCCGAGTTGGATGCCGGAGATGTCGAGGCGGCATGGGAGAACTACCGCTTCGCGGCCGTTCGTGTACCCGGGGAACAGGAGATGCGGACAGGCTACGACCCACATGGCCGGTATATCGAGATGGTCGGAGTCCTCCTGGCTGACGGCGTATGGCTTATCTATCACGCCATGACGCCGCCGAGCAAGAAGACGCTGAAGGAGATCGAGAGCGCGAGAAGGAGAGGTTACTGATGGAGTTCAGGCTTGCAAACGGCACCGTGATCACGGACGAGGACATCGAGCGCGAGTGCGCGGAATATGAATCCGGCTCTTGGACGGGGGCCCTGGCAAACCTCCGCGTCGGCCGCCCAAGGCTCTCCGAGGGAGAGGCCAACGCCAATCTGTCTTTCAAGTGCCCGAAAACGGGCGCCGATCTCATCGAGAGGGCGGCCACCGCGTGCGGGATGCGGAAGTCGGAGTTCCTGCGCTCGGCTGCGCTCGAGAAGGCTGAGAGAATCCTCAGGTCGGCATAGCCTCACGGCGCGCCTTTCCGTGGGAGCGAAATGGGCTATATCGCGCTTATGTTAGTGATATAGCTAACGTAAGCGCGATTAAACAGGGCGCCGGGCAAGGCGTCTGCTTTATTCAATGGTGGGCCCCTTTCGCGATTCCCTTGCCGATGGCCCCACTGCAAACGGGTATAAAAGTGTTAGCCAAATCACTAACATAATTAGGAGGCGATTGCCATGGGCAGGTGCGAGCCGAGGACAAATGAGAACGACCCGGGGCTGATCACGCCGCCGGAGGGCATCGACGAGCTGGGCGACGCCGTCAAAAGCGAATTCGACGTGACCACCAAGCAGGTCTGCCGGGCCCTGCAGTGTACGCGCCCGTTCGTGCTGTCACACTGCAAGCATATCCGGCACATCTATGTGTCGGGCGATTGGTCCGATAAGGTCGGCCTCGGGCCCGGCGGCGGCTTCATCTGGTCCCGCAAGGAGCTGCGCGACTTGGCGGTGAACGGCACGGTCGAGAGGCGCACCCGAGTCGTCGGCGCGGCGGATATTCTCGCGGGCAGCCGGGAGGCGATGGATTGGCTCGAGGCCGCGGCCGCCGAGGCGGCCGAGTTGGGCAGCGACCCGCGCCGGTCGCGGGCGGATGAAGTTAAGTTCCGCGAGCTGTCCCGCGAGGTCTTCGAGAGGGTGTACCTGCCTGACGAGTGGAAACCTGCCTATAACGCGGCGAGGCTCAAGAGGTCCCAGATGCACTGGGTCGACCTCGGCGAGCACCCGCGGTCATTCGACGAGCTGGGGACCGTGTGGAGGACGACCGCGGACCGCAAGGGTTACGGGGACACGGACGAGGAATGGTCGAGGGCGTATCGACGCAACGGAGCGGTGCGGCTCACCATCACCCTGCCCGACGGCGCGACCAAGGTCATGTATGCGCCCGACCAGACGCCACGGGCGTGGTTCGACGACTTCCTGGCGACAATTTTGCCTGTCGAGCTGCTGCCGCAGGACTACATCAGGGATGTCGTGTTGGGAGACGACCACATGGAGCCCCATGAACTCAAGCTGTACGGCTAGTCCAGCCGCCGAGAACATGCCGGTGCTCCAAAACCCAACAGAATCGCGAATGAGCACATGAATTGACCGCCCGGGAGTACGTGCCCGGGCGGTCAATTCTATCGACCATGGGTGAGATCCCGTGCGCATTGTCGGACATTTGAATTGTCCGACAATGTCTGACAGCCCTGTCAGACATTCGCGCACGATCAAGCGAGCTTCGCGAGCGATTTCAGGCCGCATGCGGCCCAAGCTGCGGCTTTGCCGCGGGTTCAATGTCTGACATTCCCAATGTCTGACGTTGAACGAAGCTGGCGTGCAAACTGACTCTTAAGGGTCAGTTTGCACCATCCCAATGTCGCGATTTTGGATGGTGCCGCCACGGCGGTCGCATCTTCGAGGGGAACACCCGGTGCTGGGTCGATAAATCATCCGTGTCCGTTATCGTAATAATCTCCCGCAGGCACCGCCGCGCACGCCACCGTACCCGCGTCTTTTATCGTAATAATTTGGAATCTGGCGCCTTTTCTCCCTTGTCCGTTATCGTAATAACAAGGAGCGCGAGCGTCCTCCCCCGGTCCAAGGGCGGAGCCCTGGCAAGCGCCGAACCGCCCGGGTCGGCGGCAGACTTGTACACACATTTACGATGGGGGTACAAGTATGCGTCTCTTGCGGGATTTCTCGTTTATCGGCAGAAAATCGAGGTCAGAAGATGGATGAGTTCTTGAGTATTGAAGATCTGCGGTGGGAGTTCGGCGCGTCGCGAGCATGGACGTACAAGTATCTGGCGCCGCATATCAAGTCAATTACCCTGAAGTGCTCGACCGACGACGGCGAGCGCCTGTGCAAGCGTTATAGCCTCGATGATGCACGGCGCGTGGTCGCTGAAAAGGCTCGAGCCGAGGTCTATTCCGTGCCCGTTAAAGCGGACCCCGGAAAAAGCAACTATGCTCCGTACCGCCGCCCGCGGCGCGTGCGAATCAAGACGAGCGCGTACATCGCCGAATATATCGTCGGCTTCGGCCACCTCTGGCAGATCGACGAGATTGCAGAGGAATACTGCGGCAAGCGCTCAAGAGAGGCGGCATATCAATTCATCTACCGTAACGCCTGGATCGCAATCGTGTTCGGCAACAAAACTTTCTATATCCCGAGGCGCACCGCACCGCAATTCGTGGCGGCAGCAGTCGAGGTGTTCGGAGACGCCGCCCACACCGTCGAATACGCACGCGGTGGGCATAAAAGTGACGCCACGGAATAGCGGCACTATGTAACAAATGAATAAGTGAACGGCGTAAAAAGTGAAAAACCGAACTACGTAATATCGACAATGCGACATAACGCAATAACGACAAAGCGGAATAGTCGCACTATGTAACTACGTAATAACAGAACTATTGAACATCGGGCTATTCGGTCCTGAAATCTGTCCGCAAGAGTCGTACGCTGCCGTACAAAATGACCGGCAGCGTACCGCCGCAAGCGGCGCACGCTAGGGCTCTGCCCTAGTACCCGGCACTCGCGGCGTTAGCTCATTGTTCTGCAATTCAACGGTTACGTTTTTCAGTTTTGTCGTTATCACGTAGTTCGGTAATTACACAGTTACATAGTGTCGTAATTGCTTTGTTCGGCTGTGTCGCAGTTCAGATATGAACAACCGCCGCAGGCGCCGGGTACTAGGGCAGAGCCTTGGCAGTACGCGGATGGCCGAAACGCAGTTTTGTACGGCAGCGTACGACACTTGCGGGCGAGCTCCGGCTATGTCATTGCTGAATTACGACAAAACGCAACAACAAAGCTGTGTAACCGCGGCATAACTGATTTACAGACGATATGAAGAACGTAATGAATGAACTAGTGAACTGCGACACAGCCGAAAAAGCGAACAGCTATAAACCCAAAAAACGCATTGAAACAGGCGAGATGTTTTAAATCTCAGCCCACAAATCGAGAACAGTGGCGCCCCGACGAACCGTGGCAAAATAGTCGCAGTAGTCATAGGCATCATCGGGACTGCGCATCAACAACTGCATGTCGAAATCCCATCGTCTGACGTATCATCCGGTTGCGCTGCCGCTCGATCTCGATCGCATCCAGCAGGAGGTGGCCATCATCGTTGGTCATTTGAAACTCCGATCTAGGCGATTGCCTTTTCCTTAGCGAAGGAAATGAACTTCTTCAGCGACCAGATGCCGTCTCTGAATTGAGGCGGGCATACCTTTTGAGACTGTTTAATCTGAACAATAAGATGTGTACCAGTAAAACCTGGTTTCGGCATTGATTGGAGCAGTCATGGCGATATGCGAAATTGCGGTCGTATTCGATGAGAGCGAAATGGCTTTGATCCAGGCTCATGCGGGCACCTCAAATATGTCCTTTTCCGAGTTCGTGAGAAGGGCTGCGCTTGAGAAAGTCGAGGACATGGTGGACATCGAAGCATTCAACGAAGCGCTGATGGAAGATGACGGTACCCGCTACTCAATGGCCGACGCCATGTGTATGGCCATGAAGGGCGAGTAGCCGTTTGCGGTGCCAAGCTGACCGCTCGCGTTGAGCGGCGGCAGCGCCCGTTGAAGCGATAGTTCCGCAATTTGTTTCACGAATTACCGTCGAAATGTTTCACGCGCTGATAGATGCAAGCACTGCTTAAGGGCACACCCAAAGCACCACAAAGCGCCGCCATGCAGGTCAAGGCCGAAAAATCGACCTCACCAGATGCGTTTTAAGACACGGAAAAGGGGTGTCGCGAACATCCACACCACCCTAGGTTCAATCGCCCCGCAAATCGAATCCTGTTGAGCCTTCTACCTGCGAATTTGTGATATCTGCTACCGCCGTGTCGTGAGCGAGAATCGTGTCCGCACGGGGCGATATTTTAGGTAAAACACCCGAGGGAAAGGAATAGCATGAGCGACACACAGGAAATCGTTCAACGACTCGAACGCGAGATGGCAGACCGAGCTGCCGCAGTTGAGAAGGTTGATGCTTTTAAGAACCAGCTCGCACAGGCCGTCAAGGCCTTCATGGCCGCCGACGAGGCAGTTCGCAGCCTCAACGACTATGACAGCGAGGTCGACACCCAAATTGCAGCTGCCATTGACGAGCACCTTCGAGCAATCGACAGACTGTGCCGCTTCGGCATCGACGGTGGATTCGGCGAGGAGCATCCCGTTAAGGAGTACTAGACCGCTGCATGGCCATGGAAGTAAAGTAAAAGAGGGTCGAACCAGAAGCAGTTCCCGGACAATTGGCGTCCGGCCAGACACTTCGGTTCGACCCTTTCTTTCAGGATTCTGTAACAGCCGATCTTATCGAAACCGTTGTAAAACCCCTTGTTTCAACTATGGGGAGTTTCAAAGCGATGCCACAGACGAATCGTGGATAAGGTTTAGACCATTGGAGGTCGATAATGTCGTTTGAAAAAACTCTTAATCCTTGCCTTAAAGATGCGATTGCCGCCTACCTCGAAGGAGAAGAAAAAGCGAAAGCTAACATAGGGTATTTGGAATTTGACTGTGACTATTGCCTACTACAAAGTGAAATTAGCAGCGCTGAGATTGAGCGTTCGATTACTGAGGAACAGGCATGGTATCTTCGTAAGAAGTATTTAGGAATCAAGAGAACGGATATCTAAATAGATTGACTCCACGGATACTCTTAAGCTTAAGAAAGGCTATGGTGGAGCCAATGGAAATAAGATTTCTATTTTGCTAAAAGGTGGATGCTTAAGTTTCCTTCCATTTTCCGAAAGCCGTTTTATGAAATATCAGAAATAGCTAAACGAGTAATTGCACTCAATTGCAAAACTGGCCCAGCTGCGTTCCGACTTAGAGATTTCTGTTGTCTGGTTCATCTGCCAGATAGTCGTGGGGAACATAGTCAACGTGATAACGCTTTTCAAGTTCCTCGATAAACCGATCGACCTTTCGAGCATTTTGGTAAACCTTTTCGAGTGTGCGGAAAACAGCTTTCTCGTTGTACGCGGGAAGCCCCTGGGCATTCACGAAGTACATCAGCTGATTGAGGTTCGTTCCTTCCTTCAATAACTCATGATGGAGTTTTTCAACTTCCGCAATGTCAAAATTGAATGATTCGATCTTTCCGTAAATTGCGCTACGGCGAACCAGTTCGCTTACAGAAATGCCAAGAGCCTCCGCACGCTGCTCGATCGCCTTTTTTTCTGAAGCGGTAAGCATCACATGAAACGAAACGTCGCGTTTCTCGGCGATGGCTTCACCGCACTCGCCAGATTTTTTTGGAGTGTGTTTGCGCTCCTGCTTCTGCAGCGCTTTATTTTTTACGCGTTCGATTTTCTTTCCGGCCTCAAGATCGTCGAGAGAAATCGAACGGCTAATCAAAACGGAGCGGATTAGTTCAGCTTCCGTGCAACCGACTTCGTCGCAAAGTCGTTGAAGGGCTTCCTTTTCTCCAGGGGTCAACGTCGCTTCGACTTTCTCGCTTCGTCTCATTTTCATCCCTTCAGTTTCGGAGTGGCCTCCGAAACAAGATTCGGAAAGGTGCGCCGAATTTTTCCCGGCTGCGAAACCGTTTCGCGCGAAACGGAACCCAGCTTTGCCTGTTTTCTTTTCCCGTAGGAGGGAAAAGCAAGATCGTAAATGGCCATAGTACATGCTTGCATGTAATTATGGCCATTTACGTACATCTTGCAATCTCCGGAACGGGGATTGGGCGAAACGCAGTGTAGACGTGGAATGAGAGGCCTCATTCCAAGCGAGAGGCCTCGCGGCGTTGCAACTGCGTGAAGACCGTGAACGGAAGCGAATTTTTAACGCGAAAGATGCTGAGTGTTAGAGATTCGCTGTAGCGAGAGCGGAGCGGGTTTGCGGCGCCCACGACGCAAAAATTCGACTTGTCGAATCGTTTTTCGATACGCTTGCGAAAAAGTTGAGGCAGCTTTCGGCATTTCAATGACGCGGATAGTCTTTAGTGAGACTCGTAGCGTTGTTGGATTGTCGAAAGGTACCGTGAATCGCATTACGGTTCGAAAGGCAATCCGATTTTCATGCGGCGTGTACACACGCCTATGATCGCGACCTTCGGTCGCTATCGATTTTCAAAAAATCTCGTTTTGTTTTGACGCGATTTGAAATGCGATATGAAAAGCGAGGCGGGTAAACGAAACGCCCACGCGAGTCGCTTTGACTTTTGCGCGGGCGTTTCGAATCAAATGAAAATCAAGACGGCGAGATTTTGAGTTTCACGGTGTAGATCTCAGAAAACGAATCTAAAGAATGCGGCGTCGATTTCACTTCGCCCGCAGCATTACGGCGCAAGAACATCCAAGGGAACAACTTGGACGCCGCAGTCGGTAACATAGGCTTGTGAGCCAAATCCAATAATCGCTACTTTAGAAACCGGCGGGGTGTTTCCAGCAGCAACCATACGTTCCTCAACAGCAACAAGATTGTCAGACGCCTCTTCTATTTGAGCAGAGCTGAGTTTGACTTCGACCGGGATCCAGATCCCACCAGGAGCCGCAATGACTGCATCGACCTCTAGATCGCGAGAATCGTGATAGTGATAGAGATTCATTCCGTTTGCTCGCGCATAAACCCACAAATCATGGAGTGCCAGCGATTCGAAAAGTAGTCCAAGCGTCTTGAAATCTAACAGCAAAGTCTCCGGAGTCGCCCCGAGCGCAGCGGCCGCCAGTGACGGGTCAGCAAGATGATGCTTCTTTGATTCTCTTAAGTGCACCGGAGATCTCATTGCTGGATTCCACGCGGGAATATCGCGAACGAAGCTAACCCGTGCGAGAAGAGATATATACGATGCCGCCGTTTGTCTCGACACCTCTCCACCAAGATCGGCTACGAGCGTCTTGAGTGTCGCCAAAGTGGATTCATTACGCGCAAGCGATTCGATGACAGCTTTGACCTTTTCGGGATCGCGTCGAGAGCCATCAACACGAGACAGATCTTCTTCGGCGACTATGCCGATGTAACGTTTCGCCATCGCCGACGCAGCCAGCGCATCGCGACCGACCGCCGCGGGCCATCCGCCACGGACAATGTACTCGGCAATCGAGGCAGAGTCCAACGATCCGAAAGCGCCATTGAACTTTTCGCCAGAAATAATGCCCGACAGCTTAACCGCACCGCTAGATTTCCCAAGTTCGAAAAGCGTCATGGTATCCATGCGCAATTTAGCGAACCTTCCAGCGCCACTGTGCATCGGCCGTTCATTGTCTCGCGGCGTCGCCGACCCCGTAAATATGAACTGTCCAGGCTCGCCGCCGCGGTTGTCGCACTCAAACCGCGCCGCGTCCCAAAGTTTCGGAACCTCCTGCCATTCATCGATCAGCCGCGGTACCTCGCCTGCAACGGCAAGCGCCGGGTCCGTCTCGGCACGCAAGCGATTCTCGAAGTTGCGCGACGGGTCCATGAGAAGGAGCCTGGACGCCGCACGGGTCCCGGCCGTGGTCGTCTTTCCACACCATTTCGGTCCTTCGATGAGAACGGCGCCGAATATCCCTAGCATCTGGTCGAGCTCATTTTCGATAATTCGAGTGTAGTACTTTTTTGGCATATTTTTCACCATTGATTACCAGCGCGTTTAACTAAATTTACCGTTTTCATTTAACCAGATTTTGCTTTTTTGATTAACCAGATTTACGCATTTCAGTTAACGAAACAGATTAAACATGACGAGTCAAGCCACGACAGGCTCGCGTCGTACTGCGGCCTGGCGCCGCACAACCGCCAGTCGGAGACCTCGATCTCCTCGGTGACGGCATCGCGCCAAGGCAACAAAAGGCTGAAGAACCTGCTCATATTCTCGTGCAACTGCCTTGCTCGGACAGAGGGAAGATGGGGCGACCACTACGCCAGGCGCCGAGAACGGGGCATACCGCACGGCAAGGCACTCAAAGCGCTGACGCGAAAGAGGTTGAAGGTCACCTACGCGATCATGCGGGACAGGGTGCCCTAAGCCACCTAGTCGAAGCACAGCACTCCGAACAGGCTGGAGTCCGCCGGTCGAAAGGCCTGGCGTCAGCATTTCGCGATTCGATCTCGTGAACGGCATTCCCCGGTTGACAAAACTATAGGAACACCCGTGCTGTTACCCCTGCCATGCGTGTGATTGAGTATCTGCTAGCTTAAGCACTGCTGAATATCGCGTAACAGCACCGCCGTTATCGTGTGCGGGCATCTGGCAGACGCTGGTCCCTGCGCCCTTTTATTGCTAGCGCTCCATCTGCAGAGCTGCCGCATGATGGTCTCTCCCATGTCGGCCCAGATCGCGTCTATGTGGAACCTCCTCGTTCAGTCGACCGCATGGCGGCACGAGTGTAACGGGGTGCCTGGAGATGCATTTAATAGCGGTGCCTGACGGCAATATTCAGTCGGGAAGGCAGCGGTGCTGATTCGCAATACAGGTGGTGTCGAAAGGGCCTAGGACTCATGTGATTGCATAAGCCGCAACAGTGCTGAAAAGGCTAACTGCTTTTGTTCGTGCATTGGCATCATATTCATAAAAACAACCGGTCCCGACGTTGAATCTAAAATCATCGTTTAGCATTGATCCTGGCTGTTTCCAGAAAGCCACTAGTTTTTAACTCATACATGAAAAGGAGGTGACGAAAATGGAGAAAGAGGAAATCGAGCTGGCCAGCGATAAATCGGCTTCCGACATCGAGATCACTGTTGAAGAACTTCTGGACTTCGGCATTGATGTTGATCAGGTTATACAGCGCCGCTGCTAAGGCCTGATAACACAATCGCCTCCGTTTAATGTGACGGAGGCGATTCCTATTCACCCGAAAGAAAGGAGCTCAAGTTGAAGGTTGATTTCACTCTGATCAATCCGGTGAATCACTACAGGAAGACCCTTGTTGATAATCTGGCCATCTTGAATCTAAGGGCCGTTTCTGAAGCAGCGGGATTTTCAACTCACGTTATTGACTTTCAGCGTAAGTTCCTCGAAGAAGAAAAGACTTTTTCAAAAGAAATCTATCGGTGGTTCTCCGACGAAATAAAAGCAATCGACTCCCATGTTTTTGGTGTTTCAATCATGAACGCCTCTTATATCTGGGGCATCATGATAGCGAAGATTATTAAACGGGCTCATCCCGAATCGGTTATCATATTTGGTGGTCCCCAGATCACTTCACTTCGAGAAATGGTTTTTCAGGATTGTCCCGAGGTTGACTTTCTATCGATCTTTGATGGGGAAGAAACCCTCCCGCTTCTACTCGAATATATTGCTTGCGGCGCTCAGGGCGATTTACCTAAAAATTCGATTTCTAAAACCGGGGATTCTGGATTATGCGAGTTGATTGAATACGACATTAACAACCTTCCGGAACTCGACTACTCCAATTCATACGGCATGAACGTGGTCAACATTGAGGCAGGTAGAGGTTGCCCGTTTAATTGCTACTATTGCTCATCCAGAGTGCTTCTCGGTCAGAAAGCGCGATTTCTTAATGTCGACAAACTGCTCGAAACCTCGCAGCGTGTCTACGATTGCATGGCAAAAACCGGCACTCTTTCTTCAATTAACTATAACCATGATAACTTTTTAGCATCGCACAAGTACTTCTTTGAATTTGCAGTCAAAAAATATGCAATGAATTATGATTTCAAATACAACTGTGAGGGACGAATCGATACGATAACTCCCGAGATCATTGGCCTACTTAAGGCAACCGGATGTATCTCCGTATTTGTTGGCTTGGAAACTGGCTCGCAAAGAATACAGCGAATCTGCCGGAAAAACTTGAATCTTAAAAAAGTAATTCCTACGGTAAAATCCATCATTTCCTCTGGCATGAGATTCGAAACCAATTTTATCATCGGTTTTCCAGAAGAAACATATTCCGAAGTACTCGACACCCTTGCCCTTGCTCAAGAAGTCGCGTCGACCAGTTTTATGTCAAACGTTGACTTTTCCTATATGAGCCCAGAGCCTCTTACTGATGTTGCTCAAGGGGTGAATAAAGAGGATTATATCATCGTAAAAGAATCTCAGTATTACTTAGATTTACTTGCTGCCGGAATTGACCCAAACAGCCTGTCACCTCTTCATTTCAATCATCTGTACACAGTCAGGAATGAAAATTACGACATTCTTGACGTGCTCGCGCGTGCCGATACGTATTTTGATTTGATAAACCATTTTAAATTCGCAACCTACCTTATGATTCATCGAGATGGTAGAAGCATTGAAGATATTTTTGAAATGTGTCGCGATCGTGATGCATTTGCCGTTGCAGAAAGCTATACGGCAACTCTAGATCAAGCTGGGGTGTATTATGCGGTTTCTTGTTTCGAAATCGACCGGCTGGCAATAGTTCGTCGAGAAGAAAGAGCGCAGGATGTCCTATTCTATCGATACCCTGTTCAAAAGCTTTATCAGCTCTTCATTGAGACTATGAACATTTCAGGCTTCGAATCAGTGGCGAGCACCCCGACAAAAATAGTCGTTAGGAGTGCCAAATGAATAAGAATGCCACTGCGCAGCTGCACATCTATTCCGCCTTTTTCGTTCTCGCGGGATTTGTTTTAAATCGGGGAGTGTTTCTACTTTTCCTTGCGGATAAAGGAATGTCTGTCACGGAAATCGCGCTTTATCAAGCCCTGTACAACATTGCAACGGTCGTCCTCGAGCTGCCAACAGGGCTGGTAGGCGATTTCTTTGGAAAGAAGTTCTCGATTCAAGTGGGCGTTCTGCTTCTTTTCTTCCATACGGCTGGCATGCTGTTGCTCTCAGGCCCCTTTCTCGTCGCGCTTTCCCTTGTTGAGGCACTCGCCTACTCCCTTCAATCGGGATCCGAACAAGCACTTTTATATGAAATTGCCCGAAATGCCGGTCAAGGAGAGCGCTTCCTCACCATCAACGCTCGGCTGCTTGCCGCGCAATCAATCGCGACGGGAGTGGCAATCGTACTTGGATCATTCATTGCCCAAGTATCTTGGAGTGCCCTCTACGTATGCGTTTCCGTTTTCTATCTCCTGCAGCTTTTCCTTCTGTATCCCATTGAGAGGATGGAAACGACTCATTCCAAAAACTCTGGGGAGGAAAGGTTTGACGTAGCCAAGATCTTCAGACGCGAAACCTGGTGCATTGGAGAATCCGCTTTTGCGGTGTTGCTTCTTCTAATCGGCACAAGCATGCTCGACGGATTCTACGGGAGTTATTACAACTTGAATCAGTTGGTATTCGACGCATTTGATGCTCCCGTCTCCATAATAGGAATCTTTTTCGGTGCATCCTATGCAGTAAATGCGACGGCCTACATTGCAGCAGATTTCTTCTCATCGCGTTTCGGGAAAAGAAATACCATGCTCGGCTCGATGCTAATCGAGGCCGGCCTTTTCATGATTCTTCCGTGGCTCGCTTCAAATCCGCTGTGCTTGTTTGGCCTTAGCATGGTGCTTTGCTTTCTCCCAGAAGTGGTGTACATCACTTCGGAAAACTTAATCCAAGACGCGATAGCGGACGATCTCCGCGCGACGATCCTTTCCGTCGCGTCTCTGGTAAGGGCTCTCTTTTCTGCAATGTTTTTCTCCATATTTGGATATGTGTTGGGGTTATATCCCATTCAGATAGCGCTCGGTGTTATTGGCGCAATCGCGATAGCAATTACCGCCGTTGTTTCTTTAAAAATGGTAGGAATACATGTCTCCAAGAATTGATATATCGATTGACGAGCTGCCCGAAGCGTCGAGCCTTCTTGATGGACATGACTATTCGTCACAAATCATTCAGCGTATCGCCGGGGTTCCAGTAATACTCGATGCATCGGGATGCCCTCATTCCCCTTTTTTCGAAGTTGAATATGATGACAGGACGATTAGGTTTACAAGTCGACATGATAATGAGCATATTGTCGAGTTGGGGAGGAAGCTTGACTACGTCCATCACAATTGCAGCGGCTTTCTAAAGACTTTCTTTTTGAGAATAGATGTAATTGATGGTCACTGCTATTCGCTAAGCAATCATGCAAAGTCGCTGTCCATTGCATTCCGGACCGGAGGAAGGGTGGGACCATTTTTACATCTCCTCTCTTCTCACTATTTTTGTGTCAATGATTTTTCTGTTACGCAAATCGGAAGGCAGGAAGTCAAACTGAGCAGCGCTGCGTGCACTCAGACTATGACGATAAAGCGCATCGAGAATAGATGGATTGACGTCTTGTGTTTTCTTCTCGGAAGAACCATGGCAAGCTGCAATACAAACATGCCCTTATTAATTGAGCGCTATTGCAAGAGCGCGCGGCTGCACCATGGATTATCTGGCATAGAGGCTGTTATCGTTTTTTCAAACAAGCACTCTCCCTATTTCGCCGACGAAGAAGGACGTAGGAACATCCTCTCTCTCGTTGACACAGAGGCAATCAGAAGACTTCTGTCGCCGAAACTGAAAGATCCTTCCTTCGATTACGGCGTGAATAAATCCGATGAACAAAGAGAGATAACTGCGAAATTATCAATTTCATACGACAAATACTACCCCAATAAAAAGATTGTAAAACTTATAGCGCTTCAATTAGCATCGTCAGGCAGGTATCATCCAAAACTCATGTCGAGTGATTATTTCTCCCCTCAATCGGATTGGGCGGATATACACCTGCTTTTAATTCCGAATACTTTCAATGACCCTATTTTTATCTACTATCAACTCGCACTACTGACGGGCTTGGGCAACCGAATGCGTCTCCAAAAGTATTTATCGGTTTTGAGCAGGTATTTTTCTGGCATGATTTCGCGCCAGGCGTTTAACGAGAGAGCCGTCGAACTGTTTGGCGAGGCTGCGTGTTTTCTGCCGATCGGACGACTCTCCAGCGCCTTCTTCATGCGAAACACTTTTCCAGAAGAAGGCTTGAGGGAAAGGATATTAAATGTTCTATTGGAACGATAGTGCTTATATCAGGAGAGATTCCAACGAACTTATATTGCAAGGATTAAAATCGCGAGTGAGGGTCAAAATCTCTGATTTGAGTACAAATCTTTTTGAGCAGCTCGCCAAACAAAATATGATAGATGAGACGAACCTTGAAGCTCGCGAGCAACGATTCTTGCTAAGGCTCAACGAACTTGGTTTTCTAGAAACTGAAGAATACGAGCTGGAATCACCCCACTCGAGGACAGCTCGCTTTTTGTCTTATTATTCCGACGCTCCACTGACGTTACTTAAGCAAATCGGCACCGTTCATCTTGCCATCGTTGGTATGGGCGGCATAGGGCAGGTGGTGGCGGAGCATTTGGCTGCTGCTGGAGTTCGGCATTTTACATTAATCGACGGGGATCGAGTTGAGAGGTCAAACGTAAATCGTCAGTTTCTTGTTGGTCCCGACGAAATAGGAGAAGCAAAAGTAGAGGCAGTTTCCAAAACACTTGTTAATCGCTATCCGGATCTTTCGCTTAATCCAGTTGCGTCTTACGTCCGCTCTGCCGAAGAACTCATGCGTTGCGTTCCTTCGAGGACTTCAATGCTTGTTTGCGCTGCAGACTGTGTGGAGGGGGTCAATCCCAGGTCAATAGTTCTTGAAGCATGTATAGAAAAGGACATTCCCTGTGCATTTTGTGCTGTTGGAGTAGCTGATGGGGAAATTGGTCCTATTCTCGAAAAGCAGGGCGATATGAAATCCTATCTCTCTTTCCTCCAGCGAGCCGAAGAGAACATAGTCCGCATGCCCGTGCCAAAGGGATCAATTTGTTTTACGAACACTCTTGTGGGAACTGCACTGGCAATGGAGATATACCGATATCTTTGTACAGGATCGAGCCCCATGCATCAACATACATGCTTCTGCTCCTTCATGAACTTTAAGGGTTTAATGTACAAGAGGGTAGGCAGCGAGAATGATACGAATTCTGTAAAGAAATCCCTGTGAAGCATTGACTTGAAAAAACCCTGTTCTTCGCCCGTAGGAATGGCAGAAGGCTCGAAAATATGGAAAGCAACAGATAAAGAAAGGGATTAAACGTTGGGGCTCTATAACAAAAAGGGGCGCTGTTTTTCTACCTTGGTGTCGGTTTTGAGTACTGAACATAGTTAGTACTGTCGTTCTACAAGAACGGTACTGCCTCTCCGCGCAAGGCGGTCCCGGCTTTCCACTACACGGATGCCGACGCCAGCTCCAGCGCGATCGCGTCGAAAATGTTGGTGTAATGGTGGCACCCTAACGTCCGTTTAACGAAGAACCAGGCGATGAGATTTTGAGCTTCAGGCTTTAGATCTCAGAATAGCGATGCGCTGTTTTTAGACACCAAGCGTATCGACCGGAGCGATAACGATGCCTTCGCTAGTTACGTGAGCCGGCATACCAAACCCGATGACGATGAGTTTCGCCGCAGGCGGCCTCTCCCCGCGATCGACCAGCTTTCGCTCGAGTCGAAGCAGATTTTCCACTGCCTCTGGGACTTGGGGGCTCCCAAGCTTGACCTCAACGGCAACCCACGAGCCGTCACGACGATGGACAATCGCGTCGACCTCCAGGTCGTCAGCGTCGTGGTAGTGGGATACGGTCGCATCGCTGACCGCCGCGTAAACCTTGAGATCGTGCAGCACGAGGGATTCGAAGAGCAAGCCAAGGGTCTTCGGATCGGATGACAACGACTCCGGGTCCGCGCCGATGAGGGCGACGGCGAGCGATGGGTCCGCAAGGTGCCGCTTCGCGCCCTGCCGCAGCTTCACCGGCGACCTGAGAGCCGGATGCCACGCGGGGACATCGTCGACGATATTGATACGGCGCAGCGCGTCCATGTAACCGGTAATCGTATTCTTTGAGACGTCAACGCCCAAATCCCTTTCGATGGACTTCATCCCGGCAAGGGTCGATTCATTGCGCGCAAGCGAAGAAAGCAAGGCCCTTACCTTAACCGGGTCGCGTTTCACTCCATCCGCCCTCGAAACGTCAGACTCGCAAACACCGTCAATATAGGCGGCGGCTATCCGCATCGCGTCGGCAGTTGTCTTACCGACCGCTTGGGGCCAACCGCCGCGGCAGAGCAAATCCGCGATACCGGCGATACCGGCGATGGATCCGAGTGACGCCGCAACGGGATCGCCGGCGAGCAGCGCCCCAAGCGAGACGGCTCCTGACGAAATGCCGAGCTCGAAAAGCGTCATGGTATCCATCCGCAAACGGGCGATTCGACCCACACCGCTGTGCATCGGCTGGTTCTCGGCTCGCGGCGTCGCAGATCCGGTGAGAATGAACTGTCCGGGCTCCCCTCCCCTGGCATCGCATTCGAATCGCACGGCATCCCATAGCTTCGGTTCCTCCTGCCATTCGTCGACAAGCCTCGGGGTCGGTCCGACAATTGCCTGGGCCGGATCGAGACGAGCGAGCTGGAGGGCCGCAAAACCGCCAGATGGGTCGGAGAGAGATAACGATGACTCGGCAAATCTCTGGGCTGTCGTTGTCTTTCCACACCATTTCGGCCCCTGAATGAGCACGGCACCGAAAATGCCAAGGTCGCGCTCGACCAAGCAGTCGACGCACCGTCCTATATACCTATCCATCGCCTTTCCCTCCAATCATCCACTTGAAATTATACTGTCTATCTGCGTCGTTGGGACAAATAACGATGACTTATTGGGACAAATAACGATGACTTATTGGGACGATTGACGATGGTTCGTTGGGACGATTTCCATTTTCTTAAGGCACTAATCAACGAGACCCACTGTGAACTATGAGACGGATAAATTTAGCTGACGCCTCTCATGAGTTCAGCAATGCTGATTTGAAATCCGTCGGCAATCTTCTTGAGATTTGAGAGGCTAACATTACGCCGCCCGACTTCAATGCTCGCGTAGTAGGAACGATCCATTTCAATCAAATTGGCAAACTGCTCCTGGCTGCACCCGAGTCCAGCGCGGAGCTCTTTACATCTCAAGCCGAATGATTTCTGAAGCGTCTTCGTATCCATGACAAGAAGAGTCATGGATTGTTGTATTTATGCCAACGGACTATATACAATAATCCCAGTTGAGGCGCATAATTATCTCTATTGGAAAGAGCTCTGATGCCCAGTCGGATAGGGCACGGAAAAGGAATGGAACCGCACAATGACTCAGGGAAAGCACTTCGCTGCCGGTGGCGATCACTTCGCCGCACTGCCAAACAAAAAGATTCACACTCCGAAGGGGATCGCGCGTCTGACCGTCACCGCGGCGACCATGGCCGCCATGACCGGATCGAGCCTCATCTCACCGTTCACGGCATTCGCCCAGACCGGTGACGGGGGCACACAGCACCCCGCCGTGATGTCGCCGATCGCCGCCCACGCCGGCGCGGCATCCGGTACCGGCGCGAAATCCGCCGCACAGACCATCGCGGACCTGCAGAAGGCGGTCGACGAGGCGAAGGCGAAGGAGGACGCCGCCAAGGCATCCTACAATGAGGCCGCCGGCCCCTACAACGAGGCGGCTTCCGCCCGCGACCAGGCCAAGGCATCCTACGATTCTGCAGTCAATGCCGGTACGGCAGCCGACCGAGCGGCAATGGACGAGTACGCCCGTCAGGTCGCGGAGGGCAAGGACGCCGCCGATGCCGCCGGCAAGGACCTCGAGCAGGCGAAGGCGGGTCTCGCAGACGCCAAGGCGGATGCGTCCGAGAAGGACGAAGCGTACCAGTCCGCCCTCAAGGCGGCCCAGGATGCCAAGGATGCCCTCGATAAAGCCAAGGCAGATGCTGTAAGCGCCACCCCGGAGGCAATCAGTGCCGCCGAGCAGGCCGTGCGCGACGCCCAGGCTGCCGTGGACAGGGCACAGGCCGAACTGGACAACGCCAACGCGACGCTTGCCGATGCCCAGTCCAAGCTGGTTGCGGCCCAGTCTGCAAAGGATTCCGCCGATTCTGTCCTCGCTGCAGCCAGGCAGAACAAGGACGCGGCGGATGCGAAGGCCGCAGCCGCCAGCGCCGCCTACGAGAAGGCGAAAGCAGACCTCGCCGCAGCGGAGGCAGGCGCGAGCGGCCCGGAGTACGATGCGGCAAAACAGAAGGTCGCGGACGCGGAGGCAGCCCTCGCTGCCGCACAAGCGACACAGTCCCAGTGCGAGTCCGAGCTCGAGCAGGTACAGTCCGCTGCGGCAACGGCACAGGCCGACCTGAATGATGCCCAGGTGGCCCTCTCCGCGAAGCAGCAGGCCGCGGCCGATGCCGAATCCGGTGTGAACGCCGCCCAGTCCGCCCTCGATGCCGCGAACGCCGGCCTCGATGCGGCCAAGCAGGCGAATGCCGACGCCGTCGCCAAGCTGGATGCCGCGAAGCAGGCTGTCAAGGACGCCGAGTCCGCCAAGGCAGCCGCCGACGTAGAGCTCGCGAACGCCAAGGCCGCAAAGGATACCGCAGACGCCGCCGTGACCGCCGCCCAGCAGAAGGTCGACGAGGCACAGGCAAAACTCGATTCCGCCGACGCGCAGCTCAAGCAGGGAGCCATCGGTTTCTTCAAGGCCATGGGTGCCGATTCAGCCATCGAGATCATCCAGAACTGCACGTACAAAGACTACACCGAGATCGGAAACAGTCTCGACGCAACGGGCCTTGAAAACATGCTTTCGTCCATCACGGTCATGAAGAACGTGAACGCCTACCGTAAGTCCGTCGGCCTTTCCGAGCTTGAGGTAAGCTATAAGCTCATTGCGGCAGCGATTGCAGATGCAAACTATTCGACGAAAAATGTAGAGCATGCCCAGCAGTTCGATGTCGGTGAAAACCTTGCCTGGAGCTATCGCGACCCCTGCAAGGCCTGGATCTATCAGGAAAAGGATCTGTTTGACAAGACTGCAGCATCCCTTGGTGCGACGAATCTTTCCGGAAAGGACGCCTACGACTTCTGGTACGCCAACCAGGACAAGTTCGATTACTACCGTATCGGTCATTACATGAACATCATCAACCCTGACTATGCTTTCATGGGATGCGGTCTGAACGATGACACCCGTTTGACGTTCTCGCTCACGCTGCAATACGGCGGTTGGGCCGGTTCGGGCTGGAATACCGGAGCCATCTCCGTCGACGAGTACGAGCAGAAGCTGACCTCCTACATCAACGGCCTGAAGAACGCCAAGAGCGCACTCGACGCAGCCAAGGCCGATCTCGCAGCCAAGCAGCAGGCAGCCGCCGGCGCCGCAGCAACCGTCCAGCAGAAGCAGGATGCCTTCGATGCCGCACAGACAGGTGTCGATGCCGCGAAGCAGGATGTCACCGATGCCCAGCGTGCCGTCGATGTAGCCAAGGCTGATGTCGCCGCCAAGCAGCAGGGCGTCACGGATGCCCAGACCGAGCTTGATGCGGCGAAATCGGACCTCGATGCCGCCAACGCGGCAGTCGATACGGCAAAGTCGACCGTCCAGCAGAAGCAGGTCGCCTTTAATGCCGCCAACGCAGCCGTAACGACCGCACAGTCCAAGCTGGACTCCGCCAAGGCGGACACCGCATCCAAGCAGCAGGGCGTGGACGATGCAAACGCCGACCTCGCGAAGTTCTTCCAGGACGTCGCCGACGCCAAGAAGGCGCTCGATACAGCAAAAAGCGTCCATGACGCGGCAGCAGCCGACCAGGTCGAGAAGGCGGCGGTCCTTGCAGCCGCCAAGCAAAAGGCGGATACCACCGCAAGCGCCCTCGCGGATGCCCAGCGTGCCGTCGATGCCGCAAAGACCGACGCCGGCGTTGCCGCCGACAGGCTTACCGGCTCCCAGACCGATCTCGATGACGCACAGTCGAACCTCGACATCCTCACCGGTCTTGCCGCGAAGCTCGCAGAGGCACAGCAGCGCGAGCAGGATGCAGTAAAGGCCGTCAATGACACCAAGGCCGCCCTCGATGCCGCGAAGGCGGATACCGCCGCCGCCGAGTCCCTGGTCTCCGCCGCCGAACAGGCGAAGGCGCAGGCAGACGCCAAGCTGTCGAAGCTGAACTCCATCGATGCCGGCGCGGCGATCGCTTCCGGCCATGATGCGAACGCGGATGACGCCCTCAACGCGCTTTTCGCCGCAGCAGTCGAGGCACGTGCCAAGGTCGCGCCCGCCAAGGCCATCCTGGACGAGAAGCAGGCCGCGGTGGACGAGCTCCAGCCCGGCTACGATGCGACACTCACCGCCTACGAGTTGGCGAAGTCCGACCGCATCGCAGCGGAGCAGAAGCTTTCCGATGAGATCGCACGACAGGAGGCAGAGGAGGTCGCAAAGCAGCAGGCGGCATACACCCCGAAGCACCTCGCCGGCACGGATACCGCTAAGCCCGGCAGCCTCGCCCAGACCGGTGACCGCGCGGGACTCATCGGCGAGACGTTCGTCATCGGCGGTACCGTCCTCGTGGCAGCCGGCGTCTTCCTCGATCAAAAGAAGCGCCGCGAGCAGATGTAAAAGCGAGCCGGGCGTTGGATATCGGCTGGTGTCCAACGCCCGGTTTCATGGACGGGGAGATCGGTGTGAGAACAAAGGCTATTATCGTTGCGCTTCTGGTGTGCCTTTCGGCACCTCAACTTGGATGTGCCAGCGTTGCAAAGCAAGGAAGCGGCTCTACGGAAAGGGCCGCTACGGCGGTAAAGAATAAAGACAAAAAGAAGCCAAGCGAAGAAAAGGCGACGCAAACCTCTGGAGCCAAGACCGAGGAGAAGAAAGAATCCGACGACAAGGACCAGAAGTCCGATGACTCCAAGAAGGAGGATAACAAGTCTTCCGATTCCTCGAAGTCGGACAACAAGGGCGATTCCTCCCAGTCCAAGCAGAATTCCGGCAGCAACAATTCCTCTTCCAACGGCGGCAGCCAGAAGAAGTGGGTCCCCGAGCAAGGCCACTGGGAGACCGACTACGGCCAGGTCTGGGTCCCGAACGTGGTGTACGTGCGCCATGAACGCTACTGGGTCAACCATGGCGGAACCAAAGTCGGACCGTTTGACAGCAAGGCTGCTGCATGGGCGTGGTGCGATAACGATGTCGATAATGGCGGTATCGGCGGATCTGTGATCGATGACTCCTATACCACCAGCGAGGACCAGGGGCACTACGAGCAGCAGGCGACCGGGCAGCACTGGGTCGTCGACGTGGCCGGACACTGGGAATAATGCGCATCGTTCCTCTCCTCTTACATTCGGTAAATGTTCATTTATTTGTGGGCGGCCGGTTCGGCCGCCTTTTTTAGACGCCCAGTCTGGGAGCGAACGATAGGAAAGCAATCAAACGAGAGGCCGTTCCAAAAGCATCCGGCGGTGCCGGATGCTTCGGGCAAAACCTTCCGCAAATTCAACCGATCTACAACTGTGACCATATGACTGTGCGCACATATTAGCATGGTCATATGGTCACCTATTTAAAGCTGCGATTATGCTGCAATAACTCAATCGTTAGTGCTTATTAAACAGCCAATCGAAGCCAGGCTTGCCCAGTGTTTGGCGCATCTGCCCCACCTTGATCTCCGTCTCCACGCTATCCTTGCCGAAGACGGCGCTCATGTTCCCAGCGGCCGGGATGACCGTTTTCACTTCGCCCGTAGTGAAGTCGAAACGTTGGCTGCTGATCTGGTTCTCAAGATGGATCTGACCATCGGATCCAAAGACACTCTGGAGCATGGCTGCCTCCTTGCAAGAAATTGTCGCCCCCAAGATAACAGACGGGCGGATCCGGCGCAGCATATAACGCTCGGTAATACATGACCATGTTAATGTAGTCATATGTTCACGTATTACAAGCTGGGGCCTCATGTATTAGAGCTCGAGCCGCGCCCGTGCGTCCTTGGCGTCTCGCGTCCGACCGTCATCAAATGGCTCAAGCAGGGCTGGGGCGATGAGCGGAATGAGGTCGTGGGGCGGATGGACGCCGGCAGCGTCACACCCATCCGCCTCACGGACGATGAGACCGCGCGGGCGCCGGAGGCCGTGGCCGTCAGGGCGTCCGGCGGGAAAATCATCGGGCTCGATGCGTGGGGCATGGCGAAGGTTCTTACCGGAGCCTATGGTCCCGGCTCTCCCAGTCGTATTCCTACGATATCGCCCCTAGATCACCAATGTGTCAGATAAAGAATGAGGCAATGGCTATGATCACGCCTACGGCAGATGCAACGACTGCGCCTTTTTTCCTCTCCTTTAGTCCGACGAATAGGGTTGCCGTAAAGTAAAGGGCGGAAATGCAGGCTATGGCAAGCGAAACGAGTTCCTTGGGCGGTTTCAGCAAAAGGTCGCTAGCAAAGAGTAATGCAAGCAGGGCAAAGCCGATTGTGGTCAAGTATCTCGATTGATTTTGCGACAGCATGGCAACTGCCTTTCAGAACATGCAAGTGAAAAGTCGGTACGATGTCATTGCAGTTGCAAACAAGCCGCCGCCAGGACCGGTTGTCACGAGACCGGCGATAACGCATTTTCTCGGTTTCCAGCTCATGACAGACCCCTCTCTCTCATGGTGAAACGCATACATTATGAGATATGCACATAATCTCGCTAATTAATTTCAATATCCATCATCTAACACTAAAGAATACTGACTCACCGGTTCAGCGACGATGCGTTTTTGCCCTTGCGTTCCCACTCGCGTAACCGCCTCGCCGCGTCGGCGGTCGGAAGGGCCTCCGTCTCGCAATCAGCGACCTTGTAACCGTATCTGTCGAGCCAGGCAGCAAGTGCATCCCAATCGACGCGCTTCCAGTCGCCGCCCGGCGCGTGCTGCATCACGAGGCCTCCGGCGACCACGAGCCCGTGGATATGCTCTCCTTGCAGGCCTGCGATGATTCCGCCGGTGCATACGATGCTAGGTCGCTGTGCCAGCACTGCGCAAACGTATTGGCCTTTGTGCCACTTTTGGCAACTTTAGCATGACTATAGGTTAAACCAACCCACAGTCATGAGCACGGTAACGTAGTACTATACTAATTACTTAACATGCTCACATATTTCTACCTGCGATTTAGAATTACTTAATGTAGTCACTTGTTAGTATGCTAATATATGACTACGTTATTTCAGAAAGGGGAGGACATGGCGACGAACATCCTGCTAGTCAATCAGAAGGGCGGCGTCGGCAAGACGACTTTCGCGGACGAGATCGCCTGGGGTCTCGAGCGGCGCGGCCACAAGGTCGGCTTCGGCAACCTGGACCCGCAGGGCGGCGCGAACCACGAGAAGGGGCTGCTCGACGACGAGGACGCCGTGAACGTCATCGACACACCTGGTTTCCTGAGCGATGAGACAGCTGTGTACGCGAAAAACGCCGACATCGCGATCATCCCGGTCCAGCCTGGCACCCTAGGGTTGAAGCCGATGAAACGAACGATCAAGGTCATCACCGAAGCCAATCCCGACCTGTCGTTCGCCATCATCGTCAACAACTTCGCCGGCAACCAGACGGTCGACCGCCAGTTCCTCGAACTACTCGAAGCCGATGACTTGCCCGTACTGGGCACCGTTCCGACCGCGGCGGCCTTCAAGCAGGGTGCGGCGCTGGGAAAGCCTGTGTATGAAATCGCCAAGAACGGCAAGGCCGCCCAGGCAATTGAAAACATCCTGAACGAACTGGAAGAGGTGCTGTAAATGGCAAAGTTCAAAAAGGCGACCTCATACTTCGACGTCGCAGCGGAAAAGGCCGAGGAGAGGCAGCAGAAAATCGTTGAGAGCGCATCTGAGACCCAGAAACCGGCTTATCAGGTAAGGAAAGCCGGGCGCCCCAAAAAGGGCGCTGAAGGGGCATCTGAGAGGCTTGTTCAGCTGTCCGTGTACGTTCCGGAGAGTTACCGAAAACGTCTGAAGCAAGTGGCGCTCGAGGAGGACAAGTCCGTATCGGATATCGCTCGGGAGCTTTTCGATCGCTATCTGGCCGAAAAGGAAATCTAATCGGAATCACGGGTACCGTCAGGTGCCCGTTTTCTTTTGTATGGGCCTCTGAGAGCCGATTTAAGACCCGTTTTATCTATCAGTGAGAAAACGGTCGAACCTCACCGATAGGACGTCTTATTTTCGATTCTGTAGCTTCCTGCCGGTAATTGAAGTGAGTGACCAAATGTCGGCAACCGGAAAACGGATTCGGCCATTGCTGAATTGCAGGTGTTTACAGCTAAGTGGGTTAGTCCGCCCGGGGAGCAAAGCGACGCCGGCGCTGAGAGTTGGCAAGGACGTAGCGATTTCAGTCAGGTCGATTGCTCTCCTTTCCGGTGAAAAGCGAGCGTCCGATTTGCCTATAACGTTTCGCTGGTCGCTAAGACCAATAGGGCCGTACCGGATTTATTTCCGGGAAAGTACGTTGCGGGTGGATCAGTTTTCGATTAAACGGTGATTGACATGGACGTGAATAAAAATCTCAAATCAAAGAAAAAGTTCTGTTCTCCTTTCTTTCTCTTAAAACCTCTTTAGATATTATTGGTGCCCTTTTTGGAAACTTTTGGTTGTCAAAAAGGGCACAGTTTTCGGGTTTTTGTGCCCCTTTCGGAAACTTTTTGTGCCCCTTTTGGAAACTGCCATTGTCAAAAAGGGCACAGGAAATTGCCGAAAGGGGCACAGGAAATTGCCGAAAGGGGCATAGAAGGTAATGCGGAAAAAAGCCTGAAATAGGGAGAAATTGCCGAAAAGGGCACAGGAAATTGCCGAAAGGGGCACAAAAATAGAGCAGAGATTTCTTAAATTCGATAAAAATTGCCGAAAAGGGCACAGGAAATTGCCGAAAAGGGCACAGGGGGAGGCAAATAAAAAGGGGCGGGCAATCTGTCACCCGTCCCGATTAGATGTTCTTGGTACCACGTTCCATGCACGCCTGCGGGTTCACATCGTACGCAGCCGGAACGCGCGGCGAGACGACCGTCTTTACGACAAGACTCAGGCCAACGAGCTTTTCGAGGGAGGCGCGAAGTTTGCTCTTACTGACAGCGAGCTGGTCGGCGGCGTTCTGGGTCGACACCCGGAAAGGCTTGGGCTCCTTGGCCGAAAAGAACGAGAAAATGTAGCCGAAAAGAACCTTGTCGAGCGCGGAGAGTTTGCTGTCGCGAACTGTCCAAAATGGGATCCGGCAGAACGTCCCGTGCGAAGTCCATTCGTGAAGGGCCCCGGCGTTGACGAACTCAACGCCGCACAACTCCGCCCACCTGGCCTCGTCGACCCTGTAGGTGACCTCCTCGCCATGCCCCTCTTTCTCAATGAGGGCGAAGCTCTTGAGCTTTTGGAGCCTCTTGCTGAGTGCCGAGGGGGAGATGCCGAGGACTTCGGCAATTGTCTTTGCGTTGGACCGGCAGCCCTTCAATGGGTCCCTGCGCTGGAACCCGTGGATATATGCGAGAACGAGCAGTTCGTTCAGCGACAGCTTCGCCTTCGACTTGCGAAGCAAGATCATCGACAAGGGGAGCGCGATGAAGCGCCCACTGCCGGACGAGCTGTCTTTGAGCCATGATTCCGCGTTTAAAACAGCAGCGCGACTCGAGTTCGAGCTCGGCGTGTCGCCCGGTTTTGACTGGGCAAGAAGGGCGGCGAAGTCCTCTTTCGAAATCGTGTTTTTGAACGTGCTCCCCCCGCTGGGCGGAGCGCCATTTACGTCCATAAAGTGACCTTTCCAGGGTCACCAACATGTTTTAAGTGGTAGAATATTACCAACAAGTTGATGACACTTCGCTTAAAGGACCCAAGCCGCCAAGCTAATGAGGGTCCTTTTTGCGTTATATATGTCCTACTGTTTTTGCTGAAGACGAATCTCCTCCGCATTGAACAGGTTCTGAATCGCAAGCGCAACGAGCCCAGATTTCGTGAGACCGAGTTCACGAGCCATTATGTCCATCTGCTCGGTCAGCTCGGTCGGCAGCGTAATCATGAGCCGCTTTTTGTTAGACGCAACGGGCGTGTTGCTCATACGATGATCCTCCCTTCGGTTGAAAACAGTATATACCACTTCTAACTAAACTGTTACAGTTCTGAATGATTTAGGCATATTAGTGACTAAAACCTTAGCGGCCTAAAAGTGGATTGTCGTTATTTTTGGCTGTTGCTATGGGTCGAGATAACCCATAGCAGACAAAAGTTGCCAAAAGGGGCACAGTAAATTGCCGAAAAGGGCACAGCGAAACGTCCCTGGAATCAGCTGTTACGATAAAAACAGGGGAGGGGTAACTCCGCGGACACGGCCTAGCGCGCTGCCATCCAGGGCCGATTCTGCCATACTCGCAATTCGGCGAGGATGAGGAGTATGAATTGATCGGGGCTTATAGGACAAAATGTGTGTCTGCTTTAGGGGCATTGGCGCAGGTCGATGCCCCTAAAGCAGACACACATTTTGTCCTATAAGCCCCAATGATGACGATTCCAATACGGACGACACCAAAATCGGCATCGACGGCTCCATGGATGATTCGGATTCCAAATAGGCCTTGTTAGTTGAGCTACTTCTTTGCCGGTGTCGTATACGCGACCGCTATACCCGCGGCAATTGCCATGAGGCAGCTCGCGATGAATCCGAACTCATACTTCAAAACGTTTGTTGCGGTCAGGGCGATAATCAACACTGTCAGAATTTGCAGAACTATCGTTATTGCGAAGAGATTTATTCCTTGTTTGGCCGAAGTCGCTGAATGAGTCTGGCTTCGTTGATTCAGGTTGAAGCAGACAACAAAAGCGACCAGTTCGCTTGATAGGGGGCCGACTACATAGAAAAAGATTGCGTCAATGAAGTCTATAGTGTTGTAAGTGTTGTAAGTTGTTTCGCCGGAAAACACAGCGTATAAAGCATATCCAAATCTTGGGTGATTCACGTATGAGTAGGAGAAGACCAAGAGCGTTACCAGTGCTACTGCCATAAGTACATTCAAGACGATTCTTCTACCGCTCATCGGTCACTCCTTTCGAGTGCTGATACAAATATATTAATATAATAACAGTTTTATCCAATAGGATTGGAGGAGTCATGGCAGTAAAATCCGTTATTCGTAAGTTAATGTTATTTTCAGCATCAACTGTCCTTTTATCAGCTTTTTTGGCTGTGACTCCATCTTTTGGTTTGACAGTAAATCACGATGTGTCTATCACCGCGTCTTACGCAGAAGTTTCGTTGTTTGATGAAATCTCTTTAGCAAGGCGTGCCATGCAAGAAGACGTCCTTGATACGTATTATTCGTTCTATTGTTTTAATAACGTTGCGCATAATATTCCCTTAAAGGATCCAACTTATAAGCGACTAACTTTCAAGAATAGCTACAGCCGTATTTATCCGGATACATGTCGAACAAGTTTTGTTTATACTTGCCCCACGTGCAAGGGTGACGGGCTTATGAAAGTATTTCAGTGCAACTACCAAACGCGTTGATTCGATTGTGGGTGGCTTATATGCATAGCATGAAGTTCAAAGCAATTCTAGGTTCTTTCTTCCTTTTTGTTTGTTTGTGTTTTCCGACTGCTGGCTTTGCGGACGGGATTGTCTGCAATATGAGAAACGATGTTCAGCCGGTTGCTTCTCTATCTAATGATCTCTCATATGCTTCTGGCACCGCTGCTCGCCGTGCGAACAGCGAAAGGGTCTTGAATGTATATTGGACTTTTACGGGACTATTGAATGGTCGAGAAGTGAAAGATCGAATTGTATATAGGGATTACAAGTCGCTATCTTTTCCTAATTCCTATAGTACTCTAGCGCCAACTTGGGTTAATACTCGCGCCACCGGTTCTAACGGTGAATATTTTTCTCAGGTTCAAGCTACTGGGGTTGGATCCGTAGAAACATGGCGTTGCAACTATCAAATTAGATAATTTGATATAAACGTCACATCTAAATAACGCGCACTTTCGCTGGAGGGTCGCTGTTTGGCGGCCCTCTTTTTTGCACAGGCGCGGT
>CALGZX010000011.1 GCA_937934165.1 uncultured Collinsella sp.
CAGTGCTGCGTCCATGGCGCGCACGTCCTCCTGGCTCTGCTTATCGCTCGCCGTGGCAAGCGAGGCCGACGCTGCCTTGGCGGCAACGGCAAGATCGTGGACATACGTGGCTATATCGACCGACATGGGCGGCCCTTTCTCCTAGAAGTTTGCAACCATGGTAGCCGATTTGCGCATGGCCTCGCCCGCGGCGGTAGAATTGGTCAACCCGAAACACCGCAACGAACGGAAGACTCACATGGCCCTCATCACTTCGTACCACGTCCCCGGCCTTTACGTCGAGGACCACAGCATCGACGTCCCCCTTGACTGGCGCGGCCTGGAGCCGATGCTCCTGGCCGTCGGCAGCACCATGCGCCGCGGCGCTATGCCGGCACCAATCGCCGGCGCGCCCGAGAGCATCAAGCTCTTCTACCGCGTGGTTAGCGCGCCCGACCGCATCAACGACGATCTGCCGCTGCTCCTGTTTTTGCAGGGCGGCCCCGGCGGCGAGAGCCCACGTCCGCTGTCGCCCACAAGCGACGGCTGGATCGAGGAGGCCGTCAAGCACTTCCGCGTGGTCCTTCCCGACCAGCGCGGCACCGGACGCAGTAGCTGCGTGGACGGACGCACGATCAAGGCACTGGGTGATCGCGCAACGGCCGCCGGCGCCGATACAGCACGCTCGCAGGCGGACTTCCTCAAGCGCCACCTCGCCAGCTCCATCGTGCGCGATTTTGAGTACCTGCGCCTAGTGGGCTTTGGCGGCAAGCCGTGGGTCACGCTCGGCCAAAGCTACGGCGGTTTTTTGACGTTGAGCTATCTGTCGCTCTTCCCCGAGGGCGTGGCGGCAAGCTTTACCTGCGGCGGCATTCCGCACGTGCCGGCGAGCGCCAGCGAGGTCTACGCGCACACCTTCCCACGCATGGCAGCCAAGACGCAGCAGTATTACGACCGCTACCCCGCCGACGTCGAGCGCGTGGCAGCCCTGGCCGATGCGCTTGAGGAGCAGAAGCCCGCGCTGCCCGACGGCTCGCCAATGACGGTGGAGCGCCTGCAGCTTATGGGCAGCGACTTTGGCATGAAGCCGAGCTTTGAGCGCATGCATTGGATTATCGATCACGCTTTTGTTGACGGCGACGCCACGCTGACCTGCGGCGCCTCGGTATCTGACAGCTTTTTGATGCGCGCCTTCGAGCGCACCAGCACGCGTACAAACCCGCTGTACTGGACACTGCAGGAGTTCATCTACGGCGACGGCGACACAATGCCCATTCGCTGGGCCGCGGCAGAGGAGAAGGCCCATCGCGCCGAGTTCGACACCCTCGCGCGCCCGCTCATGTTTACCGGCGAGGCCATGTTCCCGTGGATGTTCGAGCAGATGCCCGAGCTCAAGCCCTTCAAGCCCGCCATGGACCTGCTAATGGAAGACACCAGCTGGGACAAGATCTACGACCCGCAGCGACTGGCGTGCAACGAGGTGCCGCTCCAGGCCGCGGTGTATTTCGACGACATGTACGTCGATTCGGGTATGCAGCTCGACACACTCAGCCGCGTGGGCAACTCGCACGCCTGGGTGACCAACGAGTTCGAGCACGACGGCCTGCACGGCAGCGTGGTATTCAAGCACCTCTTCGACGAAGCCCTCAACCGCGGAGACCTGCGCCGGATCTTCTAGCAAAGGAGTGTCCCCACCTGCCGGCACAAAAGGAACGTCCCCAAGTGCCAGGTTAATGAAGTCATTGCAGAAAGAGGACGGAAAGCGAAAACGCCCCTAAGCGAGTGGCTTTGTATCGTAGGTCGAACAAAAGAAGCGAGCGCCGCCCAGAGCGAACAAGTTGGCATGAAAAAGGCGAGGCATAGACCTGATGGTCATGCCTCGCCTTTTGAATGACAAATTGTCGCTCTGGGCGGCGCGCAGCGTCGACCCGTTAGGCGAAGACGATCAGATTATCTCGATGAATCGCGGGTTTCTCGGCCAGGTTTGCGAGCAAGCGGTTGCTGGCGATCTGGTCCTGGCGGCGGCCGGCTGCAAGCTCCAGCACGTCCGAATCGGCCTCGGCGATACCACGGGCGACGACCATACCGCTCGGATCGCACACATCGAGCACATCGCCCTCGGCAAACTCGCCATCGACCTCGCGAATACCCACCGCAAGCAGGGAAGAACCACGGCTGACCAGCGCCTTCGCGGCACCGTCGTCAACCGTTACCGAGCCATGTGCCTTGTCACCCAGCGCGATCCACAGCTTGCGGGGCGCAATATCCAGGCGCTCCGCCGGCGGGTCGAACAGCGTACCCACGCTCTCGCCGCGGGCCAGGCGCACGAGCGCATCGGGCTCCTCGCCCGAGCAAATCACGCTCTGAATGCCAGCCGTCATCAAAATGCGGCTCGCGCGAATCTTGGTGATCATGCCGCCCGTGCCCACCGATGTGGAAGAATCGCCCGCCGAGGCAATAATCTTGGCATCGATCTTATGCACGACAGGAACAAACTCGGCCGTGGGGTCCTCATGCGGATTGGCAGTATAGAGACCATCGATGTCCGAGAGCGTCACGCACAGATCGGCAGATACCAGGCAGCTCACGAGCGCCGCCAGTGTGTCGTTGTCGCCAAACTTGATCTCGTCGACGGTAACGGTATCGTTCTCGTTGACGACCGGCACCACGCCAAGCTCCACGAGGCGCAGCAGGGCGTCGCGCGCGTGCAGGTAAGACGTGCGGCGGGCCGTATCGTGGCGCGTGAGCAGCACGAGCGAGGTGAGCAGGTCGCGCGCATGGAACTCCTCGTCGTAGGCCGACGAGATGATGCACTGACCAGCCGAGGCGCAAGCCTGCAGGCTCGGCAGGTCGCCGACCGGCTTGCGGTCGAAGCCCAGCACGGGATAGCCACAGGCGATAGCGCCCGAGCTCACCACGACCAGACGCCAGCCGAGCTTGCGCAGCGCTGCGGCCTGATCGGCAAGCCCGCCGATAAAGGAGCGGTTGACCTTGCCGTCAGTGCCCACAACCGTGGACGAACCGATCTTTACCACCATCGTTTTATAAGAAGTCGTCATACGTCAAACCAATCAACTGTTCAGCGAACGGCCGAGCTGGCGGCCAAGGGAGCGTGACTCGCCCCTACCACCCAAGAAATTAGTGAGCCCAGGGAAAGGCAGAAGCCGCGGCCATGTTCTTGCGCACGAGCTCGTCGCGCACATGAGCCAGGCCCTGCTCCATGCCCACCACATAGGTCTGCGGGTACAGGAAGCGCTTGAAAGCTGCGTCCAGATGATCGAGCGCCCAAACACAGCGCTCGCGCGCGTCCTGGATGCTCTCACGCGGAGCCACCGCACTGCCATCGCGCACGATCGGCACCAGCAGCTCGCGATACTCAAGTTCGGACACGTCGGTCACCAGGGCGGCATCATTCACGGCCACGAGGGTATTGCCGCGCGCGGCGCCCTCCCCCGCCAGATGGTCCTCGTCGTAGATCATGTCGCAGACTGGGCCGCCAAAGCCGTCGTAATAACGGCGCACGCGTTGCACACCCGGGATCGTGCGCTTATAGGGCTGCTCGGAGAGCTTGACCACCGGCGTCCATGGATCTGTCTCGCTCGCACGGCGGGCGGAAAGCTTGTACACGCCACCCAGCGCCGGCTGGTCATAGCAGGTCGCGAGCTTGGTACCCACGCCAAAACTGTCGATGGGCGCGCCCTGGTCGAGCAGCGACTGAATCGTGTACTCATCCAGATCGTTAGAAACCGAGATCCCCACATAGGGCAGGCCCTCGGCATCAAAACGGCCGCGAACATACTTGGAGAGCTTGGCGAGGTCGCCGGAGTCAATGCGAATGGCCGACAAGCGCTCGCCCACCGCTTCCATCTCCTTGGCAACCGTAATGGCATGTTCACAGCCCTCGCGCACGTCATAGGTGTCGATGAGCAGCGTGCAGTTCTTGGGGCTCGATTTGGCAAAGGCACGGAAGGCCTCGAGCTCGGAATCGAAGCTCATCACCCAGCTGTGCGCATGCGTGCCAAAGACGGGAATACCGTAGCGGCGGCCGGCGAGCACATTGGACGTAGAGGAGCAGCCGGCGACGTAGCTCGCGCGCGCGACGGCCAGGCCGCCATCGGGACCCTGGGCTCGGCGCAGGCCAAACTCCGCCACGGGGCGACCGTCGGCGGCAAGCACCACGCGCGCCGTCTTGGTGGCGACAAGCGTCTGAAACCCGACGATGTTGAGCAGCGCCGTCTCAAGCAGCTGGCACTCCAGCGCGGGGCCGGTGACGCGCACCATGGGCTCGCGCGGAAAGACGAGCTCGCCCTCGGGCACGGCGTCGATGTTTACATGCGCACGAAAATCGCGCAGGTAGTCGAGGAATCCAGACTTGAACATCGCACCGCCAGCAGGGGCCTGGAGCGAGGCGAGGTAGTCGATGTCCTCGGGCGTAAAGCGCAGATTCTCGACCAGCTCGGGCAGCTCGGCGGTGCCGCACATGACGGCATAGGCGCTGCCAAAGGGATGGTCGCGGTAAAACGCGGTAAAACAACCCTGCTCATTGGCCTTGCCGCTCTCCCACAGGCCCTGGGCCATAGTGAGCTCGTACAGATCGGTGAGCATTGCGATGTCGGTGGGATGAGAGATGTCGGTCAAAGCCATGGGGCGACCTTTCGGATGTGTGGTGCAGAATTTGAGGGTTGGACGAGAGCAGAGCATGCGGACATGACGCCCGATGCAAATCGGTTAGAGCAGGCCCATGCTGGTCAGGATCGTGTAGCCCATAAAGATGACAAACGCGATGAGGGCAAGGACAATGATGATTTTTTGAGCCGGCGCCATGCCAGGGATCTCGTTCTCGCCCGTAGGCTCCTTGGAGGTAACCATGCGCTGGGCAAAGGTCATCTCGTCACGACTCGGCTTAGGCTCGACGGACTTGGGACAAGCGGCCTTTTTAGGCTGAGGTTTGGGCGCGGCAGGTGCAGGCTTCGCAGCAGCGGGCTTGGGTGCGGGCGCGGGCGCCGATGCGGATGCGGCGTTCGCGGCGACCTCCTCGACCTTCGCACGCTCGGCACGCAGGACAGCCAGCTCCTCACGCTCGCGACGGGCCTCTTCACGAGCCTCGCGGCGGGCCTTCTCGGCGCGGAGCTCTTCCAACTCAGCGCGCTCCTCGTCGGACAATGGTTGGGACTCAAGCTCGGCCATGGTACAGCCCTTTCTTTTAAAAAAAGCCGCCGACACAATGTCAGCGGCTTATCAAATCCAAGGGTGGAGACGAAGGGAGTCGAACCCTCGGCCTCTGCCATGCGACGGCAGCGCTCTCCCAACTGAGCTACGTCCCCAGGACAAGTCGATATTTTACCTACGGCTCGCCAACTGTCAACGCCCAATAACCAGTCTTTTTGGAGCGCGGCTATTTTGACAACTTTTCGAACAGGCGATCCTCTCGATGATTTTTTAAGGCTCTGTTAGACCAGGATTGACATTCCGCCCCGTC
>CALGZX010000012.1 GCA_937934165.1 uncultured Collinsella sp.
CTAAGTGCCCAAATAACGTGCCATCTAGGTAGCCCCATTTGTCCACTAAGGATAGATGAGTTGTTCGCTGTGAGGGAGAATATACCTGATCAGGATTGCTGACATAGAAGACACCCTTCGGGATGTAGTATGGGGAACCATCGTCAAGATACAGTCCTTTATAAATTTTGATCTGTTGCCCAAACCAAATCTTGTCGGCATTGATGTCGTAGGTTTGCGCCCAGTTGTCCAGCAGAATATCTGCCGTGGCGCGGATGCCGGATTGGTACTGCACGTTCAGTGTACCGGACTGGATCGCGTCCTCTGTAATGTCAAAGGCAACGGTGCCATCATCGTTCAGCCACTCGATTTTTGTGGCAGAGATGTGTGGGCGCTGGAGCTTGTCCAAATATTGCTGGTAGCGCGTGTATTCTGTATTCATGCGCTGCCTCCTGATGTCATTTCCGCCGACGTATCGACCATGACTCGCAGGTCTGAAGCATCTGCTACCTCGACCCACTGTACCGTAGCTGAGTATGGCTCGAACTCAATGCTAGGTAAGATGCTGAACATCATGCTGCCCATGAGGTCGACTTCCATGACATGCCCATGAAGGTCTTTCAGCAGTTTGCGCTGTGTGTTGGTAGTCAGACGTTGCAACGCATTGGCCTGCTCCAATGTATCGTAGTATCGGGCATTGCCATCTACTACGCCGATTAGGCCCTTTAAGCTGCCGCTCAAGTGGTTGGAGCTGCTGCGCTGAATAAAGGGGTATTGTGTGAAGTTTTCCAGCTTGTTAAAGGTCGTGTTGTTGTTCAGGTCGCCGATCGTAGAGCTGGAACCGTCGGAAAGACCCATGGTGTTGGGACCCTTGGGATCCTTGCCGGCATCGACGCGCTCCATCATTTCCTTGAGCTCGTCCTCGTAGACAAAGACGTAGCTCACTCCGTCGATCATGGTGCTGTCGTCGGCGTACGAGGGCAGGTTGGCCGAGTAGATACCGTCGACATCCATACCGCGCATGGCATTGACCGTAGCCACGATATCCTGAACGCTCATATCGGTTACGAGCATATCGGACAGCGAATTAACCAGGCCAAAGATCTTCGTGGCATCGAAGTTATTGAGAATCTGGTTGGCAAGGGCGCCAAGCACCTGACGCTGGTGGCGCATGCGCGTGTAATCGCCGTCGGCATAGGTGTAGCGGCAGCGGGCATAGGTAAGGGCAGTGGCACCGTCCATATGCTGCTGGCCAGCGGTAATCTTAATATCCAGGTGCTCGGGGTCGTCAACATCATCGGTTGCGTTAATGTCGATACCGCCAACCGAATCAATCAGCGCCTGCATACCGTCGAAGCTGACCTCGGCATAGTGGGAAATCTGAACACCGCACAGCTCGTTGACCGCCTCGACCATGGCCTCGGCGCCGCCAACGGTATGGCAGGCGTTGATCTTCATGGTCTCGCCCTTGTACTCGACCTTGGTGTCGCGCGGAACGGAAATGAGCGTCGCCTGCTTTTGCGTGGGGTCGATGCGTGCCAGGATAATCGAGTCGGCACGATACGTATCCTCGCCCGGACGGCCGTCGGTGCCAAGAAGCAGCACGTAGAACGGATCCTTTGCCTCATCGGTGTCAACCAGAACCCGACGCAGATTGTCGGTAATGACATTAGAATCGCCGAGCTTGCCCATAATGGTGGCAAACCACAGGCCGGCAGCGGTAGTGGCACTCAGCAGCACGCCAAGCACGACAATGAGCGCGACGTGACGAATCGTGTGGCTACGACGACGTTGACGAGCGCGCTCGGAATAGCGAGCCACGTTATCGCGACTGTAGATCTTGGCCTGCGCACCAGTTGAGGGTCTTCGGGCGGTGGTATCCGCGAGGGGCTTTTTATTAAACATAGGCAACCTGTATTAGTAGATGACGGGATCGGGGACGGTAGCATGCTCGACATGCGCGCCGAGCGCCTGCAGCTTTTCGACAAACTGCTCGTAGCCGCGCTTGATGTGATGGATGGCCGAAACCTCGGTCGTCCCGTCGGCGATCAAGCCCGCTACGACGAGGGCCGCTCCGCCACGCAGATCGGGCGAGGTAACCTGTGCACCCGAGAAGCCCTTGACGCCATGAATCATGGCATGATGGCTCTCGATACGAATGTCGGCACCCATGCGCACCAGCTCAGAGGCAAACATAAAGCGATTCTCGAAGATGTTTTCGGTAATAACGGAACTGCCGTCGGCAAGGGCGGAGAGCACCATAATCTGCGCCTGCATGTCGGTCGGGAAACCGGGGAACGGAAGCGTCTGGATGTCGACCGGCTTGATACGCTCGGCACGGTTTACATGGACGCCATCTTCGACGCGCTCGCAGTCGATACCCATGAGCTCCATTTTCTTGAGCACCATGCCCAAGTGAATGGGGCAAAAACCCGTGACGTCGACACCGCGATCGTCGGCCATCAGCGCACCGGCAACGATAAAGGTACCGGCCTCGATGCGGTCGCCCACCACGCGATGGGTAACGGGATGGAGCTCTTCCACGCCTTCGATAGTCACGACGGGCGTACCGGCGCCAACAATCTTGGCGCCCATCTCGTTGAGCATGTTAGCGAGATCGACGATCTCGGGCTCGCGGGCGGCATTGTCGATAACCGTGGTGCCCTGTGCGCGCACAGAGGCCATGATGAGGTTCTCGGTCGCACCGACGCTGGCGAACTCGAGCGTGACGGTGGTACCGCGCAGACCTTGGGGCGCATTAGCGTTGATGTAACCGTGGGCGGTATCGAACTCAACGCCCAGGGCCTCAAGACCAAGAATGTGCATATCGATCTTGCGAGCACCCAGGTTACAGCCGCCCGGCATGGCAATTTTGGCGCGATGGAAGCGGCCCAGCAGGGGTCCCATCACGGCTGTGGAAGCACGCATCTTGGCAACGAGCTCGTAGGGGGCCTCCCAAGAATCGACCTGAGAGGTATCAATCTCGAGCGTGTGCTCGTCAAGGACATCGATTGTGGCGCCCATACCCTTGAGCACCTTGCCCATCACGTGGACATCGGAAATATCGGGCACGTTCTGCAGCGTCGTCTTGCCCGGCGCCAGAAGCGTTGCCGCCATGAGTTTGAGCGCGGAGTTCTTGGCGCCCGAAACGGGCACGGAGCCTCCGATGGCGTGGCCACCCTCAACGCGGATAATATCCAAGGTCTACCCTTTCAAAAAGCATGCCCGGGATGGCTGGGCCATCCCGGGCATGATGTGTTCGCAAATGGTCGAACGCTAAATCGTTTGACTATTGGGCAAGCTTGAGCTTACACCATGCGATTTCATTATAGAGGTAGGCGCGGCGTGCATCATCCTCCGACAAATTACCCAGCTTCTCTTCAAAACCTTGAATATCAGCTTTAAGCTTGTCGGCATCGACGGTCGCCAAATCGCAAGCGCGCTCGGCGAGAACGGTCACGACATCGTCCGCAACCTGGGCATAGCCGCCGGCCACGGCAAACGTGTGGTCGACAGTGCCCATGGCCTTATCGGAAACGCGAACGTAACCGCGGTCGATCGTGCAGATCTCGCTGGAGTGAGCAGGCAGAACGCCAAACTCGCCATCCGTGGACGGAATCGACACAAACGCAGCGTCGCCCTCATAGGCGCAGCTCACGGGGCACACGATGCGGATACGCATAACCTACTTCTCCCCCATCTTGCGGGCGCGCTCGCGCACGTCCTCAATCGTGGAAGCATAGCGGAAAGCCTGCTCGGGCAGGTCATCGGCCTTGCCATCGACAATCTCAGCGAAAGAGCGGACGGTATCCTCGACGCGGACGTAGACACCGGGGTTGCCGGTGAACTTCTCGGCGACGTGGAAGGACTGCGAGAGGAACTGCTGAATCTTACGGGCACGGTTGACCGTAAGGCGCTGCTCCTCGGACAGCTCGTCCATACCCAGAATGGCGATGATGTCCTGAAGGTCGGAGTACTCCTGCAGGAGCTCCTGGACCTTGACGGCGACACGGTAGTGCTCCTCGCCAACGATCGAGGGATCGAGAGCGTCGGAGGAAGACGCGAGCGGGTCGATAGCCGGGAACAGGCCGAGCGACGAAATGCTACGCGAAAGAACCGTGGTGGCATCGAGGTGAGTAAACGTCGTGGCAGGCGCCGGGTCGGTCAGGTCGTCTGCGGGGACGTAGACAGCCTGGACGGAGGTAATGGAGCCCGTCTTGGTCGAGGTAATGCGCTCCTGGAGGTCGCCCATCTCGGTTGCCAGCGTGGGCTGGTAACCAACGGCGGACGGCATACGGCCCAGCAGTGCGGAAACCTCGGAACCTGCCTGGGAGAAGCGGAAGATGTTGTCGATGAACAGCAGAACGTCCTGGCCACGATCACGGAAATACTCAGCGGTGGTAAGGCCGGCCAGACCGATGCGCAGACGCGCTCCGGGCGGCTCGTTCATCTGACCGTAGACCAAGCAGGTCTTGTCGATAACGCCAGACTCGCTCATCTCGAGGAACAGGTCGGTGCCCTCGCGGGTACGCTCGCCGACGCCGGTGAACACCGAGGTGCCGCCGTGCTCCTGGGCGAGGTTGTTGATGAGCTCCTGAATCAGAACGGTCTTGCCGACGCCGGCGCCGCCGAACAGGCCCGTCTTGCCGCCGCGGATGTAGGGCTCGAGCAGGTCGACGGCCTTGATGCCGGTCTCGAAGATCTCGGTCTTGGTGGTGAGCTCGTCGAAACGGGGCGCTGCATGGTGGATGGGGTAGAACTCCTCCACCTCGGGCATGGGCTTGCCGTCGACGGGCTTGCCCATGACGTTCCAAATGCGGCCGAGCGTCTTGGGGCCAACGGGCATCTTCATGGGCTCACCGGTATCGGTGGCGATGAGGCCGCGCTGCAGGCCGTCGGTCGAGGACATGGCGACCGTGCGGACGACGCCGCCCGGAAGCTGGCTCTCGACCTCGAGGATCGTGCTCAGATGACCGATCGGGGTCTCGGCCTCGACCGTGAGCGCGTTGTAGATCGGGGGCACCGCGCCGTCAAACTTGACGTCGACGACAGGGCCGATGATTCGCACGATGCGACCATCACCGGCAGTCGTCTTCTTGGTGGCTTCCTCGACCGCAAGCTTTACGGTGTTATTAGCCATTACTGTTCCTCCAATGCTGAGGCTCCGCCGACGATCTCGTTAATCTCGGTCGTGATCGAAGCCTGGCGCACGCGACTATACGTGCGGGTAAGGGTCGAGATGATCGCGGTGGCGTTTTCCGTCGCGGAGTGCATGGCCTTGCGGCGTGCACCCTGCTCGGCAGCCGCCGAATCGATCAGGGCCTGGTAGATGACCGTCAGGATATAAGACGGCACAAGCTTGCCGAGAACATGCTCGGGAGAGGGCACGAACTCGAACGTGGACGAGATGCGCTTAGGGGCGTCGGTCTCGTTCTTACGCGGACCGTGGGCCATAGCGATCATCTCGGGGTCGAGCGGCAACAGATGCTCGACGCGAAGCTCCTGATCCACGCGGTTCTTGGCGTGGTGGTAGACAAGCTCGACACGGTCAAGCTCACCGGCACGATACGCATCGCAGATATGAGAGGAGATCATGCGGGCCTGATTAAAATCGGGCTCAGAGGAGTTGCCCTCAAAGTGCATGACGACGTTTGCGCGGTCACGGAAATACGTGGCCGGCTTACGCCCGCACGCGATGATCTCGCACTCGATGCCGTCGTTCGCCCAAGAAGCGGCGAGCTTTTCGGCCGTGCGCTCCACCGTCGTATTGAAACCGCCGGCAAGGCCGCGGTCCGAGGCAATAACGACAATCAGGCCATGCTTGACGCTCTCATGCTTCTGCAGCATGGGATCGGTGCCCGAACAGGAGGCGTCGCCGGCGACCGTCAACATGACGTCGGTCAGCGCCTCCTTATAGGGCTCGGCCTGCTTGGAGCGATCGAGGGCACGACGGATCTTGGCCGTAGAGACCATCTCCATCGTGCGCGTGATCTGCTTGGTCGTGGTAACCGAGGAGATTCGCTTCTTAATGTCGCGAAGGTTGGCCATGGGGCTTAGTTCTCCTCTGATCCAGAAACATCCGAATGGTGCTTGGCCATGAACTGCTGCTTGAAGTCGCCGATGACGCGCAAGAGCTCAGCCTTGGTGTCATCATCGATCTTCTTGGCGCGAACCTTGTCGAGCAGCGAGCCAAAGCCATTGTCCATGTACTCGATGAGCTCGGCACGGAAAGGCAGCACGTCGGCGATCTCCAGGTCATCCAGGAAGCCCTCGTTGCCAGCGAACAGCGTAACGATCTGCTCGCCAACCTCAAACGGCTTGTAACGCGGCTGCTTCAGGAGCTCGGTCATGCGGGCACCATGGGTCAGCTGCTTCTGAGTAGCCTCGTCGAGGTCGGAGCCGAACTGCGTAAAGCCGGCGAGCTCCTGGTACGAAGCGAGGTCCAGACGGAGGTTGCCGGCGACCTGCTTCATAGCCTTGGTCTGCGCGTCGCCACCGACGCGGGACACGGAAATGCCCACGTCGACTGCCGGGCGCTGGCCCTGGAAGAAGAGCTCGGACTGCAGGTAGATCTGACCATCGGTAATGGAAATGACGTTGGTCGGAATGTAGGCCGAGACGTCGCCGTCCTGGGTCTCGATGATCGGAAGAGCCGTCATGGAGCCGTAACCGTTCTTCTTGGACATCTTGACGGCACGCTCGAGCAGACGAGAGTGCAGGTAGAAGATGTCGCCAGGATAGGCCTCGCGTCCGGGCGGACGATGCAGCGTCAGCGACATCTGACGGTAGGCCACAGCCTGCTTGGACAGGTCATCGTAGATGACGAGCACGTGGCCACCGGGGTTGGTCTCGCTGGCGGGCTTGCCGTCCTCGCCGTTGTACATGAAGAACTCGCCGATAGCGGCGCCGGCCATAGGCGCGATGTACTGCATAGGGGCGGAATCGGCAGCGGTGGCCGAAACGATGATGGTGTAGTCGAGCGCACCGTGCTGAGCAAGGGTCTCGCGGATGTTGGCAACCGTGGAGGCCTTCTGGCCGATGGCGACATAGATACAGACCATGCCCTTGCCGCGCTGATTGAGGATAGCGTCGATGGCGATGGCGGTCTTACCGGTCTTACGGTCGCCGATGATGAGCTCACGCTGACCGCGGCCGATAGGCACCATGGAGTCGATAGCGAGCAGACCGGTCTGAACCGGCTCGCACACCGGGGTACGATCGATGACGCCGGGGGCCTTGAACTCGATGGGGCGACGGTGCGTGGCGACGATGTCGCCCAGGCCGTCGATGGGCTGGCCGAGCGGATTGACGACGCGGCCGAGCATGGCACGGCTCACGGGGATATCCATAACGCGGCCAGTGGTGCGGCACTCGTCGCCTTCCTTGATGGAGTCGACGGCACCAAACAGAACGGCGCCGACCTCGTCACGGTCAAGGTTCTGGGCAAGGCCGAAGACGGTCTCACCGGTATCGGAGCTCTTGAACTCCAGAAGCTCGCCTGCCATGGCGCTCTTGAGGCCGGAGACGCGCGCGATGCCGTCGCCTACCTCGTCGACCGTTGAAACCTCATGCGTATCGACCGTCGCGGAGAGGCTCGTGAGCTGCTCCTGCAGTTTCTTGGCGATATCCTGGGCATTGAGGGTTTCGGACATTAGGCTTCACCTCCGTACGAATTAGCAGAGTTTGCGAGGGTCTCCTGCGCGATGCGCAGCTGCGTCTTGACGGAAATGTCACGACGCTCGCCGCGGGCCTCGAGCACCAGGCCGCCCACGATAGACGGGTCGACCTGCTCGATAAGGAATACCTTGCGGCCGAAGTCCTGCTCGCATTTCTTAGTGATGGTTTGACGCAGCTCGTCGTCGAGCGGGATCGCCGTGGTGACGGTCACGCCCACTACATCCTCGTCTTCCTCGGCAACATACTTAAAGGCAGCTGCCACCTTGGGAAGAAGGTCGAGCTGGTCGCGCTTGGACATGGTGTCGAGCACGGCGATGATCTCGGGGCTGGCAGAAGCCAAGCGCTCGATCATCTCGAGGTCCTCGAACACATGGTTCTCGGCCTTGGCGGCTTCCAAAAGGGAACGCGCGTAGGTCTCGAGCACCTTGTCCTGATAGCGGCTAGTCGGCATTCAGGCTACCTGCTTCCTGGATGTAGCGCTCGATGAGCTTCTTCTGCTCGGCATCGTCCTCGAGTGCCTCGCCCACGATCTTGGTGGCGACGGCAACGGACAGGTCGGCGATGGAGCTCGCGGCACCGGCGTAGATGGACTTGCGCTCGTCCTCGACGGTCGTATGGGCCTTGGCGATGATCTCCTCGGCCTCCTTGTGAGCAGCCTCGATGATACGGGCGCGCTCGGACTCGGCGTCCTTACGGGCCTCGAGAACGATGTCGGCAGCCTGACGACGGGCGTCGGTGACGATCGAGTCGGACTCAGCGCGCTTGGCGATAGCCTCCTGCTTGGTCTTCTCGGCCTCGTCGAGGCTCTCCTCGATCTTCTTGCCGCGCTCCTCCATGGTTTTCATGATGCCCGGCAGGGCGACCTTGGCCAGCACGATCCAGATGATCAGGAAGGCGATAAGCGCCGGGATGAACTCCGCCATCTTAGGGATGAGGATGTCCGCACCGGCGGCGCCGTCCTCGGCGAACGCGGAAACCGGCATGAGCAGCGCGGCCGCGGACGCGGAGAGTGCGATCGCGCTCTTCTGGGATGAAAGATTCATACTTGACGCTCCGTGCTATTTAACGATCAGCGCGACAACGAAGCCGATCAGAGCCAGAGCCTCGCCGAAGGCGGAGCCCATGATGAAGACGGTGAACACGCGGCCCTGGACCTCAGGCTGACGGGCCATAGCACCCGTAGCACCCAGAGCAGACAGGCCGATAGCAAGACCAGCGCCGATAACACCGAGACCGTAACCGATAACTCCCACGATTCCTCCTTTGTCGTGCGTGTCTTATTTCACGCAGGATAACCTTTTTATAACTGCCGGGCTCCACGGGTACGGGCACCGGCGGTTTAACGAATTGCCTTACCTTTAAGGCGCGAACGGAAGACTACTCCTCCTCCGCGACCTCCTCTGCCTCGGAGACATACACGGCGGTAAGGACCGTGAAGACGTAAGCCTGGATGGCGCCGACCACAAGCTCGATCGCATAGATCAGGATGAGGATGGCAAGCCAGGCCAGCGAAGGCAGGGCGCCGACGGCGTGGGCCGCGGAAACCTGCTGAAGCAGCGGCTGCATGAACATGCTCGCCATGATGGCAAACGAGCCCATGACCACGTGTCCTGCGAACATGTTGCAGAACAGACGGACGGCGAGCGTGATGAGGCGCAGGAAGGTCGAGAAAAGCTCGACGACCCACACGAGCACGTTCATCGGGAAGCTCACGCCCTGCGGGGCGAGGCTCTTGATGTAGCCGATCACGCCGTGAGCCTTGCATCCGTAGTAGATGAAGTACACGAAGGCGAAGATGGCGAGCGCGGCGGTGGAGCCGATTGCACCGGTGCCGGGCTTCATTCCCGGGATCAGGCCGATCATGTTATTGATCAGGATGAACAGGAAAAGCGAGCACAGGAACGGGAAGTGCTTCTTCCAGTTCTCACCCACGACGCCCTTGCCGATATCGTTCTCGACGTACTCGATGATGTACTCGAAACCGTTGACGAAGAAGCCCTTGGGAACCAGGGTCTGCTTCTTCTTGAACACGGCCAGGACGATCAGGAGCACGATCGTGGAGACGATCAGCCAAAACGAGTACTGCGTGATGCCGCAGCTCAGATCGCCCACGACAGGGGTGGAGCTGAACTCGCTGACCAGATGATTAATCTCATCAGGCAGCTTTTCAAAAATTTCCACGACTTACCTTTCGACCTCATGAGGATCTCGCAGCGCCTTGGCGACGCGAACCGTGCAGGCGGCCATAAAGGCCACGAAGCCGATCGCCTCGCCCAGGAGGAACATGCGAAATGCCTCTCCGAACAACACAAACACAACCAAGGTAAAGACGAGCAGGGCGATTGCCGAGACCGCCAGACTCACCATACCCTTGAGCATGTCCGCATTCTGTTTATCGTCAAGAACCGGCTTGAGCGTAAAGACAAAGGGAAGGAAGGCAATTGCGCCCGCGATGGCGCCTGCAACGATAGCGAGCAGATCGGCTATCTGAAACATTGGCGTCCTCACTTTCCTTTTTTAACGCCTCACAGAACAGTTCCCGCCAAACATTGGTGACTATTGTACGAGCCAATCGCTAAAGTACAACCGAAAAAGCATCGGTTAATACGCACCTGTTCGTTTTCTTAAGACCTTCTTTATGCCGCAGGTAGGTAATACGTTTTTCTCGAACCCCTCTGGGCTAAACGTCCGTTAACAGGAATGCGCGTGGACGTCTTTTGCTCGCCCGCGCGCACCATTTCTTCGTATTTGTGACCGTAGCCGACAAGGCCCGACGACTAGAGCGTGCCGTAGATGCGGTCGCCGGCGTCGCCCAGGCCGGGAACGATGTAGGCGGCCTCGTTGAGATGGTCGTCGATAGCGCAGGTATAGATATGCACGTCGGGATCCTTCTCGGTCAGTGACTTGAGGCCCTCGGGGGCCGCGACGATGCACAGCATGCGAATGTCCTTGACGCCGCGCTCGCGCAGATAGCTGATGGCCATCTCGGCCGAGCCGCCCGTGGCGAGCATAGGGTCGACGACCAGACAGATACGCTGGTCGATATCCTTGGGCATCTTGCAGTAATACTCGTGAGGTTCATGGGTAACCTCGTCACGCTCCATGCCAATGTGGCCCACGCGGGCAGAAGGCACCAGGTCGAGAATACCGTCAACCATGCCAAGACCCGCACGCAGAATGGGAACGATGGCGAGCTTCTTGCCGGCAAGCTGCTTAAACGTGGCGGTAGTGATGGGAGTCTCGACTTCGACGTCTTCCATGGGCAGGTCGCGCATTGCCTCGTAACCGTCAAAAAACGCAAGCTCGCGGACGAGCTGGCGGAACTGATTGGTGCCGGTCTTCTTGTCGCGGAGAATCGACAGCTTATGCTGAACAAGCGGATGGTCGACAAGCGTCACACGGGACGTATCGTAGGTAACGGTCATGGGTCTTGCCCCTTTCATTGCGGCCGCAAGATGGCTTTGCTGACACGGCGCGCCGCGGTGCTGTTGCCACGCGCCGTGCATAAGTTTAGCGGTTTGTTGTATCGAGCGCCCCGTCGCAGCCCTACTGCTCAGTACTGAGCGAACGCTTGACCGCATCGTGCCAACCGTCCAAGTTGCGCTCGCGGCGCTCAACGGACATATGGGGATGGAAGGTCTTAACAATCTGGGCGTTTTGCTCCAGCTCCTCCAGATCCTCCCAATACCCAACCGCGAGGCCCGCCAGATACGCGGCACCGATTGCCGTAGTCTCCACCGACTCGCATTGCAGTACGGGAATATTCAGCAGGTCGGACTGGAACTGCATGATGAACTCGTTGCGCGAGGCGCCGCCATCGACGGAAAGGCGCTCAATCGAAAGACCCACGTCCTGCTCCATGGCACGCAGCACATCGTAGCTCTGATAGGCCATGGACTCGCAGGCGGCACGCACGATGGTCGCGCGGCTCGAGGCACCAGTCAGGCCGCACACGATACCGCGGGCATGCGGATCCCACCAGGGAGCACCCAAGCCCGCAAAGGCGGGAACGAAGTAGCAGCCCTCGTTGTCGCTAATCGAGGCGGCAAGCTGCGCCGACTCGGTCACGTTGGAGATGATGCCCATGTTGTCGCGCAGCCAGTTCATGGTGGAGCCGGCGGCAAAAATGGAGCCTTCGAGCGCATAGCTGATCTTGCCGTCCGCAGCGATACCGATGGTGGAAACCAGGCCATTTTTGGACTCGACGATCTCGTCGCCAGTGTTCATGAGCATAAAGCAACCCGTGCCATAGGTATTCTTGGTCTGACCGGGATGGAAGCAGCAGTGGCCAAACAACGAAGCCTGCTGGTCGCCCGCCACGCCCATGATGGGCGGCATGTTGGTCATAATATCGCTCGCGACGCGGCCGTAGTCACCCGAGCTCCAGCGAACCTCGGGCATCATGGAGCGCGGGATGTCGAAGAGCGCCAGCAGGTCGTCGTCCCATTCGAGCGTATGGATGTTGAAGAGTGCGGTGCGGCTAGCATTGGTATAGTCGGTAGCAAAGACCTGACCACCGGTGAGATTGTAGATGAGCCACGTATCGATGGTACCAAACATAAGGTCGCCCGCCGCCGCGCTCTCGCGCGCGCCGTCGACGTTATCGAGAATCCACTGCACCTTGGAGGCCGAAAAATACGGGTCGAGCGTAAGCCCCGTGCGGGAGCGCACCAGCTCTTCTGCGCCCTGCTCAACCAAATTATCAATCAGAGACGCGGTACGACGGCACTGCCATACGATGGCGTTATAGATGGGCTGACCGCTCACGCGATCCCAGACCACCGTGGTCTCACGCTGATTGGAGATACCGATGGCGGCGATGCGGTCGGAATGAATCCCGCTCTTAAACTGGACCTCCATCATGACCGCGATCTGGCTGGCAAGGACCGCCATGGGATCTTGCTCCACCCAGCCGGGGCGCGGGAAGCTGGTTTTGACGCTGCGACGTGCCTGCGCGACAATGCATCCGTACTCGTCGACGATGGTCGCAAGTACCGAGGTGGTGCCGCAGTCGAGTGCCATGATGTAGGAACCGCCAAAGTTAAACGAGGCATCTTCCATGCCCAGGCTGCCCAGATTCAACGACATCGCTTACACCTTTCTATTGCATCGGGTCAGACAGGACCCGCTCGATCTCTGATGCGGGAAGTGCGCCTTGGCGCAGGATCTGGAGCCCGCCGTGCTGGAACGACACGATGGTCGAGGCGTCGCGACACGGGGTCTCACCGGCGTCGACGGCAACATCGACCCCCTCCAGGATGCGGTCCTCCACGGCGGCGAAGCTTGCCGGCGAGGGCGCCCCATGTGTATTGGCGCTGGTACAGGCAAGTGGACTGCCGCAGGAGTGGATGAGCGCCTGCACCACAGGCGAGGCCGACGCGCGAAGTGCCACCGTGCCGTCTGCGGCGCGCATAAAGGTCGGCACGCAGGGAGCCGCCTTGACCACGATAGTCAGGGCGCCCGGCCAGCATCGTCGGGCAAGCACGCGAGCCTCTTCGGGGATATCCTCGCCGTAGCGGTCGAGGGCTTCGGCACCATCAACCAGCCAAGCCACAGTTTGCGTGAGCTCGCGCTGCTTGAGAGTAAAGATGCGACGGTAGCCGGTACCGAGCGCAGGGACCTTGGCGCCGTTGACTGCAGTCTGCGGATCGCGCGGCCACGACGGGAATTCGCTTGTATCTTGGGGTACGGCGTCCGAGAAAGCGTTGGCTGCCACGGCGACGCCATAGACAGTCTCGGTCGGAATCAGAGCTAGGCCACCACGACCGAGCACCTCGGCCGTACGCTCGACGGCGAGCCGATGCGGCTCGCGCGCTCCCTCGAATACCCGATAGACCGTCTGCATGTGTATGCCAGCCCCTTACGCTCTGGTGCAAGTTTGTTTACTGAGGGGCATTCTCGCACGAAACGTTTAACCCATTTGTCCACAGCGCATGTTGGTTTGGTGAGCGGCTATAGTAGTCGGTGAAAGTGAGGGGGTTATTGGACCGCCACGAACTTCTTAGGCCTGCCGGCGTGGCGTTCTTGGGCAGCGTAGCGCTCGATGCTGTCTATCGTTATCATCCGACGGCCGTCGACGAGTTCAACATCGAGCTTTCCGGCTTTGACCAGCGCGGTAATCCGCGGAGCGGAGACTTTGAGGTCCAGCGCTGCGTCTTTAAATGTTCGGCACGCCGCTTCCCGAGCGTCCTCGTGGTCGATTTCGACTGAAAGGGTCACGACTTCGGCCGAGCGTTCGTACCCTGCCGGAGTCAAACCGTTGTTGAGGTCGTCGGCCAAAAACGCCATCAGCGCCTCGGTGGCATGGGCAATCGCTTCTTCGCGCGTATCGCCGTCGGCCAAGGCCCCAGGAATCTGCGGGAAGCTAGCGCAGTAACCGTCGTCTTCTTTTATGAGAACGCAGTCATAGGTAAATCGCTGCCTCATTTTGCCTCCAACTACCATCCAGCTTGGCGACGAATACTTGCCCACGTGCCCTTCTTTGGTCGATCACCGCCAGAGCCGTTCACGGTGACAACACGGTCACCAGAAACATACTTAGCATGACTACCGACTTGCGCGACCTTCACGAATCCATCGTGCTTGAGTAGGGCAATGATTTCCCGAAAGGTAGGAGGTTGCATGGGCCGACCTCTTTCAGCCGTCCTAATTATAAACTATTTTATAATTTTTGCTAACCAGTTAATAAATATTACTGGCGCTGTTTGGGCTCGGTGACGATAGCTCGGACGATGCGGGGACGATCGGTGAGGTCGCGGACGATACGCACATCCGAAAGACCCGCCTGGCGGCAGAGCTCAGCGGCAGTGTCAAGAGCACCCTCATAGAGCTCACAGGCAAACAGACCGCCGGAGCGCAGCATATAGGGCGCCGCATTGAGCAGACGACGGAAGATATCTAGGCCGTCGGCGCCGCCCTCGAGCGCCAAGTCGGGTTCGAAGTCTTTGACCTCGTGCGGCAGCGAGCGCATGACATCGGTGGGGATATAGGGCGGGTTGGAGACGAGCACGTCGAAGGTGCCCCACTCTTCGCGGGGAATGGAACTCACCAGGTTGGTGAGGCTAAAGGCGACCTCATCGGATGTGAGACCAAGCGCCTCGCGGTTTTTGGTGGCCAGGTCGATGGCGCGCGGTTCGATATCGGTGGCGGTGCAGGTAACGTGGCCGCGGCGTTCCCAGGCAAGGGAGAGCGAGATGCAACCCGTGCCGCAACCGACCTCGAGGATGCGAGCGATACGGGAGTCGACTGGGGCGGGCGCGGCGGCATCTTGCGCGGGAATCGCTCCCTGGCCGGCGCCTTCGATGGCGATGCCGTATTCATCGAGCTCGGGGGCGGAAGCTTCTGCCGCCTCGGCTTCTGTGGCCTTCGCGGCGTCTTCCTCGGCTTCGCGATCCGCCAGCTCCTCGGCATAGGCACGGCTGCCCAACACGCCCCCGCCCAGCGCCGCCTCATCGGCAGCCGTCAGATTTGCCGCACGGCGTTCGGCGGTCGCACGCTCATCAGCCAGCGCAGCCTCGGCCTTGCGTGCCTGCTCCACCTCGTCGTTCCAGGGCAATTCCGCACGCTGGCGGGTGGCGGCATTGGGATCCAGCACCTCGGCATCCAAATAATTGAGGACTTCCTCGACGAGCATCTCGGTCTCGGGACGCGGGATGAGCACGCCAGGAGCGCAAGCGACATCGATCATGCGAAACTGCGTACTGCCGGTGATGTACTGCAGAGGCTCGCCTTTGGCGCGGCGCACGACGGCAGCGTGCATGGTCTCGAGCTGCGGCGTATCGAGTTCCTCGTCCATACGCATGTATAAGTCGATACGCGCCAGACCCGTAGCAGCGCAAAGCAACCATTCGGCAGAAAGACGGGGATGCTCCTCGCCACGATCGGCTAGGTACTCCTTGGTCCACTCGAGACAGCGCTTGATGGTCCAAATCTCGTTTGCCATGGGGTCCTCCCCTCCTAAGCGCCGGGCGGCGCGCGAATGTCGGAGCAGATTGTACGCGAGGCCAGTGCTTGGCAAGGGACAATTGAGAGCAATTATCGAGAATCAGCCCAGTTTTTTTGTTTGGCCCCGTCCAAAGTGTTCATTCGCCGACGTCCACATTTGAATCCGTCAAGCTTTTGGCAAGGTTGCCCTGAGCTGACTAACATCCAACCGGATACCCGCCAAATCGCTCGACGCACAACGCGGTTAAAATCGCCCCGCGACTTCTTGGACGATTTTTATGAGCATCATTTTCGACGGCAGACGTATGACAATGACTACCACATCCAGAGCAAGGCAACGCCGCAGGTAGAGGATGGACAGCGGGCGACGTCCAGAGCGAACAAGTTGGCATGAAAAAGGCAAGGCATAGACCTTCTGGTCATGCCTTGCCTTTTGAATGACAAATTGTCGCTCTGGGCGGCGCGCAGCGTCGAGCCGTTACGCGGTTTGGCAAAACCGCGTAACCTACTAAACGGCCTGTGCCAGCTTCTCGGCGCGCTCTGCGGCAGCGAGCGCCTCGATCACGGTGCCGAGCTGGTCGCCCAGAAGGACGCCGTTGTAGGTGGAGTTGAAACCGATGCGGTGGTCGGTCACGCGGTCCTGGGGCTGGTTGTAGGTGCGGATCTTCTCGGAGCGGTTGCCGTGGCCAATCTGGCTCTGGCGCTCGGCACCAAGCTCTGCCTGCTGCTTCTCGAGCTCCATCTCGTACAGGCGGGCGCGCAGCATCTGCATGCAGACCTCGCGGTTCTGGATCTGGGAGCGCTGCTCCTGGGACTGCACCACGGTGTTAGTGGGCAGGTGGGTGATGCGCACGGCGGAGTAGGTGGTATTAACGCACTGACCGCCAGGTCCGGAGGCGCAGTAGGTGTCGATGCGCAGGTCGGACTGGTTGATCTGGACGTCGATTTCCTCGGCCTCGGGAAGTACGGCGACGGTAGCCGTGGAGGTCTGAATGCGGCCCTGGGACTCGGTCTTGGGGACGCGCTGGACGCGGTGCACGCCGGACTCGAACTTCATGACGGAGTAGACGCGGTCGCCCTCGACCTTGAACTCGATGGACTTAAAGCCGCCGGCCTCGCTGGGGCTGGAATCGAGCACGGTGGTCTTCCAGCCGCGCGACTCGCAGAAGCGCTGGTACATCTTGTACAGATCGCCGGCAAAGATGGCCGCCTCGTCGCCACCGGCGGCGGAGCGAATCTCGACGATGGTGTTCTTGTCGTCGTTGGGGTCGCTCGGGATGAGCATGTACTTGATGTCTTCCTCGAGCTGGGGAAGCTTGGCCTCGTTTTCGGAGATGTCCATCTGGAGCATCTCCTTCTCATCGGCATCGGTGGTATCGTGGAGCATTTCCTTGGCAGCCTCGATGTCATCGAGCGCGCCGATGTACTCGCGCGAGGCGGCGATGAGGTCGGACTGGTGTGCGTACTCCTTGTTGAGACGCGTGAACTCCTTGATGTCGGAGGCGACGGCCGGGTCGGAAAGCTTCTTCTCGAGCTCCTCGTAGGCCTTAATGATCTTTTCGAGCTTGTCGCGCATGGCGGGACTCCTTTAATATGCGTGAAGGTGAAAATCGGCAGAATTGATGGGGCGCGGGGCGCCGCTGCGGGGGTAAGCCCGGCTAGAACATGTCGATCTTCAGATACATGCGCATCCCTTCGCGTATGGGGTACATAGTTGCGTCTAACCCACATATGATAGCGTGCGCAGACAGACCTGCATATAACCCGCACGGAATCTGACAAAGGAACAGTTCCTTTGTCAGATTCTAGAGCGTGTGGAGCAGGGCGATGAGGAAGCGGATGCCCTGGAGGTAGGCGCGGCGGGTGATGCGCTCGTTGGTGCCGTGGACACCGCGCCCGCATTCGTCATCATCTACCACAAAGGCCGAGAAGCGAATGCACTCAGGGCAAATGTGCTGGTAGTTGGCAGCGTCGGTCGCACCGATCACGGTCGAGGGAACGATGCCGATAGGAGCTCCGCTCGCCGCCGACGATCCGTTTTCCTCCGTTCCCTTTGGATCGCGGAAATAGCGGGCGGCGATGGCACGGACGGTCTCGAGTCCCGGTCCGCCGATGCGCGGAGACGGCGAGGGTTCGGAGCTGCCAGGGCCGAGCTCGATCTCGACACGGTCGGCGAGCCCCGCCTCGGCAACGGCGACGCGGCAGCAGGCCACGACATCGGCCACACTCGTGCCCTCGAGCATGCGGAAATTGATATTGGCCCACATATCCTGCGGCATCACGTTAGCACCGGTGCTACCGCCCTCGATTTGGGTCGGTGCACAGGTGGTGGTCACGAGCGGATAGAGCTTCTTGCTGGCAAGGCACTCGCGCACGATGGCGTCCTTGTTGGAGGCGATCTCGTCGGCCGTGTAGAGCCCAAGCTCGACGAGCTGTGCGGCAAGCAGGTCCGTGACGTGCGTCGGCCATTCGATATCGCAGATTGCGGCGATGGCGCGACTGAGCACCTCGAGCGAAGTGCCACCGTAGGGGTTGGAGGAATGCCCGCCCTCGCTACGCGTCCTCAACACGATATCGGCGTAGCCCTTCTCCGCGAGATCGGCATGCATAAGCCAGCCCTCGCCCGCGCTGTACTCGGCAGTCGGAACGATGCGGTAGTCGCCCTCATCGATCAAGAACTCGAGCTCAACACCGCGCTCCTCGAGCACGCGGCCGATGGCACCCGCACCGAACTGCGTGGTTTCCTCGTCCTGGCCAAAAGCCAGCAGCAGGGTGCGCTCGTGCTCCCAGCCATGCGCCAGCGCATACTCAACCGCCTCGAGAATGCCTGCGACCTGGTCTTTCATGTCGATAGCGCCGCGGCCCCAAATGTAGGTGTCGTCCACGTGGCCACTAAAGGGGGCATGCGCCCAGTCGGCCTCGGTGCCGGGTACCACGGGAACCACGTCCATGTGGCCCATGAGCATAATGGGCTTGAGGGCAGGGCTGGAACCGCTAAGCGTCACCAACAGCGAATGGTCGATAAACTCGACCTCGCCCGCCGCGAACACGTGCGGCCAGGCCTGCTGCATATACGCGCGCAGGTCGTCGAACGGCTGCCAGTCCACCGCCTCGGCATCCATGCTCGAAATGGTCGGAAACGACAGCACGCGGCTCAGGCGCTCGCATGCACCGGCCTTGTCCAAATCGGCAAAATCATCCTCATGCGCAAAGAAGCGCCAAACCTCGGCCATGACATCCTTTCGATTGTGATGACGAGGGCCGCCCCACCGGAGCGGCCCTGCCACATAAGCGTTTGCGGGCGGTTATTTGTCCTCGAGATAACGCGAGAGGAACTCGCGGGTACGCTGGTGCTTGGGGTTGCCGAAGAGCTCGGCCGGCGCGGCATCCTCGAGCACCACGCCCTTGTCCATAAAGACCACGCGGTCGGACACCGTGCGGGCAAAGGCCATCTCGTGCGTGACGACGACCATGGTCATGCCGTCGGCAGCGAGCTTGCGCATGACCTCGAGCACCTCTCCCACGATCTCGGGGTCGAGTGCGGAGGTCGGCTCGTCGAACAGCATGATCTGCGGATTCATGCATAGGGCACGAGCGATGGCCACGCGCTGTTTTTGCCCACCGGACAGGCGACCCACGGCGGCGTGCGCGAACTTTTCGAGTCCCACACTCGTCAGATGCTCCATCGCAATTTTTTCAGCCTCGGCCTTGCTCATCTTTTTGAGCGTGACGGGCGCGAGCGTGCAGTTGTCGAGCACGTCCATGTTGTTGAACAGGTTAAAGCCCTGGAACACCATGCCAATGTCCTCACGCAGCTTGTTAATGTTGCAGCGCTCGGCCGTGAGGTCCTGGCCGTGGAACCAAATGTGGCCCGCGTCCGGGGTCTCGAGCAGGTTGAGGCAGCGCAGGAAGGTCGACTTGCCCGAGCCCGAGGCGCCGATGATGGTGACGACCTCGCCGGGATTGACGGACAGGTCGATGCCCTTGAGCACCTCGAGCGAGCCGAAGCTCTTGCGCAGGCCCTCGACGCGGATGAGCGGCTCTTGGATTTGCGCGGCGGCCGCAACGCCGGTAGTGGCGGTATCTGCCATGATGATTCTCCTCGTCTTGAGCCTAGTTGGAGCTGGGCAACGTAGCCGGGGCCTCGGCGCCGAGCTTTTTGCCAAAGGCCTCGAGCAGGCGGCTCGCCACAAGCGTCAGGATCAGGTAGACCACGAGCGCCACGCAGTAGACCTCCATCTGGCGGTAGTACACGCCGGCAACGGTGGTGGTGGCGTACATGAGGTCGAACACGCCGATGACCGAGAGCACCGACGAGTCCTTGATGTTGATGATGAGCTCGTTGGTGAGCGCCGGGATCGCGTTTTTAATGCCCTGGGGGAACACGACCTTGCGCATGGCCTGCCACTGCGACAGGCCCAGCGAGCGCGCCGCCTCGGCCTGACCAGGGTCAATAGACTCGATGCCGCCGCGCAAGACCTCCATCATGTAGGCGGTGGAGTTGAGCGAGATGGTGACGAGGCCGGCGGTAAAGGTGCTCCAGATCTGGTTGGCCTGGGCAGTCTCGAAGCCCATGCCGCGCAGGACGGTGAAGCCTGCGTAATAGATGAGCAGACCCTGGACCATCATGGGCGTGCCGCGAACGATGGTAGAGTAGACGGTCGCAAAGCCGCGGCCGATGCTCTTAAAGAAGCGCACCAGGTCGTTATCCACGCGGTCGAACGTCTGAATGCGCAAAAACACAAAGAGCAGCGCCAGGAAAAAGGCGATGACGGTACCGAAGGTAGCAAGTGCGATGGTGATCTCGATGCCGCGGATAAAGAAGTCGCCGCTCTTGTAGGTCATGTAGACCAGACTCGACAGGAAGTCGCTGGGGTTGGAATCCGAGACGATGCTCACCTGCACCAGGTCGATAAATGACATGACGCAGCGGTCGATAAAGAAGATCGCCGCGATAGCAACGACGACATAACTGCCCAGGCGCGCGCCGCGACGGAAGCGCTCGGATGCGAACGGCGACGTTTCGCGATAATCGTTCCAGTGCATGAGCTTGGTAACCAGCGCCGCCGCCGACACGACGAGCCAGGCCCAAAGTATTGCCCAGAGGCAGTCTTGGAACACGCCCGTAGGCGCCAAGAAACTCAGCGGCGTGGGGTTGCGTTGGCTAAACGCCAGGCCGAGCGCCGCGATAACGCTCGTGCCCAGGTATACATAACGATGGTCGGCCTTGATAAAGGAGACCAGGCGATTAATGGCTTTCATGCTGCCTCCCTATGCCGGCTGACGGTCGAGGCACGCGTCCCACATTTGGTCGCGCTCCTCCTGGCTGACACCCTTGAGCGTCTTATCGATGAGCTTAAGCAGCTTGTCCGAGCCCTTGCGGCAACCGACATTTGCCGCGACCTCCTGCTTAAAGCCCTCGCCCTCGGCAAAATGGATGGGGACGATACCGGGATTTTGGGCCATATAACCCTTCTCGTTTTCGGTGTTGTAGGTCACGGCGTCGCACGTGCCCTGCAGCAGATTCGAAAACACCGTGGGGACCGAATCGACCGGGTTCTTGTGGACGACGCCCGGGATCTCGTCGATGACGGTATCGAGCATGGTGTCCTTTTGGCCGAGCACCGTGGCACCGCTAAAGTCGCTGAGCTTGGTGGCGTTTTGGTAGGGAGAGCCCTCTTTTACGAACAGGCCAAAGTAACCAATGAAGTACGGATCGGAAAAGCCGACGGACTCCTCGCGCTCGGGCGTGGCGCTCATGCCGGCGATGATGAGGTCAATCTGGCCGTTGTTGAGCGAATCGATAAGGCCCGAGAAGCTTTGCTTGACGGCAACAGGCTCGCCGCCGAGGGCCTTACAGACAATCTTGGCAATCTGCACGTCGTAGCCATCGGCATAGGCGCCCTGCACGTTGTCGGTGGGGATGGTGTACTCACTGGCTTCGGAAACCTGCCAGTTGTACGGGGCGTAGGCCGCCTCCATGCCGATGCGAATCTTATCCTTGCCAATCACGGAATCGGACAGGTCGTCGCGACCGCCGCCCGTCGTGGGCTGAACCACCTTGAGCGTGGACGGGCGCTGGCAGCCGGCAAGCGCGCCGGCGACGACGGAAGCGCTCGCAGCGAGAGCGCTACCCAAGAAGATGCGACGGCTGCATACCGGCTGTGGATGCGCGTCGCGCTGTTGTCGAGATTGCATCTAGTGCCTTCCCTATTTTGCTTTACTGACAATAAGACAGGATATACGCCCGCAACCAGCAGCGCGGCATGTGCGCGAAAAATTAATAGACACACGAGGACGATTGGCGCAAAGCAACCTGTCCCCCATGCACCAAACCCTTGACGGAAACGGCGACGTCGATGTTTTGGCAATGCCAGCGAACGCCGCCCAGAGCGAACAAGTTGGCATGAAAAAGGCACGGCATAGACCTTCTGGTCATGCCGTGCTTTTTGAATGGCAAATTGTCGCTCTGGGTGGCGCGCAGCGTCGACCGGCCCGCCGTTCGTTAGAACGCCGGAACCTCTAGAGCAGGGTAACGCTAAAGCTGCGAATATCCTTCTCGCCCGGCGCCAGCGTAATGGTGTTGACCTTGTGCTCAAAGACGTCGTCCTCGGTGTCCATGGTGGTGTGGCCAGTCCAAGGCTCGAGCGCCACAAACGGGGCGTCGTTGGCGGCAGACCACACGCCGATGTACTTAAAGCCCTCAAAGTCGATCTTGACGCCGTGGCCCGACTTGCGACCGCGCAGCGTGAGCGTGGAGCCCGGAGTATCGGTGAACATGATGGCATCGTTATCGAAGCTGCGGTGCGTGATGGGCAGCACGTCCGAGTTATCGGGAGCCTTGTAGCTACCCTCGAACGTCATAAGACCGTCGGGTGTGATGATGGGAGCCTCGTTGGTCCAAGCCTCGGTAAACGCCAGCTCGTAATCCTCGAACGCCTCGTCCTCGGCGCCGGGGGCAGGCACGTTAAATGCAGGGTGGCCACCCACCGAGAACGGCAGGTCTACGTCGCCGGTGTTGGTGACGGCAAAGGTCTGCGTGAGCGTGGCATCGCCGGTCAGGGCATAGGTCATGTTGAGCTTAAAGTGGAACGGGAAGGCTTTGAGCGACTCGGGCGTATCGGTGATCTCGTAGGTGACGGACGAACCGTCCTCCGACACCTCGACGATCTTATGCTCAACGATGCGCGCGAGACCGTGGCGGGCCATCTCGCAGATGCCGGCAGCAGACGTTGCCGTGTTGTTGCGCAGCGATCCCACGATGGGGAACAGGATGGGCGCGTGCTTGCCCCAAAAGGCCGGGTCGCCCTGCCACAGATACTCGTTGCCGTTGAGGGCAAGACTTGTGAGCTGGGCGCCCATAGAATCGATGGCCGCGGTGAGGCCGCCGCGCTTGATGGTAGTGACGGTGGACATGCTACTTCCTCCAAAAGTAAACAACAGTGTCGAGGGCTATTGTCCCACTCTTGGCGACAGCACGGGGCGTCGAGTGCAGCTATTGAGCGAGTGCATAAAGATCGAATCTACCCTGCGAATCGGTATCGACCTCGTCGGGAGCCTGAGAATTGAAGTTTACGGGAATCATGCGCTTTGAGGCGCGGAAACGCGTACCGTCAATGCCGACAGGAGGCTCCTCGACCGTGAGTTCATAGTCGCCGGGTCTGAGCTCGATGCCATCGCCTGCGGAGTCAACATACTGGAACTCATTGACCTCCTCTTTTTTGAGTGTGCGACCCACGACATGAACGAGCATCCGGCTGTCGCCGCGAGCAGTATCCCAAGTACCGTCCACAACCTCAACCGACACATGTACCGATCGCGCGCGCTCAAGCGAACGCTCGACAGACATCTCCGCCGCCGTAGCCTCTTGGCGCTGCCGTTCCATATGGTCCCATACCCCTCCGATCGCCGAGCAGGCGATGACGCCGGCCATGAAAGCAATGAGGATGGGGCCGAGCGGAGAACGACGACCCGCGTCTTCCTCACGAGCCAAGTCGGGGCGACGCGTAGGCGCGGGCGCTTGGGCACCCTGCGCGGGCACGTCGAGAATGCTGAAGGATGCTGTGCTGCCGGGGTCGATGTTATGGCGCGGCTGCGGAGTCTTTGCCGGCGAGATGGACATATCGGCCGGCTCACCCAGCGCGGCCGTGGCATCGGCCTTTGCCTCGTCGGCCTCGGCCTGGGCCCAGGCCTGTTCGAAGGTCAGGGGCTCGGCGGGACCGGAGGCGGCGTCCGACTCGGCGGGACCGTTGCCGGTCTCGGCCTCGTTACTCGACACATCGCTCGGCGCGGGCTCGTCCCACCCCTCGTCCGGAGCCTCACCCTCGCTATACCACCATTCAAAGTTATCGATATCCATACGGGGCGCCCCTTAGGCCTCGCAAATAAACACTTGCTAGCCTTATACCCCTGGACGGCGCCGGCGCTCGCCTGCGCAGATAGAAAAACTGTCACAACATTCGACGCTTTTCCTCGTTTTTGAGATTTTCGCCGAATGTTGTGACGGTTTGGATGTGACAAAGAGGCTGTCCGATGTCACATAGCGAGGGCCGTACGGATGGATGGGTCGCTGAGGGCCTCGCGGAGCCAAGGGGCCAGCTGTTCGGGGTGACCCCGCAGGTAGCCGTCGAGCTCGGATGGAGCCACGCGGCGCACCTCCGAGATCTCCTCTTGGTTGATATGCAGCTCGCCCGGCTCAACATGGGCAAGGTAGACCTCGCACCATTCGCACTCGCAGCGACCATCGCCGTGGTCCTCGCGGTACACCACGTGACCGAGGTGCTTAAGTTCGGCGGGATCGCGCGTAATGCCAAGCTCTTCGTTGATGCGACGCGCCGTGGCGGCCGCGACGTCTTCCCCGGGGAGTGGATGGCCGGCGCAGCTATCGGCCAGCACCCCGCCCCACAGGCGCTTGAGCGGACTGCGGCGACAAAGCAGCAGACGCGTGTCTTCGCCCCGGCCCTCAACCAAAAGCGTCAGAAATGCCTGATGTAGAATGCCCTCACCGGCATGGGCATCGATGCGGTCGACAGGGCCAAGCGCCTCGCCGGTCGCGGCATCGACCGCCACGACCTCGGCGCCCGCGCCGCCCTCATCCCAGCCGGCGCGCAGGATGCGCGCGGCGGCCTCCTCGAGCGCGGCGATGAGCTCCTTGGTGGTGTCGAGCACGCGCTGCAGGTCGTCCTTGCTCGCCTGCTCAACATGAAAACCAGTGCTTGCAACTACCGGCACGTCAAAGCGCGTGGCCAGCGCCGCTGCGATATCGTGCGCCGGGATCTCGTCTCGATGGCACGGAACGGCCAGGATGCTCACCGTCGCCGTACGGCCAGGCTCGGGACGCGGAATGGCCTGTGCCGTGGCGCCCAGGTGCGCGAACTCCGGCGAGCAGGCGTACACCGCCATGCCTCGCGGCGTCACCGTCAGCTGGGCCTCGAGCGCAAACTTGCCCTCGCCCACTGCAACCTTTGTCGTGTGCATACCCATGGGATCTCCTGTCGCCCGCGATGTACCTGAGACCATCTTCGCCTGTATTGCGACTATACAGGCAAGCTCTCCATGTGACAAAGGGACGGTCCCTTTGTCACATTCTGTTAGAGTTGCAGGGATTAAATCCCGCCTATTCATGCGACATTGGAGTGACAACCTTGACCGCCGCAACCACGCCTAAAAGTAAGTCAACCGCCGCCGCGCTCTCCCCCGCGCGCACCAAGCTCTGCCTGGCGCTGCTCGTGCTGTTGGGATTCTCGCTCGGTTGCTCCGAATTCGTGGTCATCGGCATCGAAAGTGACCTGGCGACGGAACTCGGCGTATCGCTTGCCACTGCGGGCCAGCTCATCAGCGTGTTTGCGCTTGTCTACGCCATCGCGACGCCGGTGCTTGCGCTCAGCACGGGGCGTTTTCGCCGCTACCAGCTGCTCGTGTGCTATAGCATCGTCTTTGTGTTCGGCAACCTGGTCATGGCGTTGGCGCCCAACTTCCAGGTGCTGTTTATCTCGCGCATCATCCTGGGCTCTGTCTCGGGTGCGCTGCTCGCCGTGGGCGTGACGTACATCCCTGAGCTTCTGTCCCCGCAGCAAACTTCGCTTGCCATATCGGTGGTATATGGTGCGTTTTCCGTGGCAATGGTCTTTGTGACCTCGATTGGCAAGTTTGTGGCCGACACGCTCGATTGGCACGTGGCCATGTACGGCACGCTGGCCTTTGCCGTTTTGATCTGCGGAGCGCTCGTGGCGTTTATGCCGCGCGCTGGGCAAACCGACGAGCCTGCCACCTTTCGTGAGCAGGCGGGTCTGCTACGCGAGCCGAGCATCATCACCGGCATGCTCATCTTCTTGTTTGGCGTGGGCTCGGTCTACGTATTCTACGGCTACGTGACGCCTTATCTTGAGCAGGTGCTGGGTATGGGCACGGTTGAAGCCAGTACCACGCTTATGGCCTACGGCGTGTTCTGCCTGATCTCGAACATCCTGGGCGGATGGATCGACGCGCGCTTTGGCATGAAGGCACTGCTTGTGACGTTTGTGCTGCAGGCTGCGGCGTTACTCGGGCTGTTTGCTGTGGGCGGCACCATGCCGCTCGCGCTGGTCTTTGTCTTTAGCCTGGCGCTGCTCATGTACCTGTTCTCGGTGTCGTGCATCACGCACTTTATGGACGTGGCACGCAGCCGCCATCCCAAGTCGATGGTACTCGCAAGTTCGGTTGAGCCCATGGCGTTTAACGTCGGCATTTCGTTTGGCACCGCAGTGGGCGGTGCCGTGGTAAGCAGCGTTGGCATTGCGTACGTGGGTGCAGTGGGCGCCGCGTTCTCGCTTGTGGCCTGGGCCCTCACGCTGGTAACGATTAAGTTGGCTCGCTGGGAGCGCAAGCGGGCAAGGACGCAGGCGAGGGCGTAGGCGTAGATGCGATGCTCGAGCTCGATGATGATGATCGAAAGGAAACCACATATGCAACGTGTACTGTTTATCTGTCATGGCAACATCTGCCGCTCGACGATGGCCGAGTCGGTGTTTACCGAGCTGGTGCACCGCGCCGGGCGCGCGGGCGAGTTTGTCATTGATTCCGCTGCGACCTCGACCGAGG
>CALGZX010000013.1 GCA_937934165.1 uncultured Collinsella sp.
GAAAATATTCCGCAGGACGCATGAAACCCCCGCCGCACGAAGTGCGCAGCGGGGGTTTCATGCATGTCCGAGGACGTTTTCAGAGCTTTACCCTGTAGGGTCCCTGCCGTCACATGGCATTCAGGGCATCTGGAGTGGACGGCGGCTTGGCTACGAGCTGGGGCTGAAAATCTGAATGGATGGGTGCCGTTGCTGGGAGCGCAGGCGTTGCTGGCGGTGATCACTTTGGGACTGGAATTTCCGCCTACTAGTAAAAAGGCCTCCGGAGCTGTTGCTCTGGAGGCCTTTCGTTTACTTGCAAATGCGCGCGTTAGTTGTTCTTGGTCAGACGCTCGACGTCGTGGGCGATCATGTATTCCTCGTCGGTGGGGATGACTATGACCGTGACGGCTGAACCGGCGGCGCTGATGACCTGCGGGCCGTTGCCCACGGCCTCGCGGTTCTTGTTGTTGTCGATACGCACGCCCAGCCACTCAAAGCAGTCGCAGAAGGCCTTGCGGATCGACCAGTCGTTCTCGCCGATGCCGGCGGTAAAGGTGATGGTGTCCACGCCCGCCATGGAAGCGATCATTGAGCCGGCCTGCTGCATGGCCTTGTAGGCAAACATATCGAAGGCGAGCAGGCAGCGTTCGTCGCCCTCGGAGGCGCGCGTGCGGATGTCGCGGGCGTCGTTGGAGATGCCCGAGATGGCAAGCAGACCAGACTGCTTGTTCATCATGTCGTCGACTTCCTGGTAGCTGTAGCCGCCCTCGCGCTGCAGGTAGCACACGGTAGCCGGGTCAATGGAACCGCAGCGGGTACCCATCATCAGACCGTCAAGCGGCGTGAGGCCCATCGTGGTGTCGCGGCACACGCCGTCCTCAATGGCGGCAAGCGAAGCACCGTTGCCCAGATGGCACGAAAGCAGGCGATGGCAGCACGAGCCCAGGATCTCCTTAGCCATCATCCACTCGTAGCGGTGGCTCGTACCGTGTGCGCCGTACTTGCGCACGTGGTACTTGTCGCACACGTCCTTGGGCAGCGCGTAGGTGTAGGCGACCTCGGGCATGGTCATGTGGAACGAGGTGTCGAAGACGGCCACGTTGGGCAGCTCCGGATACTTCTCGCGGCAATATTCGATTGCCGCGGCCTCGCCGTAATTGTGCAGCGGAGCGAGCGGGGCCACCTCAAGGATCTTAGCCATGACCTCATCGTCGACGACCGCGGAATCATCGAAGTGCCAGCCGCCCTGAACGATACGATGGCCAATGCCATCAATCGTAAAGTCGGTCTTCTCGAGCTCCTCGAGCACGCGAGCGATAGCAGAGCGATGGTCGGGGAAAGGGACCTCCTCGGTCTGCTTGGCGCCACCGTTCTCGGAGTGGCCAAAGATGCCCATGTCCGAACCGATGCGTTCGCAGTTGCCCTTGGCGAAAACCTCTCGGGTATCGGTATCCAAAAGCTGATATTTAAGGCTTGAGCTGCCGGCGTTGACAACAAGTACGTTCATGAGACTCCTTTGCAGTGCAATACGGTCGACGCAGACCCCTTAAGGCGGCCGCATTTTAATAAGAAGTTATCACAACTTGATAAATAGCTATCAGTCATATCGCCCAACGAGCGCAAAAGAGGGGCCGAACGGCGCTCGGTCGTCCAGCCCCTCCCCTCTTGCAATTACTTGCCGTTGACGATGCGCTCGACGTCAGAAGCGATCATGAACTCCTCGTCCGTGGGGATGACGAAGATCTTGACCTTGGAATCCTTGGCAGACAGGCACCAAGCGCCGTCACCACGCAGGGCGTTGCGGGCATGATCCATCTTGACGCCCATAAAGGCCAGACGGTCGGCCACGCCAGCGCGGACAGCCGGAGCGTGCTCGCCGATGCCGGCAGTAAAGACCAGGGTGTCCATACCGCACATAGAAGTAGCCATCTCGGCAGCCTTGGCGGCAATCTTGTAGACGAACATATCGAAGGCGAGCTGAGCCTCGGGGTCACCAGCGGCGGCGAGCTCCTCGACGTTACGGCAGTCGTTGGTCTTGCCGCCGGTCACAGCCAAAAGGCCGGACTTCTTGTTCATCATCTCATCGACCTCGTCGAAGGTGTAGCCACCCTCACGCTGCAGGTAGCACACGGTAGCCGGGTCGATGGAGCCACAGCGGGTGCCCATCATGACGCCGTCGAGCGGCGTCAAGCCCATGGTAGTATCCATGCACTTGCCGTCCTCGATGGCACACAGGGAAGCGCCGGAGCCGATATGGCACACGACGACCTTGCGGGCCTCGCCGTTGGTCATCTCGGCGACCTTCTTGGAGATGTAACGGTAGCTGGTGCCGTGGGCGCCGTACTTACGGATGTGCAGCTTGTCGCAGACGTCCTTGGGCAGGGCGTAAGTCTTGGCGACCTCGGGCATGTTGAAGTGGAAAGCGGTGTCGTAGACCGTGACGTTGGGCAGATCGGGATACTGCTCCAGGCAGTACTCGATAACGTTGGCCTCGGGGTTGTTGTGCAGCGGCGCGAGCGGGGCGACCTCGCGAATCTTGGCGAGGACGTCCTCGTCGACGAGGGAGGAATCGCCAAAGTACCAACCGCCCTGAACGATACGGTGGCCAATACCCTCGATCTTGACGCCGTTGGCCTCTAGGTCCTTCAGGACGACCTCGATGGCGACCTTGTGGTCGGGGAACTCGATGTTCTCGGTCACCTTCTTGGAACCGTTGGCAGCGTGGGTGAAGGTACCGCCGGTAAAGCAGACGCGCTCGCAGGAGCCCTTTGCGGACACCTTGTGGGACTTGGTATCGATGACCTGATACTTAAGGGTCGAAGATCCTGCGTTGACGACCAGAACGTTCATGTGTCTCCCTACTAACAGGCGGTGTGGCGCCGCCAGGTTACATACGCTTCAATAATAAACCCAAACGCCCTCGCGCTCGGGTTTATTGCGTTGATATATAAGTTATCGGTGCCCAAATACTCATGGCCTTTGACTTGTAAGACGAAAGAGCGCGGGGATATACACCAAAGAAGGTATCCCGAGCGCTACAAGCAATATGACTCGAATGCCCGCGATGCTGCTCAACGCAGCATTGAACAGATAGAAAAGGATGGCACCCACCGCCACCATCTGGCTTTGGACCGAAATCAGTGAACAGCGCATCGAAGAATCGACAGCATTTTGAAAAATTGAGTATTTAATTGGAGCAAATAACGAGTAAGCGACCGTCTGCAGTACATAGAACACGGGCAGCAAATAGACCGGAGTAAAGGGAATCAAAAACAGAGCAGTCAGGGAAAGGCGCACGATGCCGCAAATACGCGCAAAACGGCCCTTGTCGACATGAGCAATCACACTGGGCACAATAAGCCCCATGGAGGCCGAGGCAAGGAGCTGGACCGCAATGATCACACCCGAAGCGACGGCATTCATTCCGCGACCCGCAAGCAACAGTGAGAAAAAGTCTTCCAGGGCAACAAAAGCAAATGCCTGAGAGCAGTCCATGATGAACGCTGAAAGAAGAATGCCGTTACGCGCAATAGCGGCACCGATCATCTTCGGGCTAATTCCACGCTTAGGTGTCGCTGCAGTGTCCCCTCTTCGCATCTCAGGAATGCAGGCAACGACAACCAACGTCAACACCATTGCGATGATATCTGCCGAAAGACCAATGAGATATGCACCGACAGACGAAATGAAACCGCCCACGCAAGCGGAGATGGCATAAGAGGCATAGAAAACAAATCGCTCAACGACATTAAGTCTTACGAGCTGGTCCTGAGAGACGCTGTCAATGTAGATCGCTTCTATGGATCCGCTCACACATGCAACTGCAAATCCTTTGAGAGCAAACGCGCCGATTAAAAGCAGAGGAGAACGGGCGAAAAGTAGGGCGGCGTAGTATCCAAGCATTCCCACGACGCCAACGAGACCGCTTGTCTTTCGTCCAAACCTGTCAGCAATATAACCAGTGGGAACTTCAAGGATGAACTTGCTCACTTGATATGCAATCATCATGCTAGAAATCGCCACCATCGAGAATCCGACGAATTCAAGGTAAACCGTCAGAAAATACAAAATGGTGCTGAAGTTCGACAGAAAAACAAACGTCATATAAAGCAAAACCGTACGGTTTTTCATGCTCCGCCCTCCAAGAGCCAATAGCCCAAACCGAAATCTTGGAAAAGCATGAGGGCAAAGCCGTCAGTCATGTGTTACAAGGCGTCAACATTCACTTGACGCCACGAGGCCAAATGGCCTCACGAAGCGAGATGACGCAATAGGTGAAGAAATACCGTCTGGTGTCGATCGGTCCAGGCATTTTGTCGATAGCAAAAATAGATGGGCAAGGCCACGTCATGCGAGCCTTCAATGGAGCACTCGCTCACTTCCAGTCCATCTGATGCGAGAGAAGAGCCAGAAAAACTCAATATCAATCCCCCGGCTTGAAGAAACTCAGTCTGCGCCCTGTTTTCGTATTCGACGTCGCGGAAGCGGAAATTGACGAGCTGGGCTTCAGGGCATTGGTTAATCGCATTGAGACAGGGTGACAAATTAATGGGAACAGCGAGCCTGCCGCTCAGTAACTCGCGAATGGTCATGGCGCCCACAGATTGATGACCCGCTGGACACGAAAGAACCTTGAGCTCCTTTTCACCCAAGTATTTCGAAGAAAGGACGCTGTCCCTTGGTTCCTCAAATGAGATGGCCGCGTCCGAAATTCCAAGCATAAGCGACTCAAAGCATGTAGCCGTTGGCTGATGCCACACATCAAGGTGAATATGAGGGTGCGAGCGTTCAAACGAGTCATACCAGTTTTCGGCAAAAAGACGCCCCCGCCCATGAAGGCAGGGGGCGTAAAGACGAAAGTGGCCATCGGGCGAGACGCCGTCGTCCCTTGATTGAGCGTACTTTTTGAGATCGTCGACTTGCGCCAGGATCACGCGTGCACGACGCGCAAATTCTCTGCCTGCCGGAGACAAAACAGCCTCCCCCCGCCGATCGGTCGAGCAAAACAATCTGATACTCAGATTCCAACTTTTTGATTGCCGACGAAACGGCCTGTGGGCTCACGTGAACGGCGCGAGCCGCTTTGCGCACGCCGCCGTAGTTCGCCACCGCTTGAAGGTATTCGAGTTGAGAAAGCTGCATAGATTACTCCAAAGGCAGCCAAGTCGACGGGCTACGCGCCCTCAGATGAGGTTCTCGCCCAGGTTTTTGCCGCCGAGGACGTGCATGTGGAAGTGCATGACGGTCTGGCCGGCGTTGACGCCCTTGTTGGAGATGACCCGGAAACCGTCCTCCAAGCCCTTGGCCTTAGCGACCTCCTGGATGGCGTGAGCCATGGCGCCCATGGTCTCGGCAGGTACGTTGTCGGCGATGTCACTGTAGTGCTTCTTGGGAATCACGAGCGTGTGAACCGGCGCCTGGGGGTTGAGGTCGTCGAAGGCGATGACTTGGTCGTCCTCGTAAACGACGGTCGAGGGGATCTCGTGGTTGGCAATTTTGCAGAAGATGCAATCACACATGGTTGGTTCCTTTCTCACAGACCAAGGTAATTATATTTGGTCGAGATGGTTAGAACGAGAGACTGTCGTCGGTGTTGGCGGCTTCGCCGTCGGCGAGCACGTCGTTGCCGTCAACGTCCTTAAGGAGCACCGAGACCTTCTGCTCGGCATCGGACAGGCGGGTGCGCAGGCTCTTGAGGAGCTCGACGCCACGGGTGTAGCTCTCGAGTGACTCCTCGAGCTCCATATCGCCCGACTCCAGGCTGCGGATGATGAGCTCCAGCTCCTGCGAGGCCTGCTTGTACGTAAGCTGCTCGACCGGGGTCTTCTCTGCCATATCTGTTTCCTTTCCTAAAGGTTTATCGCTATGAAACGCGGCTTACTCGACCGTATCGACCGTTGCCGCCACGTTGCCGTCCGCCATGCGCACGCGGATGGCGTCGCCGGGCTTAAAGGTCTTGGCGCTCGTAGCCACACCGTCATCGCTGTACGCGATGGAGTAACCGCGGGCAAGCACCTTGAGCGGCGACAGGGCATCGAGCGAGGCTGCCGCACGGCCCAAATCGGACGCAGGTTTGTTGAGCATCGTGCGCCCCTGATGCTCCAGGCGGGAACTCGCAAGCGTGAGCGCATGGCGCTTGCCATCGAGCCCCGAGGTGCTTGCGATCAAGCGCTCGGGCAGACGCTCGAAGTTGGAACGGAAGGCCCCAACCGAACGCGTTATGGCGCCGGACAGACGATCGGCCGTCAAGGCAAGCTCAAACTCGCGACGCTCAACCATAAACGTTGGGTCGTTGAGGCACGGGCGGCACGCAGCCGCATCGAGCACATCGCCCAAGCGAGCCGTATAGGTATCCCAGGCACGGCGACCGCGCTGATCGAGCATCTCCAGGTCGACCTGGGCCGACCCAATAATCGATGCCATCGCGGCACCCAGACGCTGATAGCGCGCCTCGAGCACATCGGCCAACTCCGTCATAGCCGGCGCCACCGATTCGGCCGCCGCCGTAGGCGTGGAGGCGCGACGGTCGCTCACCATGTCGCAAATCGAGGTATCGGGCTCATGGCCAATGCCGGTCACCACGGGCACGGGACAAGCCGCCACCGCGCGGGCAAGCTCCTCGTCATTAAAGGTCATGAGGTCCTCAAAAGAGCCGCCGCCGCGCACCAGCAAAATACAGTCGGGCGCCGGCGTAATGGCAGCGGCGCGGCGCAGGCCTTCAATAAGCCCTGCCGGCGCACCCTCGCCCTGGACCTTTGCGCCCACGCAGACGAGCTCGACGAGCGGGTTGCGTCGGCGCAGCGTACGCTTGACGTCGTCGATTACCGCACCGGAAAGCGAGGTGACGACCGCCACGCGTGAGCAAAACACCGGGATGCGGCGTTTGCGCGCTTCGTCCATCAGGCCCTCGCGGCGTAGCTTTTCGGCCAACTGAGCCACCTGCTGACGCAGCAAGCCCTCCCCCGCCAGCGAGAACGAGCGGGCGACGAAGCTCATGCGACCCGTAGGCTTGTAGAGATTGAAGCTGCCCTTAAAGCTTACCTGCATGCCGTCACGCAGATCGAAGGTGCGCTTAAGGTAGGCGCCCTTCCAGATGATGCAGTCGACGGCGGCCGAGTCGTCTTTAATCTGGAAGTAACAGTGGCCGCTTCGGGCGTTGGGACCACGGAAACCCGTGACCTCGCCCAAAACGCTCAGTTGCGGAATGGCATCGAGCGCGCCGGCGGCGATCTCCACCGCCTGGCTCACGCTGAGCTCCTTGCGCTCCTGCTCATCCGAACCGTCAAACTCGGCGGAAACGGCATTGCCGGTTAGATTCCAGCCTGCCACGCAGCCTCCTTTCGTTATCGCGCACAGAGGCTCCGACCCCGTGCGAATTTAAGTCCAACACATAGTACAGCGCCGCGGGGACACGAATCCCCGCGGCGCCCAGCGACCCAATTTGTTAGGCTCTGTTAGACCAGGATTGACATTCCGCCCCGTCATCTTCTTGCGATTGCAC
>CALGZX010000014.1 GCA_937934165.1 uncultured Collinsella sp.
ACGATATGGCACCGTGGGGACACATGTATGTCAATCCTGGTCTAACAGAGCCTTAAAAAATCATTCCCGTCCCAGAAAGACCGGTCTTCCGCCACACGTCACCCAAAATGATTTTTTAATCCCCGTCCCAGAAAAATCATCTTAGATCACCGTCACACGGCCTTGGTTACCCACGATGGCCTTTGCCTCTGCCAGCAGCGGAATCGAGCGCGCGTTGACCTTGGCCGGCACCTCGGCACGCAGTACACGCCCGTCCACCTGCTCGATAAAGATCTCCACGCGGTCGCCGCCCGGGTTGGCGGTAAGCACCGTGGCAAGACGCGCCATATTGCCCTGGCTAAAGCGGCTGTTGGGCACCATGACCTCAAACACCTTGGGCTTGTTGTTCTCCTCGTTGAGCTCCAGCGGCACGATCTCCTGCGCGATGATCTGGTCGCCGCGGTCCGAGCGCTCGAGCTTGCCCTTAATGCGCACAAACGCATCGGACAGCTGCGCGCCGGTCTCGGGATCGACCTCGCCGTACAGGTACCCCTCGGCCTCCTTGTAGGTCTTGGGGAACACCACGACCGTGGCCTCACCTTCCATGTCCTCGAGCTGCACGATGCCCATGGGGTCGCCGTTTTTGGTCACGCGCTTGGATACGCTCGAGACCATACCGGCCCACCACAACGCCTTGCCCTCGGGGATCTCCTGGTTGATGGTGCCGCCCGTGGGGTTTTGCACTTCGTAGCCGGTGTCGATCTGCGAGAACGAGAAGTCGCGCGCCTTGGCTAGCGCATACTCAAACGGGCGCAGCGGGTGGTCCGAGACATAGATGCCCAGAACCTCCTTCTCCTGGCTCAGCTTAAGGTGGCGGTCCCACTCCTGGCCATCCGGATCGGGCACGCTCACCTCAAAGCCCGAGCCCTCAACATCGCCAAACATGTCGAAGAACGACGTCTGGCCGCTCGCACGATCCTTCTGGCGCTTCACGGCGGCATCGATAATGTTCTCGGGGTTGTTCTTGTCCACAAAGTGCATCATCTGGCGACGCGGATACCCCGTGGAGTCGAAGGCGCCTGCCTTGATGAGTGATTCGATCACGCGACGGTTTGCCTGGCTCGAGTCCACGCGCTCGACAAAGTCGTGCAGCGTCTTAAACGGGCCGCCCGCCTCGCGCTCGGCGATAATCGCCTGCGCCACGCCGGTGCCCACGCCGCGGATGCCGGCCAGGCCAAAGCGCACGCCCTCCTTGGTAGCCGTGAACTCGGTGCCGGACTCGTTGACATCTGGCGAAAGCACGGGGATGCCGTCGTGACGGCATGCCGAGACGTAGTGAACGATCTTGTCGGTCTTGCCCGTGTAGGACGTCAGAACGGCCGCCATGTACTCGTGCGGATAGTGCGCCTTAAGCCATGCCGTCTGCATAACCAGAATGGCGTAGCCGGCGGAGTGCGACTTGTTGAAGGCGTAGGACGCGAACTCGAGAACATCGTCCCAAATCTTCTGGGCGACCTCGCGCGTGTAGTTGTTCTTGATGGCGCCGTTCATCCAGTGGTCGTAGGTGGTCTCGTCCGAGCCATCCTCCCAGTGGAGCACCGTCGACGTGAGCAGCTTGATCTTTTTCTTAGCCACGGGCTTACGGATACGCGAGTCCGATTCGCCCTTGGAGAAGCCGCACATCTCAACGGAGATGAGCATAACCTGCTCCTGGTAGACCATGGTGCCGTAGGTTTCGCCCAGGATGTCGTCCAGGCGGTCGTCGTAGGAGACGGCCGGCTCCTTGCCGTTCATACGGTTGATGTAGGACGAAACCATGCCGGCACCCAGCGGGCCCGGGCGGTATAGAGCGATCAATGCCACAACGTGCTTGTACTCGGTGGGCTTCATATTCTTGATCGTGGCCGTCATGCCGGCGGACTCGACCTGGAAGACGCCGGCGGTGTGACCGGAGCCCATGAGCTTAAAGATCTCGGGGTCGTCAAAGGGAATCTCTTCCTCTTTGATGTCGATGCCGAAATTCTTTTTGATGTTTGCCTTAGCCTTGGAGATAACCGTCAGCGTGCGCAGGCCCAGGAAGTCCATCTTGAGCAGGCCCATGTCGGCAACGGTATGGCCCTCGTACTGGGTAATCTCGACGCCGCCCTTGGTATCGAGCTTGGTGGGCACATGCTCGTTGACGGGATCGCGGCAGATCAGGACGGCGCACGCGTGCACACCCTCGCCACGGGTGAGGCCCTCGATCGAGAGCGCCGTGTCGATGATACGGCGGGCGTCATCATCCTTTTTATAGGCCTCGGCAAAGTCGGGGTTAAACAGATCCTCTTTGCCGGGTTGCTTTTCGAGCACCTGCTTGAGCTTGACCTTGGGGTCGCTCGAGACCATCTTGGACAGGCGCTGGCCCATGTAGACCGGGTAGTCCAGCACGCGCGCGGCGTCGTTGATGGCCTGCTTGGCCTTAATGGTCGAGTAGGTGATGACGTGGGTGACCTTCTCGGGACCGTAGAGCTGGCGAACGTGCTCCACGACCTCGAGGCGCCGCTCATCGTCGAAGTCCATATCGATATCGGGCATCTCGGTACGCTGCGGGGACAGGAACCTCTCGAACATCAGGCCGTTCTCGAGCGGGTCGAACGCGGTGATGTTCATGGCGTAGGCGACGATAGCGCCGGCGGCCGAGCCACGGCCGGGACCGACGCCGATGCCGTTGTCCTTGGCCCATTGCACGTACTCGGCGACGATCAAAAAGTAGGCGGCAAAGCCCTTGTCGCAGATGACCTTGTATTCGTACTCAAAGCGCTCTTTGATGTTGACGCCACAGATCTCGCGCGTGGCCCAGTCGTCACCGTAGTGTTGGCGCAGGCCCTTCTCGCACTCGCGGCGGAACTGGCTCTCGTGCGTCTCGCCGGGATCGAGCAACGGGAAGCGCGGCAGGATGATGGAGTCCCAGTCCAGCTCAACGTAGCACTTGTCGGCAATCTCGAGCGTGTTGTCGCAGGCCTCGGGGCAATACGGGAACATCGCCCGCATCTCCTCCTCGGTCTTCATGTAAAACTCCGAGCCGGTCATGCGCATGCGGTTGGGGTCGTCGACCTTGGCGTTCATGCCGATGCACATGATGACGTCCTGCACGGGCGCGTCCTCGCGGCGCAGGTAGTGGAAGTCGTTGGTGGCGATGACCTTGACGCCCACCTGCTTGGCGATGTCGATGAGCGTGCGGTCCATCTGCTCGTCGGTCAGGCCGTTGTCGGTGGTGATGCCGTGTTCCTGGATCTCGATATAAAAGTCGCCGGGATCGAAGGTGTCACGGAAGGTCTCGGCCCACTTGATGGCGCCTTCCATGTCGCCGCGGTCGATGTATTTGGGGATGATGCCCGCGATGCAGGCGCTGGTGCAGATCATGCCCTTGGCGTGGCGGCGCAGGTTGTCGAGCGTCACGCGCGGCTTGTAGTAAAAGCCCTGCACAGCGGCCTCGGAGACCGTCTGCATCAGGTTGACGTAGCCCTCCTGGTCCTTGGCCAGAAGGATCATGTGGTAGAGCTCGGGCTTGTGGTCGCGGGCGAGCGTCTCGTCCGGCGTAAAGTAGACCTCGCAGCCAAAGATGGGTTTGATGACCAGAGGCGGCTTGAGCTCGTCGATGTTGCCCTTCTCGTCCCACATGGCCATGTCCTTCACATACTGGGCATGCTCGCGCGGGTTTTCCTCGGGATCGGGCTCCACCAGCTCGTCGCGGCGGTCCTTTTCCAAGAAGGCCTTGTCGTGGCTCCAGGTTTTGTACTCGGGCGTGCTGTGGTTAACGGCGTCGCAGGCCAGCGCCAGGTCGGGCACGCCGTACATGTAGCCGTGGTCGGTAATGGCCACGGCGGGCATACCCAGCTCAACGGCACGGTTGACCATATCCTGGATACGGGTTGCGCCGTCGAGCATGGAAAAAACAGTGTGATTGTGCAGATGGACGAATGCCATGTGATGAGCTCCGATGCGGGTTCGTGTTCTGACTGAACGATTTTACCGCACGGCGCGGACGGCACCCGAACCTAGCCAAACCAACACGGCTCCTCTTGCAGTTGCGGTGGAATAGTTCCCGCTTGGGCCACCTGGGCCGCAATACAGGAACTATTCCACCGCAAGTTATCTGAGGGCTAGAGATTGTAGGTGACTACTTGGGGTTCGGCGGGTTCGACGAAGATGGCCGGATTCGCCTGCTCCACGCGAACGAACTTGACCGTCACCGTCTCAAAGCCCGCCTTGTGCAACGCATCGGCGTAGACGCGCGCCTGCAGGGCGTGCTTCTCGAGCAGCTGGTCCGGCGTCTCATCCGGCGTGCCACCCGTCTTGTAGTCGATGACCAGTGCGCGCGACGGATCGGCCGGGTCGGTGGCCAGTGCATCGATGGCGCCCTCGGCATATGCACCGTAGCGGGCAATGTCCTTGTCCTCGCAGCCCAGCGAGAAGAACGGTACCTCGGCACGAACGCACGGCCAGGCAAGCAGCTCGGCACGGACCGCCGACTTGAGCCAGCGATCCAGAGCGACATCGAAGCGCTGGCGCTGCTCCGGCGTCAGGCGCCACAGACGCGCCAGCGCATCGGCGCGCGCAGCGGGCAACGCATCGGCACCCATCTCGATGAGCCACTGGCAGGCGGCGTGGAAAGCCGAGCCCAGCGCCATGGGATTGCCGGCGGGCTCGACAGCAGCCACGTCCGCATCCGTCATCTCCGAGCCATCCGACTCCGCATCATCGCCAGCCTCGTCCATGGGCACGCGCGTCTCGGCGGCACGGTCCTCGGCCTCGGCATGCAGCGCCGCGGCAATCGACGAATAGCTGTACGAGTCACGCATCGGATACGGACAGATGCCCATGCGCACGCCCACTGCCTGGGGATACACAAGCTCAAACGAATCGGGCTTGGGGTCGGCAGGACCGGGGACGGCGGCGCGGGCATCTGCACCGGCACCCTCCGCCCCCGCATCGCCACGAACGAGCCTGCCCTCGGCATCCAGCGAAGCGTTAGCCTCAAACGCCTGCTCGCCAAAGGTAAAATCCGAAAGCGAAATGAGCTCGTAGTCGCCCAGCTGGGAGTTGTCGAACACCAGGCGGTCGGCATCGAGCTGCGGCATGTCCAGAGCGTCGGTCGGCAGAATACGGCGCAGCACGTCGTAGGTCAGATCGGTCTCGACGTCGAAGGTCGGCGCCGTCACCTTGCTACGGCTCACGCCGGCATCCATCGCCAAGATCAGCAGCTCGCGCGCACGCGTCATGGCAACATAGAGCAAGCGGGCCCGCTCCTCGAGCGAAAGCCGCAGGTCATCGTTGCGCAGGTGAGCAAATGCCTCGGCGGGAGAACCCGTCGCACAGACGTCCTCCATGAGCTCCGGCGGCAACCATAGCGATGCGCCCTTACCCTTAAACGCATGCTCAAACTGCTTTTTGACGTCGTCGCCCTTCACAAAGGTACCATCGGCGAGCATAACGCCGTCGAAGCGTGCCGGCAATGCCACGACCTGCGCTCCGCCCTCGACGCGACCCATCTGTGCCGCACTCGAGGACTTACGCACGCCAAAGCACTCGGCGACCGCCACGACCGGATATTCCAGACCCTTGGAGGCGTGCACCGTCATGATGCGCACCGCCCCGTCGCCCTCCTCGTTGAGGGCACCCGGAGCTTCCTTGCCCGCCAAGAAGCGGTCGAAGGCCAGCGCGATGGAACGCGGCGAGTTGCCGAAATCGGCCTCCGCCTCGGCCACGGCGTCGAGCGCCTTGAGCACGTTGGCGGCAATGGCCTTGCCCTCGGGACCGCGCTGTGCCAGACGCACAAACCAGCCGGAGGCGTTGACCACGGCACGCGCGATGGCGGCGAACGAATCGCGACCCACGCGACGAAGCGCATACCGCAGCACCTCGCGGGCGCGCGTCACGAGCGGCAGGTCTCGCAAACCCGGCACGTCGAAATCGCTCATGATGCCCGCGTCGATGTTGCGGCGCGACGTCTCGCCCGTCTCGCTATCGAGCTTGGTCGCCAGCGCCAGGAACTCCTGGGCGCCGAGTGCAAACATCGGCGAAGCGAGCAGCGGCATAAGGCCCTGCGCCGTATCGGCCGGATTGGCGAGCGCACAAACCAGGGCACGCACCGTCTGCACCTCGGCGGCTTGGGCAAAGACCGAGCCGCCCGCGATGACGCAGTCGAGCCCCTGGTCGCGGAAGGCCTGGGCGTAGACGTCGGCGTTGGTCATGCGGCCCAGCAGCAGCACCATGCCGCCCTGGGGCTGGCCGGCATCGGCAAGCGCGCGGAAGCGCTCGGCGATCGCACGGGCCTTGGCCTGTGTGCGCTCCTGCATACTGCCGCCGGCAACAAAGAAGGCCTGGCGGCGCGAGGCGTCCGCCACCAGCGTGTCCTTGTGGCCGTCGCTCGCCTCAAGATCCAAAAAGCCCTGCATCAGGCCGCCGTCATCGCCGTCGAAGACGCGTGCCACATAGCGCAGCACCTCGTCGTGGCTGCGGAAGTTGCGCACGAGTTTGACGAGTTCGCCGGCAGGGGCATCGGATGCGACGGACGTCTCGGGCGCAGCAGAGGAGCCCACCTTGCGCTCCTGACGGCGGAACACCTCGACCTCGGCGCCACGGAAGCGATAGATGGACTGCTGCGCATCGCCTACGGTGCACAACGCGCGCTCCCCCGCGCCCGTCAGATAGCGAATCAAATCGACCTGCATCTGGTCGGTATCCTGGAACTCATCGATCATGACCATCTTAAAGCGGCCCTCGTATGCCGCTCGGATGGCCGGGTAATCGCACAGGGCCTCGTAGGCCATGCGCAGCAGGTCGTTGTTGTCGAGGGCAGACTGGCCGGCCTTGAGCGCGCGATACTCAGCCTCCACGGAACGGGCCAGGCCCACCAGCGCATCGAGCGCCGGGCCCCCGCAGGCAAGCACGATATTGATAAACGCATCGGCGGCCTCGGCCTTGAGCAGCTCGACCTGCTCCTTAGGGAATGCCTTGCTCGCGCGCGGCATGGTGCACGACATCATGAGTCGCGCTGCATCGGCCATGGTCTTGCCGCTCGCCTCGAACGCGTCAATGGCGTCGAGTGCCATCTGCGCCTTCTCGGTCGCGGCCTTGCTTGCGCCCAGCGCTGCGCGATAGGCATCGGCGAGTGCCGAGGTATCGGCCTGGCCGCGCGCCACGCACACGTCGTCCATACCGCCCGGCAACTGGCTCGACAGCTCCAGCAGGTCGCGCACCAGGCCCTTGATGGTCGTGCCGGTGCCAAAGGAACCGCCCTCGCCCGCCATGGGATACCAGGCATAGAGGGCCTTGAGCGATGCCGCGAGCTCGGGGGCGGCATCGGGCGCCGTCGCGCGGGCCAGCACATGCTCAACAGCCTGGTCCATAAGCTCGTCGGTATCGGTGAGCACCGTGAACTCGGGGTCGATGCCCAGCTCCAGCGCGTGCGCGCGCAGGATACGCGAGCACATGCCGTGAATGGTCGAAATCCACGCGTCGTCGACGGTCAGTGCTTCCTCGTCCATGCCCTCGTCGATAAGCGCACGGCGCACGCGGTCGCGAATCTCGGCCGCGGCATCCTTGGTAAAGGTGATGGCGAGCACCTGGTCCAGATGCTCGACGAACGGACCGGATTCGGGCGAGAGCGCGTAGACGATGCGGCGCGTGAGGGTAAAGGTCTTGCCCGAACCGGCGCCCGCCGAGACAAACAGCGGACGGTCGAGCGTCTTGACGATCTGCAGCTGTTGCGGCATCAAAGTCGAAAGATCCATGGTCTACACGCCCCTCCCTACAAACGTTCCTTGGTGGTTATACGAACAGCGCGCATGCGCGGCTTGCGCCGATGTCGGGTCGACAGCGGCGACGTCACCTGCCTCGAGCTCGCGCAGGCGCTCGGCAATGCCGGTCTCCACGCGGTCGAGCAGGGCATCGAAGTCCATGCTGCCGCCCTCGCCCGGGAAACCCTTCTTGAGGCCCGGGATGCGACCGTCGCCGCGCTCTTCCTCGAGCAACTCGGCACTCGCCGCGCCGCGCAGCGCTGGCTTGCCGCCCTTGGTCGAGAAATAGAGCGCAGCACGGGTATCTAGGCCCAGCGCCCGACGCATGGCCTGCGCGTAGATGAGTGTCTGGGTATGGGGTGGCAGCCAGCGCGGGTCGTCGATGGGCGCCGTGCCCGATTCCTCGTCGCGCACCGTAGGGTCGGCGAGCTTAAACTCCTCAACGCCCGTGCGATGCTTGTAGTCGATTACCACGGCGCGATTCTCGGCATCCACATCTACGCGGTCGATGCGCCCGCCGAGCGGCCAACCGGCATACTCAACGTTAAGATCGTTAAAGGCAAACTCCAGGTAGCGCGGAGCAAAAGGAGTCAGCGCCTCGGACTCGTAGGCAAGCACACCCTCCAGCTGCGGCAAGATCTCGGCCACCTGGCGTTCCTCCACCGCAGAGAGCGGCACCAGCGGGCCCTCCGTGCCGCGCTTGCCGGCGTGCTCGGCCAACGTCTCGTCAAAGACCTCGTGCAGCAGCTCCTGTGCGCGCGGCAGATTCTCGGGCGTCACGCGCTCCATGCCCTCTTGGGGCAGACGGGCATGCAGATGCTCCAGCACGTCGTGGACAAAGTTGCCCTTTTCCATGTTGCCAAAGCCCGCGTCGATCGACTGGGGCTTCACGCGGTACGAGACGAACCAGCATAGCGGGCAGGTCGAATAGGCCTCGATCTGCGAGGCGGACGTCAGACGCGGCACGAGCGGCGCGTCCTCACCCTCGCCATCGCGACGGCGCAGGACCAAATACGGCACGGCCTCGGCACTCAGATGCTGAGGGGCTTCACAGGTCACGCGCTCGCGCTTGAGGCCTTCACCTGCCGCGGGATCAAAGTCGGCGATGATATCGCCCTCGCCCACGCGCATGGGCTTGGCAGCGCCAGCGGCCTCGGCATGTGCCCACAGCTCGGTCCATACGGCTGCCGGGTAGCACTCGCGCGCCTGGCGATCGTGCGTCACACGGGCGAGCGCGACCGGACCGCTCGCCGCCTGCATCGCACGGCCAAAGCGCACGCGCAGCAGGGCAGCGGGCTCCAAAGACACGCCGTCGCGGCGCAGCTCGGCTGTCAACGTGGCAAGCGGGCCCTCTTCGTGCGAAAGCGGATAGCTGTCCAGGTCGACATCGGCAAACAGCACGGCATCGTAGCTGCCAGGGCGAAGAACCGACGCATCGGCAAGCGACGCGAAGCGCACTTGTGCTCGTGGTGTGCGATCGACCTCATAGGTCTCGTAATCGTAGGCGGTACTGCGCTTGTCCACCTTGGTTCGAACGCCGTCGAGAACCGGCACGGTCGCGGCTTGCGACACGTCGAGCGCGCGAGCATCGTTCATAAGGATGTCGATGGCATGGCGCAGCAAAGCCGTCTCTGCCTGGCGACGGGCCTGGCCGTCAAGGCCGCCTAGAGCGCGATCGGGCAACGCCTCGGCAACGGCAAGCATGGCCTTAAGCGCCGTCACGGGCTTGTCACGCCACAGCGCCTGGAACACGTCCGAGACCACACACGGTACGTTCTTAAACCAGTTATCGTCGCTCGTCGCCTTGCGCGCGCCCCTCACCTGGCCCTGAACGCTCTGCAGCAGGCTCTTGACGCCCGCGGTAGTCTTGCTGCGCGAGAGACGCATATTCTTATCGAAGGTACGGGCATTGACGGCATCAGCGCCCGAAAGCGGACTGTAGATCCAGTCGGTAAGCTCCGGCGCGGGCCACCACTCAGTCTTGGAAGCGGTGCCCTCGTCGGCGGCTTTCATACGCTCGATCAGGTTGGCGAGCGCCGTAAACTGCCTGCCCGCGATGGACTGGGAAAACGCCGTGAACTCAGTCGTCTCGGCCGCAATGTGACGCGCCGCCAAACGGGCGGCGAGCTCGCCGAACAGCTGGGGTGCCCGGGCAGAAACGACGAGCACGCGCACGGGGTCGGCGGGCGTTGCAGTAGCTTTATCGGCCTTGGACTCCTTGTGCGCTTTCACCAACTTATCGATGGCGTCCGCATAGACATGAGCACGGGCATGGGGGCCGGCGACCTCAATAAAGGCAGGCTGAGCGGCGGCCCCGCAAGCGACATCAGACGCGACGGCGTCCTCCCCCAGCGGCGCGATCTCAAACAGCACACCGCGGGCATCAAATGCCGTGGCAAGCTCCTCGCGCATCGCCGCCTGCTCGCGGGCAAGCAGCACGACGACCTCTCCCCCATTGTTCGCCACGGCAGACAGCAGCTCGAGTAGACCGTGCGTAAACGACGTGGTACCGCGCACGCATACGGCGCGGGCGCACGCCGGCAGGCTATCGGCCAGGGCACCGGCCATAATGTCGGCTGCCTCGCAGGGCTCGACCATATCTCGACGGTCCAAACCGCCCGCGTAGGCACGCAAAAGCTCAAACACACGAGCCTCGGCATCGCTTTTTGGCTCAGGCTGGCAATTGTTGCCACCGCATCGCTCGGCCGTCGTCCCCGCCACACCCGGCAGCACATCGCGGGCCATGCGCGCGAGCATGCGCACCGTGCCCTGGCTACGCGAAAGCGGCTGCAGGTCGGCATCGTCGCGGCGGGCAATCATATCCGAAAACAGCATCTGACGTTGCAGGTTGTCGACGAAACCGCGCCCGTCGCCCAAAAGCTCCCAAAGCGAGCGAAGCCACGATGCGGGTGTCTTGTAGTCGATACCCAGCGAAATGCCGGCTTCCGCCGCATCATGACGGCACAGATCGAGCTCGGCAAACGTTGGTGCCAGCAACACGGCACGCCCGTGACGGGCAATAAGGTCGGCAAGCAGCGCCGACTCGGCATCGCTCAAATCCGTGCCGGCATTGGTGGTATAGATTCGAACAGGCATGGTCCTCCGCTCAAACCGTTCGCAATAATCAATGCATCCATCCTACCCGCCCAAGCGGACACATTGCCACCGCAGTTCCATCTTTTGGTACAAAGCAACCTGAACCCAACGCACCAGCCGATTGCAGGCATATAAAAACCGCCCCCGGAGGGACGGTTCTTCGTAATTCAATGTTGTCGCTGGCCTACTCGCCATCCTCCAACTTAATGAGGATCTTGCGGTAGCCACCGTACTCGCCGTTCAGCGCCTTTGAAACGCGGCTCACCGTGGTGGACGAAGCGCCGGTACGGGCCTGAACCTCAACATAAGGCTCGCCCTCGTCCAAATAGCGCGCAACCTGCAAACGCTGAGAAAGGTCGCAAATCTCGCGCGGCGTGCAGATATCGGTCAAAAACGCTTGGATATCCTTCTCGTCGTCCAAAAGGCTAAATGCGTGGACCAGCTGCTTGACATCAGGCTTGTCAAACATGTTCTCGATATTCATCGATCACCGCCAAACCCGCCAAAAGGCATCGAAGTTGATACTGACATCGGGCATCGTTCACCCGTTCTATGCAATAGGGCAACGCCTGTGGCTTTTGCCCGTAGCAGTGTAGCACACCACCAAACTAAAGCGACAAGACTCTCTGCCAGCGGCGCGTTTTTCAGGACGAACGCCGTTTAGAAACCATATGCGCACGTAAGCTCCACGAATATTTGAGACAATGGGCGCCCAAACACCGCGGCGCGCCCGCGCAACCATCCAGGTCGCCGCCGTAAGCCGCTTCACGCGACGCCAGCAATCCCGGCGCAAGAAAGGATTCACGCCATGCGCTTTATGCTTAACTGGCTCTTCACCTCGATCGCCATCGCGATCGCCACGTTCCTCGTCCCCGGTATCCAACCCTTCGGCTTTGCCGAGACCTGGGTCTGCTTTGCCTTTGTGGGACTGTTCCTGAACATTGTCGATTCGTTCGTCAAACCGTTCCTCACGGTCATCTCGCTGCCGCTCACGATCATTACGCTGGGCATTTTCCAGCTTGTCGTCAACAGCTTTATGCTTGAGCTCGCGAGTTACCTGTCGGTCAACCTGCTGGGCGTCGGCATCTCCATCGCCAGCTTTGGATCGGCCTTTATGGGCAGTATCCTGGTATCCATCACGCGCAGCATCCTCGACAGCATCGCCGAGGACTAAAACGGCCATTCCGGCCGTGCCCGTCTCAACAGCCCAAAACGAAGGCCGCCCATCGCAAAAATGGGCGGCCTTCTTATTTGTCAAGTCTCAAAGGGCGAGAGAATCTACCATTTCTACCCCGTCCCCAAATGGCAGGTGTGGGTTAGATGACGTAGTCGTAGCCATGGTTGGGAGCGACAAGTTGATCGAGTGTCACACCGTCGAGGTAGTCGTTGATGAGCTTGTCCAGGTTCTTCCACACGTCGAGCGTGGGGCACTCATCCGAGCGTGAGCAGCCCTTGCAGTCGCCATCCAGGCATGCAACCGGTGCCAGACTGCCCTCGGTCAGGCGCAGGATCTCGCCCACCGTGTACTGCTCGGGCGGGCGCGTGAGCACGTAGCCGCCGCCCTTGCCGCGCATGCCCGAAAGCATGTTGGCGCGCACGAGCGTAGCCAAGATGTTCTCGAGATATTTCTCGGAAATCCCCTGTCGCGCCGCGATCTCTTTGAGCGGGATGCGACCGGCCGCCTGGTGCTCGGCCAGATCGACCATAACGCGCAGGGCATATCTGCCCTTAGTAGAAACCAACATGTATAGTGCTGCCTTTCGGTCATTTAGTCCGTAGAAATTCTAGCCGAAAAATTGGTTTTGAAAATACCCATTCCCGTCAAGATGGTTAATCGACTCGTCATAATCTTCTATTTCCTATTGCGTTACTAGGCTTTAGCGTCTACTATGCTTGCCAACAGCAAAACGAACAACCTATAAGATTTGTGGGTTTCGCTGCTACACACACCGTAAAACCACACGGCATCCAGTCATTTGAACACTTTGGAGGTTCACTATGAGCAATGTTTACACGTCCATCGATCAGCTTATCGGCCACACTCCGCTTCTGGAGCTCACTCACTTTGAGGCCGATGAGGACCTCAAGGCCCGCGTGCTCGTCAAGCTGGAATACTTCAACCCCGCCGGGTCCGTCAAAGACCGCGTCGCCAAGAACATGATCGACGAGGCCGAGAAGGCCGGCAAGCTCGTGCGCGGCGGCGACTACACCATCATCGAGCCCACGAGCGGCAATACCGGCGTCGGCATCGCCTCGGTGGCGGCGGCTCGCGGCTACAAGGTGATCATCACCATGCCCGAGACTATGTCCGTCGAGCGCCGCAAACTTATGCAGGCATACGGCGCACAGCTCGTGCTCACCGATGGCTCCAAGGGCATGAAGGGTGCCATCGCCAAGGCCGAGGAGCTGCAGAAGGAGACGCCCAACAGCATCATCGCCGGCCAGTTTGTGAACCCCGCCAACCCCGCCATCCACAAGGCCACGACCGGCCCCGAGATCTGGGATGACACCGACGGCAAGGTCGACATCTTCGTCGCCGGCGTCGGCACCGGCGGCACCGTGACCGGCGTGGGCGAGTTCCTTAAGGAGCAGAACCCCGAGATTCAGGTCGTCGCCGTCGAGCCCGCCACCTCCCCGGTGCTCTCCAAGGGCCAGGCCGGCCCGCACAAGATCCAGGGCATCGGCGCCGGCTTTGTGCCCGACGTTCTCGACACCAAAGTCTACGACGAGATCATCCCCGTCGAGAACGACGACGCCTTTGCGACCGGCCGCGCCGTGGGCCACAAGGAGGGCGTGCTCGTGGGCATTTCGTCCGGTGCCGCTGTGTGGGCCGCATTGCAGCTGGCCAAGCGCCCCGAGAACGAGGGCAAGACCATCGTGGCGCTGCTCGCCGACACCGGCGAGCGTTACCTGTCCACGGCGCTCTTCCAGGACTAGGGCCTGTCGCCCATAGGTTGAGCCCACGGACGAGCCGGTCTCCTCTCTCCCGGCAGTCTGAGCCCATCCAATCAGGGTGTCCCACGAGACGTCCGAACTTGCTACAATGTCTGCGGCGCGGAACCAGCCTCCCGCGCCGCTTTTCTTTTTTGGCCACATGCCACCAAGGAGAACCTCCCCATGCACAACAAGCGCGTGCTCGTCGCCATGAGCGGCGGCGTCGATTCCAGCGTGACCGCGTACCTGCTCAAAAGCCGGGGCTACGAATGCGTCGGCGCCACCATGCGCCTCACCTGCCCCGCGCCCGATCCCGTCACGGGCACGAGCAAAGTCGACCGCGACATCGCCGATGCAAAGGCCGTCGCCGAGCGCCTGGGGATACCCCACCATGTGCTCGACCTGCAGCAGACCTTCGACCGCAATGTTATCGAGCGCTTCGTGACCGCCTACCAGGAGGGGCTGACGCCCAACCCGTGCATCATCTGCAACCGCCATATTAAGTTTGGCGCGCTGCTCGATGCGGCACTCGATATGGGCTGCGACTACATCGCCACAGGCCACTACGCCAAAACGAGTCAGGCGCCCGACGGCACCTGGCAGCTGCACCGCGGCGAGGACTCCAAAAAGGACCAGAGCTACTTTTTGTATTCGCTCACGCAAGAGCGCCTGGCACGCACGATCTTTCCACTGGCTGGGCTGGACAAAGAGCGCGACGTGCGCCGCATTGCCGCCGAGCAGGGCTTCATCAACGCCCAGAAAGCCGAGAGCGAGGATATCTGTTTTATCGCGGACGGCGACTACGCGGGCTATATCGAGCGCCGCTGCGGACATGCCGCCGAGCCGGGCGATATTGTATGGCGCGACGGCAGCGTGGTCGGACGCCATAACGGCGCGCTGCGCTATACCATCGGCCAGCGCAAGGGCTTAGGCGTCGCGATGACGCATCCCGTGTACGTAACGGGCGTCGATGCCGCCAGCAACATTGTGCATCTGGGCGAGGCCGAGGACCTGACGGCCACAGCGCTCACGGCCAACGACTGGATTTGGAGCGCCCCTGCCGACCGCATGGAGGCGGAGCTCAATGCCGGCGGCATTCGCGTGGGTGCCAAGTATCGCTACCGTCAGAAAGACCAGGCAGCGACCCTTACGCGTGACGAAGACGGGCAAATGCTGCTAACTTTTGACGAGCCGCAACGAGCCATCGCCCCCGGCCAAGCCGTTGTAGTCTACCGCGGCGACATCGTCCTCGGCGGCGGCACGGTGACCGGCGCACTTAAGTAGCCCCATCCCCTTCATAAATTGCGGTGAAATAGGGACTGTTTAAGCGTTTAAAACCGCCAAACAGTCCCTATTTCACCGCAACTTAGAGAGGACGGCCTCGGTCGGTACTGCCGTATCAGCCGAGGCCGCTGCATCGCTAACGCTGTACGTAGGCACGAACCAGCTCGTAGGTGTTGCGCACGCCGTCGATGTGACTGCGCTCGTAGTTGTGGCTCGCGTACACGCCGGGGCCGATCAGGCCGTGACGGATGTCGTAGCCGGCAGAGAGCGTGGCCTCGACGTCCGAGCCGTAATGCGGGTACACGTCGATGGCATAATCGAGCTCAAGCTCGCGCGCGATATTGGACAGCGTGGTCACCAGATCGTAGTTGTAGGGGCCACCCGAATCCTTGGCGCAAATCGACACCATGCGCTCGGTGCAGCCCAGGTCGTCGCCCACGCAGCCCATGTCAACGCTGATCATCTCGCGCGTGTCGGCCGGCACGAAAGCACCGCCGTGGCCGACCTCCTCGTACACGGTAAAGAGCAGCGACACCTTGCGCGAAAGCGACACCTCGCCATCAGCAACAGCGCGGGCCAGACCCAGCAGAATCGACGCCGACAGCTTGTCATCCAGGAAGCGGCTCTTGATGTAGCCGCTCTCCGTCACCGTGGTACGCGGATCCATAGCGATGATGTCGCCGGTCTGAATGCCCAGCTCAAGCACATCGTCCTTGCTGTCGACATTCTCATCGAGCAGGATTTCCATGTTCTTCTCGATGGTCTTGACCGGCTCGTCGGCCACGTGCGCCGAAGGCTCGGTGTTAAGAACCACACCCGTGTACACATTGCCGTCACGCGTGTAGACGGTGCAGTTCTCGCCATCGGCCGTAGACCACTGATGCCCGCCGAGCGTCGTGGGACGCAGACGGCCATTGTCCTTAATGGAGCGTACCATGGCGCCCAGGGTATCGACATGGCTCGCCAACACGAGCGGCTCGCCCTCGCCGCCAAGCTCGACCAGCACGTTGCCCTTATTGGAACGCTCAGGCCCAAACCCCATATCGCGCAGGGTCTCCATCAGATAATCAGTAGCCGCACGGGTATAGCCGGTAGGCGAAGCAATCGAGGTAAGCGCCTTCAGCTGGTCAGTAATATAGGAGAGCGTAGAATCCATCTTGGACACCAAAGTCACCCTTTCATATCGAATTAAACCCACAGCAACAATACCACCGCGAACCATCTTTTTATCTAGCGAGATGACCCATTGAACTCCCCGGAACT
>CALGZX010000015.1 GCA_937934165.1 uncultured Collinsella sp.
GCACACGCCCGTTGGGCACCAAAAAGGCGCCCGTCCCTACAAGCTGGGACGAAGCGCCACAAAACGGGCTGTGCGCCCGCAAAAGCTCTTCGCTTAACCACCCAGCTTAGATGCCCTCGCCCGCGTATTCGCGCGCTCGCATCCGTTACTCGGCTGGCCTGTATCGACGACCATCTCGGCGATGTCTACTAAGACGTGCCTGTGCGGCACGTCCGTTGGGACCGCAGCTCCGGGGTGATTTTCATCGGTCGCATGCACGGGCTCTCAGCGCTCCCCGCTCTCTGTGGCATGCGGACGGCCGACTACTCGTCCCCATCAACGCTTATGCGCTGTATGGTAGCACGGTCAACGCCGGCGAAAAACCCTCAACACTGGTTTCATACGTAAGAAATTTCTCGTGGTCGTTAGCCTTCTCTAGGAGCAAAATACCTGAAAGCACTCTATCTAACGAAAGAAGGCACCTATGCGCACGATTGGAATGAGCGACTATACCGTCGGCGAGGACTGCTTTGACGAGCTGCCCGGCGCGCTGGCCGAGTACGGAGCGACCAAGGTCGCCATCATTGGCGGCAAGCGAGCCCTGGCTGCCGCGCTGCCCGGCATCGAAGCTGCGCTGGCAGGCACCGACGTCGAGATTCTGGAGACGCGCGTCTACGGCACCAACAGTACGCGCGCCAATATCGCCAAGGTCGTGAACTCCCCCGCTTGCCAGCAGGCAGACGTGCTAATCGCCTGCGGCGGCGGCAAGGCACTCGACACCGTCAAGACAGCGGCCATCGAGCTCAAGAAGATTGTCTTTACCGTGCCGACGATTTGCTCTAACTGTTCCGCCGCGACCGCCATTGCCGTTGTCTACAACGACGACGGCTCGCTCGAGGGCTATTCGTACCCCAACCGCCCCGCTCACATCTTCATCAACCCCAAGATCATCGCCGAGGCGCCAGCGGAGTACTTCTGGGCGGGCGTAGGCGATGCCCTGTCCAAACAGCCCGAGGTGGAGTACGCCACGAGCGCCGGCAACTTAGAGCACACCGCCGGTCTTGGCCTGGCACTCGCCCACACATGCTCCGAGCCGCTGTTTACCTATGGTGTGCAGGGTCTTGAGGACGTGCGCCAGGACCAGTCGACCGAAGCCGTCAAGCAGATCGCGCTCGACATCGTGGTCAACACGGGTTATGTTTCGAACCTGACCAACCAAAACGATTACTACTACAACTCGAGCGTGGCGCATGCGTTCTACAACGCCACTTGCAGCATTCCGCGCGAGGGCTCCTACCTGCACGGCGAGGTCGTGAGCCTGGGCGTGCTGGTGCTTTTTGCCTACACGGGCGATACCGAGAACCTTGAGCGCTACGCTGCCTTTAACAAGCAGATGGGGCTGCCCGTGACGCTTGAGCAGGTCGGGCTTTCCGAGGCCGACATCCCTGCCCTATGCGAGTACGCGCACGCCACCAACGAGTGGAAGCAGGGCAACCCGGAGCCCTTCACCGACGAAAAGTTCGCCGCTGCCATCAAGGCCGCCAACGCCTACGGCCACGGCCTCTAGGCCAAGACCAAAACCACCACAAGGGGACAGCACCCTTGTGGTGGTTTTTTATTGCTCCAGTATGCTGGGATCGAATTCACTCGCCGGGATCACACGGTACCCATTGCGCAGGAGCAGGTCGACGAAAACGCCGTTGCCCGCTGTAAGGGTGCCACTGAATGTTCCGTCGTAGATGCGGCCTGCGCCACACGAGGGACTACGGTCCTGCAGGATGCACGCGGCGACCTCTTCCGGACCGCCCGCCTGCTCGCACATCGCGAGTGCTCGTTGGGCTCCTAGGCGGAATTCCCGGTCAACGGACACGCCCTCACAGGTACGAACCTCGCCGTTCACAATCTCGGACGGCTTACGCGGCGTGGGCAGGCCGCCAAAGACCTCGGGGCACACCAAGAGGACCTCGGTCCCTGTACGCTCGCAGTCCTCGACCAACGCGCGATGATAGTTGTCGAGCCCGTTATACTTGCAGCTCTCGCCCATCAAACAGGCACTCACCACGATCTTCATACATATCCCTCCCACGCAAAACGCCCCATTTGAGATAGACACTCAAATGGGGCGATTGATACTGCGCAACCAGTATTACTGCTGCTTTGGCATCAGCGGATTCTCGCGCGTGAGGAGATTCATGAACTCCTCGCCCGTAATCGTCTCCTTCTTGTACAGATAACGAGCCAGCTCGTGGAGCTTGAACTTGTTCTCCTTCAGGACCTGCAGGGCGCGGTCGTGCGCATCCTCGATCAGCTTGGCGACAATCGCGTCCACGCGCTCGGCCGTACCGGGGGCGCAGGTGAGCGACGTGTCCTGGTTAAGGTACGCATTCTGAACGGTACCGAGTGCCATCATGCCAAACTCATCGGACATACCAAAGCGCGTCACCATGTTACGGGCGAGCTTGGTGGCCTGCTCGATATCGTTGGCGGCGCCGGTCGTCATCTCACCAAAGATGAGCTCCTCGGCTGCACGGCCACCGCAATAGACGGCGAGCTTGTCCAGGACCTCCTGGCGCGTGGTCAGGAAGCGCTCATCCTCCTCGACCTGCATGGTGTAGCCCAGAGCACCGCTCGTGCGCGGCACGATGGTGATCTTCGTGACCGGTGCAGAGCCCTTCTGGCGGGCAGCAACGATGGCATGGCCGATCTCGTGGTAAGAAACAACCTGCTTCTCGTGGTCGGACAGCACCGTGGACTTACGCTGCTGGCCGGCGATGACGACCTCCACCGACTCCTCAAAATCGTCCTGCGTAGCGCGCTTGCGGCCCTCACGGACGGCACGCAGGGCGCCCTCGTTGATGATATTGGCCAGGTCGGCGCCCGAGGCACCGGGCGTGGCGCGGGCAATCGCGGTCAGGTCGATCGGCGGCTGCGTCTTCACGCTCTTGGCGTGGAGCTCGAGGATGTTCTTACGGCCGGTCAGATCGGGCAACTCGACGGGGATGCGGCGGTCAAAACGACCGGGGCGCAGCAGCGCCGGATCGAGACTGTCGGGGCGGTTGGTGGCAGCGAGTACGACGATACCCTTGTGGTTGTCGAAGCCGTCCATCTCGGTCAACAGCTGATTGAGCGTCTGCTCGCGCTCGTCGTTGCCACTAAAGCCGCCGCCATCGCGCTTCTTACCGATGGTATCGATCTCATCGATAAAGACGATACACGGGGCCTTTTCCTTGGCTTGCTTAAACAGGTCACGAACCTTAGCAGCGCCGCGGCCGACGAACATCTCGACGAACTCAGAGCCCGAAATGCTAAAGAACGGAACACCAGCCTCGCCGGCAACAGCCTTGGCAAGCAGGGTCTTACCGGTACCCGGAGGACCAACAAGGAGAGCACCGCGCGGCAGCTTGGCGCCGATCTCCTCGTAGCGCTGCGGTTTCTCCAGAAAGTCGACGACCTCCTTGAGAGACTCCTTGGCCTCTTCCTGGCCGGCGACATCCTTAAAGGTAACGCCCACGTCCTTGGAGGCGATCACGCGCGCGCCGGACTTGCCCAGTCCACCGCCGCCAAAGCCACCGCCGCCAAAGTTCATCGAAGGACCGTCATCACCCATGGCCTTCTTCATGCGGCGGTTGAGCCACCAGCCGATCAGGAAGAAAATCGCCATGGGAAGGATGAGCGTAAGCAGGTAGTAGGTCATCAAACCCGAGTTTTTATCGGGAACGACCGACTCCAGCGAAGCGCCAGACTCAAGCACGCGATCGGTAAAGCCCGCATCGTTCGGCACACCGGTCGTCTTATAGGCGATGTTCTCGTCCTCGCCCTTCTTGGTGTAATAAATCGAGTAATCGTCCGTGTTGTACTCGACCTTGTCGACACTCTTCTTATCGAGCGCTTTGACAAACGTCGAGTAATCGGTCTTCGTAATCTGCTGCGTGTGACCGATGTTGGGGAACAGAACGGTCGAGAGCACGAGGTAGACGACGAAGGCGATGAGCACGTAGAGGATCATATTCCGTCTACGCTTGTTGTCATCCATCTCCATCTGCTTGAACTCCATCTACTGGGGTTAATAATGCTTTCTAGAATACCCAACCCGGACGGCGATAAACCGACGCCGGGCACGAAAAGACAGAGATGGCATCACTGGAAGTCGGCAAGGTTCAAATCTATACGGGCGACGGCAGGGGCAAGACGACGGCTGCGCTGGGGCTCGCGCTGCGTGCCACGGGCTATGGACTTAACGTGCTCATGCTTCAGTTTGCCAAGAAGCTGCACTGCGCCGAACATGATGAAGCACCTCGTTTAGGGCCACGCATCGTACAAGCCGACCGCGACACACCCGAGGATTGCGCCGCGCAGATCATGGAGCTCGCATGCGAGCAGATATCACAGGTCGACGTTCTGATTTTGGATGAACTCGGCGAGGCCATGCGCCACGGCTTCGTAACGCGCGAGGATGTCGAAGCGCTGATCGCGATAAAGCCCGCCACCACGGAGCTCGTGCTCACCGGCCGCGGCTTGCTACCCCTCGCCGACCTTGCCGACCTAGTAACCGAAATGCGCCCCGTCAAACACTACTTCGATGAAGGTCTCCTAGCCCGCCAAGGCATCGAATACTAATCCGGCACTTAGGGACGTTCCCTTTCTGCCGGCACTTGGGGACACTCCTGTTTGCCAACAGTCCAGAAATCTATCCTTCATTCCAACCTGCCGTACCAGAAACAACAGACGTACGACCAATGCCAACGACCCTCACGATCTGATTTATCGTAAGGCCCGCTTTTCTCATTTTGCAGAGAATAGGTCTACGCTCGGAAGGCTTCATGGCTGCAAGCTCAGGAAGAGCTGTGGGGAAAGCAATTCCCTTGGCGACCTCAAGAGCTTCATCGTCCAGAATGCGCGGTCGAGGTTCAGCATCGTAGGGAGCCTGGTCAATTCGATCGGCAAAATAGTGCCGATACTCAAGCGAGCCACCCACAAGATCCAGAACAATGCCAGGGTCGCAAAACCCAAACGAATCGTAGCCATAAGCATAAGCCCGATAACTGGACCAACGATAATTGTCGGCGGCCGAAACGCCCGCCTTGTCCGGATTCATATGAATATAGTCCGCAAGTGAAATTGCCTGCGCATCATTCTCGACCGGAATATTAGTAAATCTATCTTGGAATAAATGCCCAACTCGGTCGGTTTTGCGATTGAAATACATCGCATACGACGTAAGAACGCCGCTCATACACGAAGATATCTTCCCATGAGGATCATCAACCATAAGATGAAAATGATTCGACACGAGACACCACGCGATAACGCCGATACCATTCCCAACTAGCTTATCCTCGAACAACGTAAGGATCCGATATCGATCTTCGTCGTCTTCAAAGATGCAGATGCCACCATTACCACGTGCGATAATGTGGTTATAGCCCGTCAGCGAAACGACTCGACCTGTTCTTGGCATATCGCCCTCCCATCACAAACCCACCGGGCAACATCTGATAGGCGCGGACGATCTAATTTGCTAAGCCCGTGCTGACAGTTTACAGGGCAAGCCAGGCAGATTCTCCGAAAAACGACGAAACAGCCTTAAAAGGAGTGTCCCAAAGTGCCGGCAGAAAAGGAACGTCCCTATATGCCGGCAGAAAGGGGACGTCCCCAAGTGCCAAGTGCTGGCTAGGCGGTGGCGCGGCCGAGCCAGTTGCCGCTGTGGTGGTAGATGGTGAACATCGTGGCCGTGATGAGCCAGGTTACGGGGTAAACCAACAGCAGGTGCTCAAGAGACGGATCGAACGGCATAATCGCAAACACCCAGATCACCCTCAAGACAACGGTGCCAAAGATGGTGAGCATCATAGGCTGCAAGCTCACGCCAGCGCCGCGAATGGAGCCCGACGCGTTCTCGATAATCGAGAAGATCGCGTAGAACGGCGCGATGAAATGAAGAATCGTCGTGGTGTACGCCGAAATCGAAGCATCGTCGACAAACAAACGCGACAGAGGACCCGAGAACACCAGGAGTACGGCAGACAGGCCACCAATGAGCATAAACGAAAGCACGAGCGACGTGTGATATCCCTTGCGCATGCGCTCGTAATTGCGCGCGCCAAAGTTCTGCGCCGAGAACGTAGTGATCGATACGCCGAGCGCCTCGGTCACCATCCAGATAATGCCATCCAGGCGCCCAGATAGACCCCAAGCAGTCGTGACATCGGCGCCAAACGAATTAACCGACACCTGGATCAGCGCGTTCGAGATCGAATAGGCAGCCGATTGAAAACCGAGTGGCAGACCACACGAGATCATACTCTTGCAAATACCGCGATCGATGCCGAGCTTAGACAGCGAAAGACGCCATGCGCCCGGAGCGCGCATCATGCGCAACACGACCATCGTTGCATTGGAGCAAATGGTCAGCGCCACTGCGATGCCGCAGCCCAGCGCCTCCATATGCAACACAGCGACAAAGATGATATCCAGCACCACGTTAACCAGGCAGCCAGAGGCAATGATCACAGCGGGGCCGCGCGTGTCGCCCACGGCACGCAGCAGTGCGGTTCCCATATTAAGCAGCAGTGCCGCAACCATCGCGGCAAAATAACAGCGAGCATAGGCCACGCCCTCGGCCAATAGTTCATGCGGCGTGTTCATAAGCACCAGCATGGGCTCAACGAACACTATGCCAAGAATCGAGAAAACGATACCGCCCACCAGCGCGAGCGTCATGGCTGTATGGACCGAACGACTCAGTCGCTCATCATCGTGCTGACCAAAATACTGACCGGTAATGACCGCGCAGCCGGCGCCGACGCCAACGCAAAAGCCAATGCAGAGCTCGGTGAGCACCATCGTAGCTTGAATGCCACCTAGCGCGAGCTTGCCGCCAAACTGACCGACGATATAGGTACCGATAAGCGTGTAGGCCTGCTGAAAAAACGAACTAAAAAAGATGGGAACGCACAGCGAAAGCAGCTGCTGCCAAATAACACCCTGCGTTACATCGATAGCCGTAGATTTCTTAGCCACACGCCCTCCCCAAAAGCGTACGTCAACCGACAAAACAGTAATTAAAGACCTAAGCTAATAGCAGCTTAGCACCGACCGACGTCGACCGAAACACCCCGAGTCAGAGCCCGGTGCAAACTATCTGCCTAGTGATACAGCCCCGGCTGGTAGTGATACTCGTTGCTCACGTGCGGGCACAGCTGCCAAAAGGCGACGGCACTCGCCGCGGCCACGTTGAGCGAATCGACCCCGTGCGCCATCGGAATACGCACGGCTCGGTCGCAGCCCGCGATAGTCTTGGCGCCCAGGCCGGCACCCTCGGTGCCCATAAAGATCGCCAGGCGATCAACCTCCTGCAGCGCAGGATCGTCCAGCGAAACGGAGTCGTCCGTCAGTGCCATCGCAGCGCACGAAAAACCGGCTTCGTGCAGTGCCGCCAGGCCATCGTGCGGCCACACACGAGCCTCGCTGCCAATACGCGTCCACGGCACCTGAAACACCGTGCCCATGCTCACGCGGGCCGAGCGACGGTACAGCGGGTCGCAGCACGTCGGACTGACCAAAATACCGTCGACATTGAGCGCGGCGGCCGAGCGGAAAATCGCACCCACGTTCGTGTGGTCGACAATACCCTCGAGCACGCACACGCGCACCGGGCGCTCCCCCGCCGCCTCAACGACGCCACCCAAGAACTCATCAACCGGAATCTGCCGCGGGCGACGAAACGCCGCGAGCGCACCGCGCGTCACGTTAAAACCCGTCAGCTGCTCCATGAGTTCCATGGAAGCCACGAACACAGGAACCGGACCTGCGCCCTCGCGCACAACCAGGCGCTCAAACAGCGGCATCATCTGGTCGAGCCAGCGTTCGCCCAAAAGAAAGCTCACCGGTTCATATCCGGCGCGAACCGCGCGCTCGATAACCTTGGCACTCTCGGCGATAAAGATGCCCTTTTGCGGCTCTAGCACGCAGCGCAGTTCACGCTCGGTCAGTCGCACGTAGGCATCGAGCCGCTCGTCCTCGAGCGAATCAATTCGCAGAACCTCAACGGCATCAGTCATAGCAGCCAGCCCGCACCTTTCTTTACAGCACCTATACAAATATCGGGGCAACGCCATGCGCCGCCCCGTCATTCATTTCAACCCGATAATACTGAAGAGATAATCGGTTTTACGCCTCGATGCGACGATACGTCACGAACTCATAATCGATGCCCTCGTCACCCTCACCGGCGGCAATCGTCGCGACCCCGCTACGCTGCGCAATCTCCCACGCAGGATCGGCTTCCAAATCGGGAAAGTACGTATCCACGATATGGACGCAGTGGTTATGCGTGACCTCGGCCTCGGCGCAATACGGCAAAAACTGCCGATAGACATCGCCGCCGCCGATCACCCACGCAACGGGCTCATCGGCAACCGCGGCGAGCGCCTCGTCGATGCTATGCACCACGTCGACGCCCTCGACAGCAAAATCCTCGTCGCGGGTAAGCACGATATTGCGACGGTTCTTGAGTGGACGCCCACCGGGAAAACTCAGCAGCGTCTTGCGCCCCATGATGACCGGGCAGCCCTTGGTGCAGGCCACAAAATGGCGCATGTCGGCGCGATTGGACACCACCATGTCGCCCTCGCACCCAATGCCCCAATCGTCACACACGGCAACGATAGCAGATAGCTTACACGTCATGAGCACCACCTACACCGCAATGGGAATGTTCTTGACCTGCGGACCGTGCTCGTAGCCCTCCACAATCAGGTCGTCGGTCGTAAACGCATAGAAATCGTGCACGTCGGGGTTCAGCGTTACCTTAGGCGCCGCAAACTGCGGACGCTCGATAAGTTCGCGGACAATATCGACATGACGGTCGTAGATATGGGCGTCGGCGATCACGTGCAGCAGCTCACCGGGAATCATATCGACCGACTGCGCGACCATCATCAGCAAAATGGCGTACTGGCACACGTTCCAGTTGTTCGCGGCCAAAATGTCCTGGCTGCGCTGGTTGAGAATCATGTTGAGCGTCGGCTTGTCGTCCTGAGGACGCTGCGTCACGTTATAGGTCACGCTATAGGCGCACGGATAAAGGTGCATCTCGGACAGATCGCTAAACACGTACGTATTGGTCATAATGCGGCGACTATACGGCGTGTGCTTAAGGTCGTACAGCACACGGTCCATCTGGTCGAAGTCGCCCTCGGCGTAATGGCTCTTCTGACCAATCTGATAGCCGTAGGCTTTACCGATGGAACCGGTCTCATCGGCCCACTCATCCCAGATATGGCTGTTGAGATCATGCACGTTATTGGACTTCTTTTGATAGATCCACAGAATCTCGTCCATGGCAGACTTAAGCGCCGTACGACGCAAGGTGAGCGCGGGGAACTCCTCGCGCAGATCATAGCGCGCCGTGACACCAAAGTTTTTAATGGTATAGGCAGGGGTGCCGTCCTCCCACACCGGACGGACCTTTTGGCCCTCGGTGGTGGTGCCATGGTCCAAGATATCGCGGCACATGGTTACAAACTGCTGATCAGCTTTGCTCATTGACCCTCCTGTCAGTCGCCTATAAGCGAGATTTATTGTAGCCTAGGCGCGCGAGTGTCGAATTGGACACTTAGTCCGGCACACGCAATGCGCGGCAGCGCGGCTCCGCATGCGGCAACGAGGCATCTTAGCCTTTTTCTGACATATGACAGAAATGCCTTGCGCCCAACGACTAACGCGTTATCCTATTGTTGACATATGTCAGATAAGGAGTGTGCATGGCAGGAAGACGAGAAAAATTACGCCGCGTTGGGATCATCCCCGAATACCGCGGCTTTACCCCCGACGGCCTTGCCAGTGGAGACGCCATCGACATGACGATCGACGAACTCGAGGTGCTGCGCCTGTGCGACCTGGAAGGCCTTAACCAAGAGGCAGTCGCACAGCAGATGGGCATCGCGCGCGCCACGGTGGCGGCTATTTGCAGCCGAGCACATCGTAAGGTGGCAAACGCGCTGGTCAACGGGCGAGCGCTCAGTATCGAGGGCGGCAATATCGCATACTCCCCCATCACCACGACAACGGCCGCATGGCCAGCAAAGGAGGTCAGCACCATGAGGGTGGCAACGACGTACGACAACGGCAACATCTTTATGCACTTTGGCCGCAGCGAACAGTTCAAGATCTACGACATCCAGGATGGCAAGGTGCTCAACGAGCAGGTCGTAGGCACCGGCGGCACCGGTCACGGCGCATTGGTGGGCCTGCTTACCAACGGTGGCGTTGACACGCTCATCTGCGGCGGTATCGGCGGAGGCGCCATCAACGCGCTCACCCAGGCCGGCATCACGGTCTATGCGGGCGCCCAGGGCAGCTGCGATGCCTGCGTCGAGGCCCTCATTGCCGGCACGCTCGCGCAGACCGGCGAGGCCACCTGCGGCTGCCATGTCCACGACCACGAGCACACCCATGAGCATGGCGAGTCCTGCGGCTGCCACGGCCATCACGACCACGACGGACATGAGGGCTGCAGCTGCCACTAGCGGCAAGCACCTCGACGTCAACACGCTTCCGCGCGTGCGACAACCTGCGAACAAACGGCGTAGGCCGCCTGGAGTACCATCCAGGCGGCCTACGCCATACACGACTCAACCAGTCGTTACTTCTTATTGCGCATCTGCGCTTCCATCTGACGCAGCAGGTCCATATCGGACTTAGGACCGCCCATTCCCAGGCCGCCCATGCCGCCCAGGCCCATGGCATCCAGACCGGGAATATTGGGCATGCGCATCTTTTTGCCCTTCTTACCCTTCTTGCCCTTCTTGCCACCGGCAGGTGCCTGATTGGCCATCGAGCGCATGCGGCCCATCATCTTGTTCATCTCGCCCCACTGCTTCATAAGGCTATTGACCTCGGTGGGAGTCACGCCGGCGCCCTTGGCAATGCGGGCACGGCGCTGGCCGTTGATGATGGAGGGACGCAGGCGCTCCTCCTTGGTCATCGACATGATGATGGCCTCGTTCTTGTCGAAGATGCCCTCGTCCAAATTGCCGCCCATCTGGTTGAGCGCGCGCTGGCCGCCGGGGAGCATACCCAGGATGCCCTTCATGCCGCCCATCTTCTTGACAGCCTTCATCTGGTCGAGCATGTCGTTCATGGTAAAGCCCTCGCGCAGCATACGCTCGGCAGCCTCGAGCTGCTCGGCGTCGGCCGCCTCCTGGGCCTTCTCGATGATGCCGACAACATCGCCCATGCCCAAGATTCGCTTGGCCATTCGGTCGGGATAGAACGGCTCAAGCGAATCGGGCTTCTCGCCCATGCTCACGAACTTGATGGGCTTGCCGGTCACCTGGCGCACGGAAAGCGCGCCGCCGCCACGGGCATCGCCGTCGAGCTTGGAGATGATCACGCCGTCAAAGTCGGTGCGCTCGGCGAAGGTCGAGACGACGTTGACGATATCCTGGCCGGTCATGGCATCGACGACCATCAGCACCTGATCGGGCTTGACGGCCTTCTTGATATCCACGGCCTCCTGCATCATCTGCTCGTCGATCTGCAGACGACCGGCGGTATCGACGATGACTACATCGCGCAGGTGGTCGACTGCCTCCTGGATGGCACCCTTGGCGATATCGACCGGGTGCTCGCCGTCGCCGCGGAAGACCGGCACGCCGATCTCTCCACCGAGTGTGGCCAGCTGGTCGGCAGCGGCGGGACGGTAGACGTCGCACGCGGCGAGCAGCGGCGAGCGGCCCTGCTTCTTGAGCTGGTAGGCCAGCTTTACGGCCGCCGTGGTCTTACCGGAGCCCTGCAGGCCCACGAGCATGATGACATTGGGAATGCGGTTGCTAAAGACGAGCTTGCTCTCGGTGGAGCCGAGCATCTCGGTGAGCTCGTCGAGCACGATCTTGACGACGTTTTGCGCCGGCGACAGTGACTCCATGACCTCGGCGGTCATGCAGCGCTCCTTGGTCTTGGCGACGAACTCCTTGACGACCTTAAAGTTAACGTCGGCCTCGAGCAGCGCCATGCGAATGTCGCGCATGGCCGAGGTAATGTCGGCCTCGGTCAGCTTACCCTTGCCACGCAGGCGGTCAAATGTGTCGTTGAGGCGATCGCTCAGGGAATCAAACACTGGTTACTCCTTAGTTGGACTCGCCCACCAGGGCGCGGCAGAAATCTTTGGCATTGAACTCCTGCAGGTCATCGACCTGCTCGCCCACGCCGATGCGCAGGATGGGAAGCTTGAGCTTCTCGGCCACGGCCATGGCGATACCGCCCTTTGCCGTGCCGTCGAGCTTTGTCATGATAATACCGTCCAGACCCAGCGCCTCGTTAAACTCGAGCGCCTGGTTGAGGCCGTTTTGGCCCGTTGCGGCATCGATCACGAGCACGACATAGACGGGCATGGGGCCGGCGGCCATATTGGCGGCGCGCTTACGGGTCACATTGACCACCTTGGCAAGCTCGCGCATGAGCTCGGGGCTCGTGTGCAGACGACCGGCGGTATCGATGAGCACCAGGTCGCTGCCGCGCTTGTCGGCCTCGTCGAGCACGTCGTAGCAAACACTTGCCGGGTCGGAGCCGCGGTCGCGCTTGATGACGGGGACGCCAGCTCGCTGGCCCCACACATCGAGCTGCTCGATAGCTGCAGCGCGGAAGGTATCGGCCGAACCGATCACGACGTTCTTGCCGCGGGCGGCCATGGCGCTCGCGATCTTACCGACCGTCGTGGTCTTGCCGGCACCGTTAATGCCCACGAACAGCACGCAGCTCGGCGTATCGGAGAACGGATCGCGCTCGATGGGCACAAAGTGCTGCTCAAGCTGCTCGGCCAGGGCGCGACGGAGTTGCGGGGCGGTCTTGAGGTTCTTCTTAGCCGCGGCATCACGCAGGTCATCGGAGACTTGGATGGCGACCTCAGCACCCATGTCACCCATGACGAGGGTGTCCTCTAGGTCCTCCCAAAAATCCTCATCAACCTCGCCGCCAAAGTAAAAGACCTCGTTGAGGGCCTCGCGGCTGCGCTCAAGTCCGCGCGAGAGAGCATCGAAGAATCCCATTATGCATTCACGACCTTTCCGGTTTCGCGATCAAGTTTTTGCGAGACGACGCGACTGACGCCGTCAGCTTGCATCGAGACGCCATAGAGAACGTCAGCGTCCTCCATAGTACGGCGCTGATGCGAGATAACCAAGAGCTGCGTATCGGAACGCAACACATCGAGTGCGCCAATGAGCTTGGACAGGTTAGCGTCGTCGAGCGCCGCCTCGACCTCGTCCAGCACATAGAACGGCACCGTGCGCGTGCGATACACGGCAAAGAGCAGGGCGAGCGCCGTCAGGCTCTTCTCGCCGCCCGACATGAGCATCATCTTGGTGATGCGCTTGCCACGCGGCTGCGCCACGACTTCGATGCCCGTCTCGGCCGGATGCTCAGGGTCGGTCATCTCCAGATGTGCCTGGCCACCCGGGAACAGCATGGCGAAGATCTCGCGGAAGTTCGCATCGACCTTCTCAAAGGTCACCAGGAAGGCTTTGCGCATCTTACGGTCGATGGCCACGGTAATCTTGGTGAGCGCCTTGCGCGCGCTCTCCAGATCGGCCAGCTGCTCCTCGATATAATCGGCACGGCGCTTGAGCTGCTCGTACTCCTCCATGGCAACCTGGTTCACAGGGCCCAGGTTGTTGATCTGGCGCACGAGCTGGTTGAGCTCGCGCTCAGCAGCGTCACGGTCGGCGGGCGCAGGAAGCATGAGCGCTTCCTCGAGCACCGTGGTGCCATCGGCGGTAATGGCCTTGATGGCCGCCTCTACCTGCACCTCGAGCTTGCCACGTGCGACCTTGAACTCGTTTTGCGTCGCCGTGGCGGCATCAACCCGCTCCTTGGCACGAGCAACCTCGGCCTTGGCGTCTTCGATGGTCTTCTTGAGCGAGGCCGAGTCCGCCTCCTCGAGCGAAGCCTGGTCACGCAGACGCGCGGCCCAATCCGACGCGCGCTCCAGCAGGGCCGAATAGCGCTCGTGCATGGGGTCGACGCGCAGGCGCAGCAGCTCGAGTGAGCGCGAGGCCTGGCGTGTTCCGCGGATACGACGGTCGATGCCCTCAAGACGATGCTCCAGGTCGGGCACGCGACCCTTCAGCGAACGCAGGCGCTCGCTCGTCTGGGCTAGGCGAACCTTGGCGTCGGCGAGCTTGCCGGCGGCCTCGGAATCGTCACGGCGAACGCGGTCGAGTTCGTCGTTGGCCTCGGCAATCTGCAAGCACAGATCGCTTGCCTGCGCGCGGGCCTCGTCACGCGAACGGGTGAGCTCATCAACCCGCGGGCGCGCAGCGCGAACGGCTTCGGAGGCCTGCTCGCGACGCTTGGAGATGCGCACGCGCTCGACCTCGGCATTGTTGGCGCTTTGCTCCAAGCGGCCGATCTCGGAGAGCAGCGAGCGGCGCTCGCCCTCAAGACGGGCGATCTCGCCGGCGGCATCGTCCTCAGCGGCACGCGCTTCCTCAACGGCCGCGTTGGCCTCGACGACCCGATCCGACACATGCTCAAACACAGCGGCCAAATCGGGCTCAAGCCCCTCCAGCTCGCGAATGCGACGCTTACGCTCCAGAGCACCCGACGCCTCGCCGGCATCGAGGCCCACACGCACCAGGCCGCCGCAGGCGACGCGGGCGCCATCGGGGGTCACGTAAGTCACGCCGTCAACGACCGGCGCCGAAAGCGCGGCAGAAAGATCGTCCACGACGTAATAGCCGCCGAGCAGCGCCTCGACGACGGGTCCGTAGCCTGCGCGCACGGACAGACGATCAACCAGACGGGTACCGGAGGCGCCCACAGCGGCGGTAGAGCCGCTCACGCCGCGCGCCACCAGCAGTGCCTCGCCCGAGGCCTTATTTTGGTCCAGAGCCGCACGACCGGCACGCTCAAGCGTGGCGGCGTCATCAAATAGCAAGGCATCGATATCGCCGGCAAGCAGCTGCTCGACCAGACCCTCGAGCTCACGAGGAGCCTCGAGCACGTCGCCCAGACGACCCGAGACATCATCGCCCAGCGCACCCATCAGACGGCTCACCAGCGGCGAGCTGTCGGCCATGCGGGCATCGAGCTTCTTTTGGCTCGCGAGCTCAGAGCGAACCTCGGACAGTTTGTTGCGCGCCTCGCTCTCGCGATTACGCAAGTCCTTAAGGGCAGCGCGGGCGACCTCGGTGGCCTCGCGCGCATCAATCTGGGCTTGACGGGCCTGATCGAGTGCACTGTCGAGCTCCTCAGCGCGGTCGCGACGGCTCTCGAGCGAGGCCGTGACCTCCTCGAGCTGTTCGTCGATCTGCTCCAGGCGCGAGGCGTACATGTTGTCCTCGACCTCGGCGTTGCTCAGCGAGTCCTTCACCTTGGCGAGCTCGAGCGCGGCGTTATCGGCCACACGCTGCACATCGCGCTGCTCGCGCGTGAGCTGCGAAATCTGATTGTCGAGCGCCACACGCCGCTCGTGGAGCTCAGCGGCAGCAGGACCGGCGGCGTCAACGTCCTCCTGGGCCTGCATATGCGCGCCGGTCACTTCCTCAAGCTGGGCGCGCGCGTCCTCGAGCTCCTCGACCACGCGACGGCGCTGATGCTCGGAGCTCGAGATCTGGCCGCGCATGTCGGACAGGCGCGACACCATGTTGTGGCCCTTTTCCTCGAGCAGGCGCATGTCGGAGTTAATGCGGCCGACCACGTCTTGCATATGACGGCGCTGCTCGCCCAGATCGCCCACAAACAGGCCCTTTTCCTCGAGCATAACTTGGAGCTTCTCGAGCTCGCGCTCTTTCTCGCCCAGGCGGTATTGCGCGAGCTCAAGCTCGGCAGCGCCCTCCTTGGAGCGGCTCTCCAGGTCGTTCCACTGCGACTGCAGCGAACGGAGCTCATCGACGGCCAGCATCTGCGTAAGCTCGTTCGCGCGCGAGGACAACTCTTTGTACTTGCGCGTGCGATCGACCTGACGCTCCAGCGGTCGCAGCTGACGGGCGATTTCCTTGTTGATATCGCGGGCACGGGTCAGGTGCTCGTCCATCGACTTGATCTTTTTGAGCGCACGCTCCTTGCGACGCTTGTGCTTGGAAATGCCGGCGGCCTCCTCAATAAGGGCGCGGCGCTCCTCGGGGCGGCTCTGCAAAATGGCATCGAGCTTGCCCTGGCTGATGATGGAATGCGTATCCTTGCCCAGGCCCGAATCGTGCAGGATGTCCTGAATGTCCATCAGACGGCACGGGCTCGAGTTGATGAGGTACTCGCTTTCGCCCGAGCGGTACATACGACGGGTGATAGCCACCTCGTCAAAGTCGACGGGCAGCATATGGTCCGAGTTGTCGAGCACCAGCGTGACCTCGGCCACACCCACCGGCT
>CALGZX010000016.1 GCA_937934165.1 uncultured Collinsella sp.
CCTGCTTGCCGTGCTTGTAGTACTCGGCGCACATCTCAGCGGCGTTCTTGCCGGTGTCATAAGCGGGCTTGAGCACCTCGTCGACCTCGGAGGGATCGAACACCTTTGCCTGACCCACATACCAGCGCTCGGGAACCTCGGCGCATTTCGTCAGGAAGTTATGGCCTTTAAAGTAGGGGAGATGCTGAACGAGTGAGCCCAGGGCGCGACGCACGCCGAGCGGCACGCGCTTCTTAAAGGAGCGCATCTCGGGGGTGTCCTCGTACCACTCATAGCCGGCAAACAGCTCGTCGGCACCCTCGCCCGAAAGGACGACGGTGACCTCCTCGGAAGCCATCTGCGCCAGATAGTACAGCGGAACGCTGGACAGGTTCGATTGCGGCTCGTCCATGTGGTACTGGATATCGGGCAGTGCATCGAAGAACTCGTCGGCGGTAATCATCTTGCGAACGTTCTCGACGCCGAGCTTATCGGAAAGCTCCTTGGCGTAGTTGGTCTCGTTGAAGTTCTTGTAGTCAAAGCCCACCGAGAAGGTCTTGTCGGGCATGAGGCAAGCGGCGATGTAGCTGGAGTCGACGCCACCGGAGAGGAACGACGCGACCTTGACGTCGGCGATGCGATGGGCCTCGACGCTCTCGTGCACGACCTCGTCCAGCTCATCGACGTACTCCTCGAACGGCTTCTCGACGGCAGAGTAATCGCAATCCCAGTAGCGCTCGATGTTCATCTTGCCGGTCGGGATATCGACGGTAAAGTAGTGCGCCGGCGGCAGCTTGTAGACACCCTCGAAGAAGGTCTCCTCAGTCGCCGAATACTGCAGCGTCATGTACGGACGCAGAGCCTTTTTGTTGACCGCCTTGTGGAAGTGCGGGTAGTCCAGGAAGCTCTTGATCTCGGAACCAAAGAGCACGCCCGGAGCGCCGTCGCCCGCATCGGCCATGGGATAGTAGTAAAGCGGCTTGATGCCAAAGATGTCGCGGGCGCCAAAAAGCTTGTTCTTCTTTTTGTCCCAGATGACGAAGGCGTACATACCGCGTAAGCGATCGAGGACGGCCTCGCCCCACTCCTCGTAGCCGTGCAGGAGGCTCTCGGTGTCGGCGCCGCAGTGGAACTTGTAGCCCTTGGCCTCGAGCTCGGAACGGAGTTCTTGGAAGTTGTAGATCTCGCCGTTGAAGACAATGACGACGCTACCGTCCTCGTTGGCCATGGGCTGAGCGCCGGCCTCGGTCAGGTCGAGGATCGACAGGCGGCGGAAGCCCAGGGCAACGCGGCCGTCGATAAACTGACCGCCCATGTCGGGACCGCGATGGACGATGCGGTCCATCATCTTGGTGAGCACCTCGGATTGGTTATCCGTCCCACCGACAAAACCGACAAAACCGCACATGCAAGATCCTTTCTGCTGACGGCTCAGGTGTACTGCCGCAAGGGTTACGGCAGCTGATGTCAAATAATCTTTACTATCATGCCAATCTTTTGTTTCGTGATAGGGCATAAGCGCCGAGCGAACCGAAAAAACCACGGCCCGATCTTCAGACGAAGCGGCGGGCCGTGGTTGCGAACGCTATGTTAAAGAACAGCACCCAGATTTCCCTGTCTTTACACGGGGTGGACACTGTTGTCATTTATTAACCCACGGCACAGTCCATGCAATTTTTTAGAAGGCTGCAGTGCGCGCAAGGTCAGGTGGCATATTAGGATGGTTGATAATACAGAATGTTTCATCGTTTCTGCCGCGGGACGTCTTTTGCCCTTTAAGGCTGAATTTAGCGAGAGAGGTCTTTGTATGTCGAGTCCGACACAAGAGAAGCTAACTCTGATGCGCTATATAGAGTTGCTCG
>CALGZX010000017.1 GCA_937934165.1 uncultured Collinsella sp.
AGCGAGAATGTTTGAGCATGGAATGATATGGGTGAGTCCCGGACGGGCGGGATTAGTGCGCCCTGCGAAGCGAGAATGTTTGAGCATGGAATGATATATGGGCGGCTCCCGCCGAGCAGCGGACTTTAAAGCGCTAGCGGATATGCGCGGGTTTTCCGCCCCAGTAGAAGCGGCAGAAGGCCCGTTTGCGCTTTTGGGGCTTGCCTACGAGCTCCATGGTGGCGATGGCTATGTCTTCGGCTGCGTGGGGGCGGCGTAGTACTTCGCCGTTGATGAGTAGGGCTTTGAGCGATTCGGGATGATCGTGGAGATGGCGCAACGTCACGATGAGTTCTCGTGCGGTGGTGACATGCATGCTGGCGCCCATGCCGGTGAGCATCGTGGTGTTGGCCTTTTCCTGACCGTATGATTTGCCCAGCAGAATCATCGGCAGATGCGCGCACAGGCACTCAGTGACGGTGAGCCCGCCCGATTTGAGGATTGCCAGGTCGCAGCCGTGCATGAGGGCCGGCATGTCGTCCACGTAGTCCAGAACCGTGACGTTGTCGAGCTTCATGGCGTCGAAGAGCGTCTTGAGTCGGGTGGCGTATTCCTTATCCTTGCCCGGTAAAAAGACAAAGTGCATGTCCTCAAAGCTGCGTAAGAAGGGGAGCGTGTGGTCCATCGCGGCACGGAAACGCACGTATGGTTGGGGCAAACTGGCGCCGGCCATCACCAATACGACGGTTTTGTCTATGGGGAGATTGAACTTGCTGAGCTCATCTTCGCGTTTGTAATCTGAATCGAAACCGGCACGAATGGGAATGCCCGTTATGCGGATCTTTGACTCGGGAACCTTGCGAGGGCGCAGCGTTTCGGCCATAAACTCGTTGGCTACACAGAATAGGTCGGTGTCCTTGTGGGGCCAAAATCCTTCGACTTCGTAATCGGTCGGCACGCAGATGACCGGAAAATCAATACCCGTGATGACGCGGGCGCCCACAGCGACGTTGGCCGCCGTAATGTGTGTTGCGACCACGGCTATGGGCCTGCGGGTCCGGACGTATTCGTTGAAGGCGGGGAACATAATTCGTGACCATGCTGTGCCGCCGCCCCAGAGAAGATGTCCCGTAAGCGTATATCGCCAGGTCAGGTCGTAAATGGGGCGTGTGGCTCCCGTAAAAGAAGCCGCGGTCTTATTGCCGTCGAATTTAATACGTCCAAAATCAAGGATATCGAGCACTTCAATTTCAATATCCTCAGGGATTCCCTTGGTGCCGCGGATAAGATCAAATGCTTGTGCAATCGCGTTGGCGGCGGCTTTGTGGCCCGATCCAACCGATGCGTGCACAATGGTTACTAGGGGTTTTTGTGCAGGTGAAACGCTCATTTGCTCCGGTTGGGGAGTGCTTTGCGTTGGCAGGGGAGCGTCGTTGCTCGTCTGCGTTTGATCCATCGATAACTCCCCTTCATCTTTGTTTCGCAATGAATCATTGTAGTGCATGAGTGTCACGTTCGCCTAAATTTGGGTATGAGCGCAAAGAACGCCAATCTTTCGACAGGAGGTCTCTTCATGACTACCGATCAGCCGATCGATGTTGCGATTATCGGTGGCGGCCCTGCGGGCTATGCTGCGGCCATTTATGCGGCGCGCTCCAACCTAACGACGACCGTGATTGAACAGGGCATGTCGGGCGGACAGATCGCCACGACCAATGAAGTCGAGAACTATCCGGGCATTCCGCTCTTGAGTGGCGCCGAACTCGGCGAGCGTTTTCAGCAGCATGCAGAGGGCCTGGGAGCGCAGGTCGCATGGAGCATGGTTACGGGTATCGATTACGATGCCGATGCAGCGCTGTTTACGGTGCATCACGACATGGGCGATACGCTGGCCTCGAGCGTTATCGCTTGCATGGGTGCCACCCCGCGTCCGGCAGGTTTCGCTGGCGAGGATACCTATCGCGGTCGTGGCGTTTCATATTGCGCAACATGTGACGGCATGTTCTTCCGCGGCAAACAGGTCTTTGTAATCGGTGGTGGCAATTCGGCATGCGAAGAGGCACTGTTCCTGTCAGACATTGCCAGCAGTGTGACCATCGTGCTGCGTCGCGATCAGTTCCGTGCACCTGATGGTGTTGTTCAGAAAGTACTCGAAAAGGACAATATTACAGTTAGGTACCAAACTAGTATTGTGGAGCTATCGGGCGAAGCCATGCCAACGACGATTACCTTTAAGGACAATGCATCCGGCGAGACTCATACCGAGTCATTTGAGCCTGGCTCGTTTGGCATTTTTGTCTTTACCGGCACGCAACCCCATACCGAGCTTGTTGAGCATCTAGTTGATCTGGCGCCTGATGGCGGCATTCTGACTGATGAATCCATGTCGACCCGCACGCCAGGTCTATTTGCTGCTGGTGACATCCGTTCCAAGCGCTTACGTCAGGTTGTGACCGCCGTTTCTGACGGAGCCATAGCAGCAACCAGCGCATACGCATTTCTGCGCGGATAAGTACGATAATATATCTTATGTAAGGTTGCTATCTTTAAACAAAGTGGTTGGACGGTGTATCAATGTGCTGTCCAACCACTTTTACTTGGCGGCTATGTGGTATGCAAAACTAGATAACCTAGAATATAATATAGACAATGAACGGAGGACCTTTATGAACCACGTTAAACACGTTATTCCGATGTCCGATTCGTCGGTCAGCATTAAGCCTGAGGATATTCAGCCCACTGTGCTGCCCGATGCATTTATTCAGTCCGATATCGTGCGCAAACTCAATACGTTGAGTCTGCCGCGCTATGACCAGTTGCCCAATGTGACGCTCTACCGCGACCAGGTCATTGAGTATGTTGCGCTGTGGATGGAGCCGCTGTCCATTTGCGTTGAGCAGCCTGTCATTACGCCATCGATGATCAATAACTACGTGAAGGTCGGCCTGGTGCCTGCTCCGGTCAAAAAGCAATATGGCCGCGAGCAGATTGCCCGCCTGATCGCTATCTGCATCTTTAAGCAGGTGCTACCTATTGCTGCGGTGCAGGCACTCTTTAACATTCAGCGTTTGAGCTACGATGCCCCGACGGCCTTTGATTATGTGGTCGATCAGCTCGAGGCATCGATTTGTTCGGCGTTTTCTGTCGAGCAGACGCCGGTTCCCGATACGGCGCATCAGGTAACGCGTGAGTCGCTGCTTGTGCGCAGCGCCGTATCGTCCTTCGTTTCGAAGGCGTACCTGATGAGCTATCTCAAGTTCAACGGGTTTAATAGCTAGCCGACGTATAAAACGGGCGGGACAAAGAGCCATCTGTCGCTTTGTCCCGCCCGTATTTTTGCTTGGCTGGACTTTATTTGCCCGAAGCTACGCCCATGCCGTAGCCGATGATGAGGCCGTGCATCTCGGCGTAATAGGAATCCAGACCGTTGCAGGGCATGATAATGGTCTTGGAGCCGGGCCAATGCTCAATAATGCGATCGGTCAACGCCTGGGCGCCTGATGCGTTCTCCACATGGTCGATAATGACCTCACCGCCCGTAAAACCCTCGGCTTCCATAGTGTCGATGATCTTGTTGAGCATCTTCTTTTCGCCACGCGTGTGCCCCACGAGTTCGATTTTACCGGCCTCACTCGCCGTGCCCAAAATGCGGATATTGAGCTTGTTGGCAATGACGCCGGCTGCCTTAGGGATACGTCCGGCTTTGGCGAGGTTTTCGTAATTGCACAAGCTGAAGAGGATTTTGCTGTTCTGCTCAAGGCTATCGAAGTATGCGCAAGCTTCCTCGAATGAGACATCCGGATTGCTTGCAAGATAGCGGTCGAACAGCAAGAAAATGAGGTCCATTTTGCCGCCAGCTGCACGTGAATTGACTAGATGAATCTGTCGGTCGGGCTCCTCGGCAAGAACCATATCGCGAGCCGTGGCTGCCGCGTTGTAGCTGCCCGACACGCCCTCAGATATCGGCATGCAGATGGTCTTGTCTGCCAATTTGAAGAGCTCGGCCCACTCCCCTACGCTGGGACAAGCGCTTGAAGAAGCGTTCGTTTCCGCCTGAACAGCACAGTTGAGCTCATGAACATCGAGCGAAAGGTCATCAACGAATTCACGCTCCCCCACTCGAATTTTGAGGGGCGCAAATGTAAAGGTGGTATGGGGTGCGGTCGGTTGCCAATCGCGGAGGTTGCAGCTTGAATCTGAGATAAGTGCCCAGCTCATAGAGGGTCCTTTCTAATTGTTCCCATACAATTATAGCCATCTTACAGACCGATTGGGCCGCTATCTAGTATTCAAAACTAGATAGCGGACTGCACGAAAGGCAAAAGAATGGACCCCATGGCTCAAAGCCACGAGGTCCACATTCACACGCTGTGTAAGATGACTTAGTAGCGCACGAAAATGTAGTTGTTGTTCATGCCGGCGGCAACGGAGCTGATGATAACACCCGTGTTGTAGTCAGAAGCATGAATCATCTGACCACCACCGATGTAAATGCCGGTGTGGTACGAGTTGACCACAACGTCACCGGGCTGCGGATCGGACACACGCGTCCAGCCCATAAAGGTACCCGTGGTGCCCAGGCGGCAATAACGACCAGTGAGGCAATAGCTAACAAAACCAGAGCAGTCGAAGCTGTTCGGGCCAATTCCGCCCCAGGAATAAGCGCAACCAAGCTTACTGTATGCACGCGAGACAACAGAACCGCCGTCGACGGACTGGCTCGGAGCAGAAGGCGTCGGAGCCGGAGCAGGCGTGGAGGGCTGCGGCGTCGGAGCAGGTGCCGGCGTAGGAGCCGGAGTGTTGCCGCCCTGGTTGTTGTTATTGCTGGTCTGGCCACCGTTGTTGGTGTTCTCGGTCGTACCGGCAGTCTCGTTGCTCACCGTGGCCTTCTCGGCGGTGCTGGCGTTGATGCCGGCCTGCAGCGCGGCGTTGGCCTCGGCCTCGGCGGCAAGCTCGGCCTGCAGCTGCGAATCCAGGGAGTTTACGACGTTCTGGGCTTCAGTCTGCTGGGCGTTAAGCTCGTCGACCTTCTTTTGCGTGGCGGCGACGTTCTTCTCCTGCTCGGCATGCTTATCGGTGAGCTGCTGCTTAAGCTCCTTGACCTCTTGAATGGTCTGAGCTTGCTTATCGGAAACTTTGCCGTAGTAGAACAGACGGTTGAGCATATCGCTCAGGTCATCGACACCCGTCAGAACCTGAAGCAGGCTCAGACCGCCGGTTTTGTACTCGCCGGCGACATAGGTCGAGAGCTTGGCCTGACCATCGGCGATCTCTTGCTGCTTTTGCGTGATCTCGCCAGCAGTCTGATCGAGCGCCTGCGTCTGCGTGGCGAGCTCATCGTAAATCTGCTGGGTTTGGGTACCGATCTGCTCGAGCTTAGTACGAGCAGCGGCAAGGTCGGATGCGGTATCGGCGTAGGCAGGAGCCGCGAGGCCCAAGCCCAAAACACAAGCGAGGGTTGCCGTAGCAGCGCAGCGTGCCATGTTTTTATGCGTGTTTGCTGTGCGCATGTAGCTTCCTTTCCAGTAACTAAGGGTAACGGCTAGTCCACCGTCACCAGGCTAAAGAGCTCCACATCGTCATCAGACGGCGTGAGCTTCTCGCGCGGGTTGAGAAACGCAAGCTCAAGGATACAACCGTAACCGACAAGCTTTGCGCCCATATCTCGCACCAGTTTACCTGTTGCCTCGACGGTTCCGCCCGTCGCGACCAAGTCGTCCAGAATCAACACGGTATCTTTAGAGCTGATAGCGTCGGCATGGATCTCAATTGAATCGGTGCCGTACTCGAGCTCGTAGCTCTGGCTTACGGTCTCGCGCGGCAGCTTGCCCGGTTTACGTGCGGGAACAAAGCCGGCGCCCAGAGCGACGGCCACGGGAACGCCCACCATAAAGCCGCGAGCCTCGGGACCTACGACCTTGGTGATTCCCATGCCGGCAAAGTGCTCGGCGAGGGCATCGGTCATGGCTTTGAGCGCCTCGGGATTGCCGAAGAGCGGCGTGATGTCTTTAAAGATGACTCCGGGCTCGGGATAGTCGGGGATGTCGACGATTTGAGATTCGAAGTCGTACATTGCATGACCTTTCAATGGGTTGCCGGATAAGCGGCAGCTGTTACTTGCCCGCGGTGACGGTGCCGGATTGCGAAGGGGCGACGACCTTGAGCGGCTTTACGAGAGAATCCTCGTGTGAAGCCGGCGCGACTGTCTCTTCGTTTTTGGCCTTGGTGGACTCGGAGCGAGTGATTTCCTCATCGAGTGCATCGATGTCGGCGTCCTCGACCACGGCGTTGAGCGACTCAAAAACGCGGTTCTTGAGCAGCGCGGTGTGCACGCCCTCCGTCAGGTCGTGAAGCTTCTTAAACGCACGCTCGAGCTTGGCGTCGCGCTCGTCATCGGAGGTATCCATGCCGAGCATGCTCACAAGCACCTGCTCAAACATCGAGGACTCGCGGTTGGCGGAAGACACGTACTGACGCAGGTTGCGCGGCTCGATATGGAAGCGCGACAGCTCGGAGCAGTAGCGGATGATCGGAAAATCGCGACCATCGACAAGCTGGCGATTCTGCGGACTCTTGATGATGCGAATGAGGTCGTTCTCGGCGAGCGAGCGGATAAACGAAATTTCGACGCCCAACATATCGGGAATGGTCTCGATGGGATGCAGCTTTTGCTTAGTCTCCTTGGGCTCCGTCTTGAGCGGAACATCGGATAGCAAGCCCACCTCGTAGGCGAGCGTTGACAGGTCCGTGGCGTTTTCCAAGCGCTGCTTAATCACGTTGAGCGGCATGTAGCGGGTCTTCTGCAAGTGCAGGATGACCTCCAGACGATCAACGTCCTCCTTAGAGTACTGACGGTATCCCTTAGGCGTACGATGAGGGGTAATGAGCCCCTCATCCTCTAGAAATCTAATTTTTGAGTTCGAAAGATCGGGGTATGCGCCTCGAAGTAGGTTGACGACTTGGCCGATACTCAGATAGTTGCGTTCGGCCATGCCCTACTCACCGGTTTCGATGCGCTCCGGCGTGCTCTCGTGGTAGATGAGCGTAAACGTACCGATCTGAACGGAAGAACCGTCGTGCAGCGGGGCTGCATTGACAATGGCACCGTCGACCCAGGTACCATTGAGCGAGCCCAGGTCCTCGATGCGAGCGCCGAGGCCCTCGCGAATAATGCGCGCGTGGCTGCGCGAAACGGTCATGTCATTAAGGAAGATGCCGTTCGCGGGATCGCGGCCGATGGTGGTCACGTCGTCCTCGAGCTCAAAGGCGGCACCAGTCTGCGGACCCTTGACGATGGACAGGACGGGGGCGGTGATGCGCACGTTGGCCATGAGGTCGGGAACGGTGACGTCGCTTGAAGGCACGCGGAATACGCAGGTAGCGTCAGCAGTCTTATCATTCTGAGGCATATTGTTAACCATGTTGTCCATGACAACCCCTAACTTATCGCGGACGTGCCGCAAATAATGAACCGTACGTAATCATACCCCAACGAATCAGTCTTCGATTTCAGGGTTCAGAAAGTCGATGTCCTCGTCCTCGGGATGCGCGAGAGCCTGTTTAATGGCCACTCCGCCCTTAATGGAGTAGATGACAGCCGTGAGCATGGAGAAGATCACGCCGCCGTACACAAAGAAGATGCCGAGGGGCACCGAGCTTCCGTTGAGGCCCGGGAAGGCCGTAAGGGTTGAAGATAAAAGGTGCAGGCCGTCAATAACGGGGAAACCGAGCAGCATGAGTGAGAAGCCGGTCATGAGCAGCGCCGTGGCAATCTTTCCGGGAAAGACCACATCGATGGGGCGACGGTGATAATGACGCACGATAAGCGTGCCGATGCCCAGATAGATGTCGCGGCCAATAATGAGTACGCAGACCCAGATGGGCAGCTCTCCGCGGACCACCAGTCCAAGTACGCCGGTGAACAGCAGCGCACGGTCGCAAATGGGATCCATGACCTTGCCGAGCCACGAGACCGTCTTAGTCATGCGGGCGATCTGACCGTCCATCCAGTCGGTGGAGGCGGCAACGGCGTAGATAACGATGGCGATGACACGGTTGTTATCCGTCACAAACAGGTACAGAAATACCAGGGTGAGGATCAGGCGCGTAAAGGTGATGAAATTGGAGATCGTAAAGATCTTATTCGACGGGTAATCGGAAGTGCCGATAAGCTCCTTTTTGATCTTCTTTTTGATGCCCACAGGACTCCCCCGCTGGTTAACGACAAAACTTTCGATACTATACCCGTTCCGGCGATGTCTATCCAGCGCAGCCATAGAGAGTCCAGACATGTGGAGGGCGCCTCTGGGCTGCGCTGGATTCTGCATTTGTGTACATCAGCCTCCAAAAGCGACATTTTTCGGCATCTTTGGTGGCTGGTGTACACGTTTTGATTCGGTGATTACATCGATCGGGAAAGTTGTTGCTTTAAGCAAATGCGTACGGGTCGAGAAGGGCTGGCACCAAAAGAGCCCAACGGCCGTTACGGCTTCGTTAGAAACGCGCCCCACCATGGATGGTGAACCCGAAAGGTAAGGCGCGCGGGCACGGCGACTCGGCCCGCGCGCCCGGAAGAGAAAGGATAAGCCCATGGATTACATGCTCGAGACGCGCGGGCTCACCAAGCGCTTCGGCCGCGGCGACCAGGCGCAGGACGCCGTGGCCGACGTGAGCCTTCATATCCGCGAGGGCGAGGTGTACGGGCTGCTCGGCCCCAACGGCGCCGGCAAGTCGACAACGCTCAAGATGATCTGCGGGATGCTGCGGCCGACGGCCGGGGAGATCCTCTTTGCCGGGCACGCCTGGCGCCGCGAGGACCTCTACGCAATCGGCAGCCTCATCGAGGAGGCGCCGCTCTACCCCAACCTCACCGCGCGCGAGAACCTGCGCGTGCGCACCACGCTGCTGGGCCTTCCCGAGAGCCGCATAGATGAGGTGCTCGCCGCCGTGGACCTCGCGGACACTGGGAAGAAGCGCGCCGGGCGCTTCTCGATGGGCATGCGGCAGCGCCTGGGGCTCGCGCTGGCGCTGATCGCCCGGCCACGCCTGCTCGTGCTCGACGAGCCCACCAACGGCCTCGACCCCATCGGCAT